>JBJTOM010000174.1:0-20569 GCA_046074585.1 Planctomycetota bacterium | reverse complement strand
GCAGGGACTGTTGGTCTCTCGCAAAGGCACAAAGACGCAAAGGAAGGACAGAAGGTTCAGATTTCCAACGTTTCCAGCTTTGCGCCTTGGCGCCTTTGCGTGAGGTAAGAGTTGCTGCAGCAAGATGCCAGGCGACGCGTCTGCAGGACATCCGATAGACGATCTCAAGTGTCCTTAACACCGTTTCGTCATCCCAGCCTCGCCCTCCCGAGTGAGGGACACCGTCTTTTCGGCGGATTCGCGAGAACTGCTGGAAAGTCGCTGGGCTGGGAGGGATTCCGGGTCGAAGGAAGGAAGCGGGGCATTTGTGGTGTTGACACGAGCTGGAATGGGTGTTTCTTTTGGGGATCTCAGGGAGGGTTGCTGTGATGTCCAGTGCTGGTCCGCGGGGTGAGTTCACCGGTCAGGAAAAGGCGGCCATTCTCCGTGCGCACTTTGTTGACCGACTGCCGGTGTCGGAAGTGTGTCGGCAGTACGACATTTCTGAGAGTACGTTTGCCGAATGGCAGAGGCGGTTGTTCGAAGGCGGTGCGGAGTTGTTTGGTCGTCGACCGAACAGCTCGAATGTCCGCCGGCAGGAGGCGGCAGTGGCGAAGAGAGTCGCGGCCCTGGAGGAGAAGATTGCCCGGAAGGACGCGGTGATCGCCGAGCTGCTGTATGAGCACATGCTGCTTCAACAGCCTCAGAGGGCGCGCTGAGTGCGGACGCGGCGGATGTGATTGGGCCGATTGGGCGTCGAGCCGAGCTGTCGGTTGTTGCCGGGACTTTTGGTCTCACGCCAGGGCGCGCAGGTTGAACGTCGACTGGGTTTTGAAATGCAAATGTGCTTTCCCTGTCGCCTTCGCGCTCCCGGCGCGATACTTTGCCGGAACGTCAGGGCCTTTGGAGGGCACTCCGCGGGCGAGAGTCGGTGCGAGGGCTCTCCCCTGGGAGGGAAGAGGGGAGCCGGATGTGTTCTTTGCTGGAAAGGCGTTGACCTGGCATTTCATGCGAGGCTGATAGAGCTGGCCTTACAGGCCGGACACACATCCGTGCGATTGCCGGTGTGAGGCCTTTTCACTCACCCCGGGCTGAAACATGCCAGATATGTCATTCCGGCGGTCTTCACCCAAAACGGCCGCTCAACACCGGAATTGCGAGGTTCCAGAACTGCATCCCTGATACCGTATAAGTGCGTTCAAGTCTCCCTGGAACTGGCGCCGGGCAAATCCCGTGCAGTCCTGGCTGCGATCAGGCTTGCAGCAGAGCCTGAAGTACGGTGCCTTCGCAAACGGCAACAGGCCGTCCGAGGCGATCGTGGATGGTGGAATGCGGGTCGACGCCCAGTTGGTGGTACACGGTGGCGACCAGATCGGCGGGTGACACGGGGAGATCGGCCGGTTCGGCCGCATAGCGATCACTGGCCCCATACACGGCACCGCCGCGAATGCCGCCGCCGGCCATGACGCTGGTGAAGACTTTGGGCCAGTGGTCACGACCGTCAGCCGCAGCCCCCGCGCCGCCCACAACCGACTGTCCGACTCGCGGAGTGCGCCCCATTTCGCCGGTCCAGAGGATGAGTGTTTCATCGAGCATGCGGCGATCATTGAGATCATCGAGCAGGGCTGCGAAGGCGCGGTCGGTGACTGGACAGAGTCGGGTGGAGAGATCGATGAAGTTCCGCGCATGGGTATCCCAATAGACGCTCACGTTGGTGATGCCGTCGTTGGGCCAGAACACGGTGACGACGGGGACGCCGGCTTCCACGAGGCGACGGGCCTGCAGCACCGACTGTCCGTGGATGTTCATGCCGTAGCGTTCGCGGACTTCGGGCGGTTCGCGGGTCAGATCAAAGGCGGCGGTGACGGCGGGGGATCCGAGCAGATCGAATGCGCGGCGGTAATGTTCTGTCATGGCATCTGCAGGGCTGCCGGGCGGGATGAGGGACGGCTGGAGTGCCGAGTTCAGAAGTCGCCGCTGTTCGAGGCGGTTCGCTGTCACGCCGGGCTGCAGAGAAAACTCGCCGACCTGATAATCCGGGAGACTGGCATCGGCGTCGATGCGGAGGGGGTTGTAGACGTTTCCGAGCCAGCCGGCTCCCTGACCATGAGATTCCTCGACAAATCGCGGTGCGCCGTTGGGCACGACGGGCATCATGGAGACGAATGGCGGGAGCGGTCCGTGTCCCAGCCCGCGCTGGCTGAGGACGGCGCCGAAGGACGGCCAGTCGCGATCGAGGGGCATAGCGGTTGTGCCGGGACTTTTGCGACCTGTGAGCAGCCAGTGGGGTGCGGTTGTGTGGTTCACGTCGTCGTGCGTCATGGAGCGAATGACGCAGAGGTCTTCGGCACGAGCGGCCAGTCGCGGGAGGTGTTCACAGATCTGCAGGCCGGGGATCGTTGTGGAGATGGGCTGAAACTGGCCGCGAAATTCGCGCGGGGCTTCGGGCTTCATATCCCAGGTGTCCTGCTGTGCCGGCCCGCCCCACATGAACAGCACGATGCAGGCTTTTGCGCGTCCGCGGTTCAGCGGTGCTCTGGCCGAGCCCATGGCGGCGGGCTGTGCGGCTGACAGGGGCCAGCCGGCGACGAGGGTTCCTGCGGCGGCCGTGAGCAGATCACGGCGACCGGCAGCAGGCGAACGGGCAACGCGAAGGTTGAGCATCACGCACCTTCAGGGCTGGGACAGTGGTGACCCGAAGTGGCAGGCGAAGTCACCCAAACAGATCGAGGATGGGTTTGCCTGTGGTGAGCGTTCGCAGGGCGTTGTTGGCTTCGAGCGGGTTATTGATGGGGATGTCGAGTGCGTGGTAGATGGTGGCGGCGAGTTCTTCGGGGCGAACGGGGTTGTGCGTCGGAAATTCGCCGTAGCGGTTGGACTTGCCGTAGACCTGGCCGCCCTTGATGCCGGCACCAGCGAGGATGGTGGAGAAGCATTGAGGCCAGTGCTGGCGTCCCGGAGGATCCTGTTTGAGCACATACGGGGTGCGGCCGAATTCGCCGGTGACGACGACCAGAGTGTTCTTCAGCAGGCCACTTTCCTTGAGGTCGCTGAGCAGGGCGGACAGGGCCTGATCGAGTCGGGGGAGGCAGAAGCCCATGCCGTACGAGCCATCACCGAAGGCATTGCCCATGCCCATGTTGCCGCCGTGCATATCCCAGCTGCTGCTGGGGGGGCCCTGTTTGTCATAGTCTGCCTGCCCGGCCCAGCCATTGACGGTGATGAAACGCACGCCGGCCTGTACCATGCGGCGGGCGAGCAGCAGGTTCTGTCCGAGCGGATGCATGCCGTAGCGTTGACGCACCGCGTCTGGTTCCCGGTGCAGCTCGAACGCCTGTCGACCTTCGGTGCGAGTCATGGCGTCATAGGTGCGGGCGCGGAGGTCGGACCAGTCGCGAACCTGTTTATCACGGTCGTAGCGACTGGATTCGATCTGTGCGAGCAGCGAGCGGCGATCGCCGAATCGCAGTTCGTCCAGCGGTGCATAGATCTCTGGCGGCTGGAAAGCGGGCATCGCCGGATGATTGTCGGCCGACCCGATGAAGACTGGCGCGTAGGCCGAGCCGAGATAGCCACCGATGCCGATGTTGGGCGCACAGAAGACGGGTGGGCCGACGCATTTGATGAGCCAGGCGTTGGAGACGAAGTTGCGGGTACTGGGTTTATGGCGGGCCACGACGGAACCGAGGTAGGGCTGGTCGTTGAGCACGCCTTCCTGGACGCGTTTGCCGGACTGGCCGCTGAGGAGGTTGTGCATGGCGTCGAAGTGATTGCTGATCGATCCGGGGTGAGTCATGGAGTTGATCAGCGTGAACTGGTCGGTGAGCTTTGCGAGCTCGGTATGCATTTCGTTGATGAGCATTCCGGGGACGCGGGTGTGGATGGGCATATAGGGGCCGCGATAATCGATCGGCGCCTCGGGTTTCATATCCCATGTGTCGACGTGACTGGGACCGCCGCAAAGCAGGACGAAGATACAGGATTTCTCGGCCCTGACGGCCTGCCCGGATGCGTTGACATCGTCGCTGCCCATGACCACGCCTGGCAGGTTCATGCTGAGAGCCCCGAGTCCGCCTGCGAGCAGTGCCTGGCGACGATTGAACTGCAGATCGGACATGGCAGGTGGACCTTTTTTTGGGGGGCGATTGATGAGGGCGGGAGTGGGCGGGCTGGGACTCGGCGGCTAAGGATGGCTTAGTTTTTGTGGAAACGCAAGCCTTTTTGGTGCGTTGAGGGGCGGAGCGGGGGAACTTTGCTGATTGATCTTCTGACGCCGGCCGAAGCAAATTTCCCCAATGGGCGGTGCCGGTGTCTTGCATTTCCGTGGGGGGACGGCGTAGACTGGCGGCTGCTTCTGCAGGAGTGTTCCGGATGCCGTCCGACCCGCCATCTTCGCATTCTTCCGACACCGGCTGGGTCACGGTGCGCGGTCCCGCCAACTGGTTCCGGCTGCGATCGCCCGAAGAGCTGCAGATCACTCAATCACAGTCGGTGATGGAAATTCGCCTTCCGTCAGACCGTGTGGACAAGGCCGTACCTGGCCCGCTGATTATGTCGCTGGCTGCCTGGTGGGATGAAAGTGAATCGGCTGAAACAGCCCGTCGGCTGCCGGATTTATCGATTCTCTTTCCCACGGTGACGGCCCTGCATCAGCTTCCGCGGTCCCGCAGCGACGATTGCAGCGAGGTTTGGGGCGGGTTTTCTCGTCGCGCCCCCAGCGGCTGCTGGCTCAGTCGCATTTTTGGTCGCCGCGCCCGCTACGAATGGCGACTGTGGGTGTTCCGTCGCGGTGACCTCACAGTGCTCGCGACCGCGCAGTCGGCCGATCGCACACCGCTTGACCCCACGCGGATCAGACTTTGCGAATCCCTGCTCAACACTCTGCACCTGGCTGACAATCCGGCATGGCCACCGGACACGTTTCAAAAGCAGGTCGTTCGTCTGGCCCGGGAATATTTTCCTCTGCTTCAGGCCGCTTCGGTTCGCGGATTTTCTGTCCGCCTGGGCCACAGTGAACTGGGGTTGTCCAACTTCTACCGGATGTATCTGCAGGCTCCCGATCAGTTCCGTCGGATCGTGCTGCCCGGACTCACGTCGCTGGTCCGCATGCAGGAGCTCAGTCCCGCACAGCTCATGCCGGACTTCAGTGAAGTTCGCGAACGCATCCTGCCAATGCTCGCCCCCGACACAGATTCCCGTCAGGACGAACGCGTTCGCCAGCCGTGGGTTGGCGGACTGTCCATCGGCTACGTTGTCGACGAAGACGACTCCTACCGCTACATCCACCAGCAGATGCTCGAAAACTGGGATGTCTCCGCCGATGACCTGCACGAAGCCGCGATCGAAAATCTCCGCGAATACGCCAGCAGGCATCCACTCTCGATGACCGTCGTCGGCGACGAAGACAACCCGCAGATGCTCATGCCCATGCAGCCCGACGCCTACAACTGCTCCCGCATCCTCGACCCGGCCTTTCACCAGCGACTCAGAGAACTCTTCGGCCCCCAGCTGGTGATCGGGCTCCCCAACCGTGATTTCTTCGTCTGCGTCTCGCTCAGGCAAACGGCACTCATCGATCAGGTGCGACAACGCGTCCGCGAAGATCACGCGACCATGCACCACCCCCTCACACAACGGCTGCTGCTGATCTCACAGGACGGAGTCAGCGAATATGTGGATCCCTGAAACGCTGTGGTCTGTGGTGACGGTCTGCCGAAAGTCGCTCTTCCCGGCAGGGGCGGAATGAGCCGACCGACGATTGTATTTTGCGGGGGTGGATCGGGAGGCCATCTGTCCCCTGCGATTGCCATCATGCAGCAACTGCAGAGGCTCCTGCCGGACTTCACGGCTGTGGTGTTCTGCAGCGATCGCCCTGTGGACCGTCGCATGCTGGAGCTGGCGGCCAGCCGAATACCGGAACTGGCCTGGCACCCGCTCGTGTCAATTCCCCGAGGCCCGTTTCCGAAACGTCAGCTTCAGGGGCTGTTCGAGATCCTGCGTGTTCGGCAGTGGTTGATCCGGCGTTTCCGCCAGCAGCAGCCGGCGGTGGTGGTGGGGCTGGGGGCGTTCGCATCGATTCCGGGGATTCTTGCAGCCCGTCGGCTTGCAATCCCCACAGTACTCCTTGAAGCGAACACCATCCCTGGCCGAGCGACGCGGCAGCTTGCCAGCCTGGCTGACTGTCTGTTCACGGGTCTGCCCCTGGCCGACAGCATGCAGGCGAAGCTGCGGATCCGGATGGAACACTCTGGTGTGCCTGTGCGTTCCGAAGTGGCTGGGATCGCACGCGAGTCGCTGCCGCCGGGCGGAAGTCGTCGCACGCTGCTGGTGATCGGTGGCAGTCAGGGCGCAGCAAATCTGAATTCGCTTGTGCAGCAGGCGTTTGGCGACGGCTGTCTTCTGCCGGGCGACTGGAGAATTCTGCACCAGACGGGGGTGGCGGACAGGGCTGCGCTGACGGATTTTTATCTGAAATCGCGACTGCCGGCGGATGTGGTTGAATTTCTTCCGGATCTTCCCCGGCTGCTTCGGGAAGCAGGTCTGGCCGTCAGTCGTGCGGGAGCGGTGTCACTGGCTGAGCTGGCCTGTGCGGGGGTTCCGTCAATTCTGATTCCCCTGTCGACGGCCGCCGACGGTCATCAGCGAGGGAACGCAGAATACCTGGCCAGCACGGGCGCTGCTGTGGTTGTGGACGAAACCGCCGGCACTGCTGCCGGAGCGATGCAGCTGGGCCGACAGATCAGGGAGATCAGCCACAGTGAAAGTCGCCTGACTCAGATGGCCATCGCGGCTCGCGATGCGGCAAGGCCTGATGCTGCGAAAATCATCGCGGAATTCCTTCAGCGAATTGTGAGTCCATCCGCTGTTGCCACGCCGCGCGGAACCAGCAGCTGAGCTGGCGATTTGGCCCAGAGCAGGGGGACCGAATACACATACGGAAAGGCGAAACCATTTCCGGAGATGGTGGCAAGGGTGCCGGTCTCATGGGGCTGCAGATCAATCCGGTGGGTTCCGCGACTGCCGATGTCAATTGAACGGGAGAGCTGAGCTGGCTGGGGTACGAGCGAGCCGGGTTTGGAGGGACCTGCGGGGCGGCTGTAGAGCGTCAGTGTTTTGACGCCGTAGCTGTCCCAGACCTCGAAGTCCAGCGTTTTTGTGTCTTTCGGGAGATAGAGATACGCTGGAGTCTGCGTGAGCGCCTCTGCGGTGCAGTCAAAGGTGAAGGTGCGTCCGCCGGTGTGCGTACTGGTTCGGGGATCAAAGCCCAAATCGGTAAGAAAAGCCAGATTTCCGCCGTAGCCGATTTCAAAGCGATAAGTGCCGGCCGTGGGGGCCAGGAACCGGACGGTTGCCAGATGGTGCAGACGGTTGTCGGGGGGAAGCTGAATTTCCTTCGACGGCTGTTTGAACACGGTGCGGTCCACGAGCGATTCCCAGGTGTGCGTCTGAGGATTGCGGAGACTGATGCCGCAGGGCAGGTCCCGCGCGAGATAGTAGCCGTCTTTGCCTGTGGGATCGGCGGGCCAGTACAGGTGAAAGCCAATTTCTTCACCGGCTGCTGACGCCACGGTCAGGAATGTCGGAGGTTTCTGGTAGCCGGCATTGTAAAGAAACGCCTGTGGAACGGGGGCCGCGCCAAATTCAGCAACGGCCACCAGATCGTGGAGGTCGAAATCGCGAGCGGACTGACCGTTGTGGAGTGTGGCGTCTGCGAAGCGGGAGACGTCCACGACGGGCCAGTGCTCAAGCACCAGCGGCCACCATTTTGCCGTTTCGGCTGCGGTGAAATGTGCGGGCTGTTCCGCGAAGCGGCTGGCGGCCTCAGCAGCACTGCTGGTGCTGAAGATCGTGCGGGCGATCATGTGTGAAGCATTTGCGTAGGACATCTGGCCTTTCCAGAAGAGTTCCCGCATGGCGGTGGAACCGGGGTGATCCTGTTTTGAGTCGACGAGAAAATAGAAGTACCAGTACTGTTTGATGTCATCAAGGCGGCGCTGTGCGGCGGGTTCGCTGGCGGGGTCGATGAGCTGATCAGCGGCCTCGATGAATCTCACGGCGCGAGCCCATGCCGAGGGTGAATTCACAGGGTAGTTGGCTGTCAGCAGGTAATCGTAGTAGTCCTTCATGGCCGTCCAGCCCGATCCAAACGCGCGCTGCAGCCAGCGATCGCGGAGGGCGTGCAGTTCGGTGGCTGTCAGTTGGGTGTTCAGCAGCACCTGCGAGAGCAGATAGTACCCGAGGCCCAGTCGGCCAAAGTTGAAATCCGTCTCCGCACTCAGCGCCCGAAAGCCCGCCGCAAAATGCTCCTGCTGACGCCGAACCAGGAATTCAGGGGAAGCGTCCCAGGCCGGAGCAAGTGCATCAACTGTGCGGTCCTGGAAAAAGGACAAACTGATAATCCAGTAATCGCCGGATGGTTCCCGCGGCAGCAGGGTCTGAAACGCCCGGGCCAGATCGGTCTGAGTCGCCAGTTGCTTCCATTTGCCGCGTCCGCGATGCTTGGGGTAACTGGCGATCATCACGCGAATCCGGGGATCCGGATTGAAATTGGGAGGGACATCGTGATAGTTGTAGCTGTAGAGACTGCAGCGAACAGCATCGCGTTTCAGTCGGCCGGTCGACGTCACCTGTTCTCCCGGTGGCCGCGCCGCCAGCCACGCGTCGTATTCTGCCAGCAGCCAGTTGTTCAGCCCGAACACAGTGTCCCCTGGCGCCGCTGCATCCCAGATCTCCTTTGGCTGATCCAGACCGTACATGCCATGCAGGAGGTACGGGCGACCGAACGTTCGACCGGCGGCGGCCAGAACCTCAGGATACCAGTTCGGATTCCGCATCCACCTGGCCAGATCTGCGTAGCCACCTCCGTCTTCCGGATCCGTACCAAACACGAACAGTTCATCCGGCGACTGGCGAAAGTGGCGTTCAGATGCGTCAAGGAACGCATCAAGGATGATCTGTCGGACAACGGGGACGGAAAGGTCCAGATTGAGTCCCACTTCTTCGAGATTGGCTGGCCGCCATTCACGGCCGTCACTGAGATAGACGCCGTCAAAGGCGGGCCTTGCGGCAGGCGGTGCGGACGAGGTGCGGTTGATCCACAGACTGCCGCGATTCGCATCGGTGGCTGCTGGCCGCTCCGCATCGTCTCCCAGGAGCACCGTGCCCAGAAACCCTGCCGGATCGCCCGTCGCGCGGATGTGGGCGATCAGGGCCCGGTGATGGGACTGCATGGCGTGTCCCGGGAATCCAGGCATCGATTGAGTCCGCAGGCGACGTCCGATGGCCCAGCGGGACCATGAGGTGTCGACGGTCTCATCAGATGGTCGTGTGACTTCGATCCTCGCGGTGTCGGCTGGAGTGGTTGTGGGCTGGTGCAGGAGTTTCGCGTCGAGGATTGTGCCAACACCATAACTTTGTCCGCTGGTCGGTGACAACCCGCGAATGTAATAGGACGGTCGCCCACTGCGACACAGACGAAACGACAGTTGCTGCTGATAGCCTGCAGGCACGTGGACCCAGTTGGGTCCCATGGCAAGCACTTCGTAGCCGACGGATTCCAGCACTTCAGGGACGGCGCACACCAGCCCGGAAACAGTGTTGGCGACAATCAGCAATCGCCGGGGTTCGCTGCGAATGAACCAGGCTTCATTGTGGTTGTACGGATCGCGGCCGTCGTTCTGCAGGGCCTTGAGGACAGCCGGGTCGCTGCGGATGTCCGCGCTCGCGCCGGAAAGCGTGGTCAGGATGATTCCGCGGGTGAGATCATTCGAGCTGCGAACGGTGAGCCGGCAGGCCGTCATCCGCTCGATCCCCTCCACCAGAAATCCTGCGGCGTCAGCTATGCGTCTGGCATCCGACTGCTCATACCACGGCCGCTCAACAGCGACGTTCCAGTCGATGCCGGTGGTGGACTGCGGATCATGCTGCACAATCACTTCCGGAGGTTGAAAGCTGGCATCGACAGACCACACGCGAAATTCAGCGGCGGTTGGATCGGCGGCGTTGAGCAGGGCCGGGGTCAGGAGCAGAACCGGGAGGAACGTCAGGAATCGCTGCATGATTGTTCGCCGGGGGGTGTATGGAAGGCGGCCAGTGACGCGCTGTTCCGTCATGACGCTGCCGACAAGATTGGCGGAAGCACCTTCAATCGCATTCGCCGGAACGCAACTATTCTCGTGGAAGTTCCTCTGCACAGCAATGTTTCCATGGAGGGATCGTTGGCGCGCAGAGCGATCCTCCCACGTGGCGTGCCGACAGTCTTCAAGAGTTCGGCACTGGACCCCGTGCAGATGGACGACGGCCCCCCTGGGATGACGAAACGGTGGTAAGAACACCGCCAGTCGTTCGGACTGCGTCCCCCGTCACAGGGCGTGCGGGGGATGTCAATCCCGCGGTAAGAGCAATTGAGCCGCCGGACGGCAGTCCGCGGGTGAAGTGCGCTGCAAACGCGACCATCGAGCCGCGCCCGTGAGGAAGCGGGGGCCCCAGCCAAACCCGATGGCGCTTCGAGGTGAGAGGTGAGAGGTGAGAGGTGGGAAGTGGAGCCAGCGCGTGCGGGTGAGAGAGTAGAAAGTGGAGAGGAGACCGCAGGAGCCTGAAGAAAGTCGAGAGTCTCCTCTCTCCTTTCTCCATTCTCCTGCTCTATTTTTTGACGGCAGGTGCCGTCAAAAAATGGATGTCAATCCCAGGGTAACGGTGCGTACCCGCGGGGCCAGGACCGCATCTGGAACGCACCTGGGCTGCACTTGTCCGATTGACATCGGCCGCACGCCACAGAGCGTTTTGGGTGGCTCGATCCCGCCGCGGGATGTCAACGGGAAGGCGGAACTGAAATATCCCGGTGTTCCCGTATTCGCGCCATTTCGTCGTCCCACGGCCATGCTGTCGATCTGGAATTGCAGGCCGTGGATGCGTGGCTGGGCCATTGCCGGAACACCAGGTTCCCCAGCGAACCGGAGTTTCCGCGGGGGCGGACTGAAGCTGAACGCCTTCAAGATCGCCACGCTATGGAGTATGCAAACGACGTCCCCTTATTTCCACAACGACGGCGCAGAGGGTCTGAAAGAACTGCTGAATCATTATCAGCAGGATTTCAGATTAGTGCTGAACGTGGTGGGGATCCCGGAGTTCGGCATGACGGATCAGGACAAGGCTGACATCAGAGCCTGTCCTGAACATCCTTGAGTGCTGGATTGAGACTGACAGATCGCTGAAACAGCCAGCGTCCGACGCGGGAAGTGAGGTTCCATGGAGGTTCATGGCGAATTGGGGGCGTTTAGTTGGTGGCGGTGAGCCATGGGAGTGGGGCACCGGCGGGAGGCAGTCGGACGATATCGACGCCGGTGACATCCTGGTGGGCGCGAACTTTCTGGATGGCTTCTGCCGGAGGTTCGCTGTCGAGGTTCAGGACGGCGACGGAGTTGCCACCGGGGCGTTCGACGCGGCGGCCGAGCGACATCTGGGCGATGTTGACGTGATGTTCGCCGAAGATGGTTCCCATATAACCGATCAGGCCGGGGATATCG
Source organism: Planctomycetota bacterium (assembly GCA_046074585.1). Taxonomy (GTDB): domain Bacteria; phylum Planctomycetota; class Planctomycetia; order Planctomycetales; family Planctomycetaceae; genus SXXK01. The sequence continues at coordinate 9,065 of JBJTOM010000174.1, read as the reverse complement.
CGATGTCGATAAATGAGCATCAGGCCATCGAGGTAGGATTCGAAGTGGAATTCGTTGAGTCGAACCAGTCGCATGAACTGGTTGCCGAAGATTGTTCCGGAGGCTTCGAAGCGGCCGTGATCGGTGTGGACGGCGACTGACACCATGGAGGCGAAGTTTTCGCAGTCGCCGGTGAGTGTTTCGCGGATGTGGATGCCGCGGGCCTGAGCGACGGAGGTGGCGTTGATGACATTGACGGATTCATCGAGTGAGGCTTCGAGGAGTCCGGCGGTGAAGGCGTTGGTGAGGATACGGGTTTTGCGGGAGGAGGCTTCGCCGCGATAGATGATTTCGGCGGAGCGGAGTCCCTGTCCGCGGATCATCTGAGCGGAGAGGAGGCCCAGTCGGTAGGCGAGATCGAGATAGCTGCGGAGTTCGTTCATTTCGGCGGCGGAGACGGGCGCCATGTTGACGGCGCAGCGGATTTCGCTGCGTTTGAGGTAGGCGACGACGAGTTCAGCGGCTTCGATGGAGACCATTTCCTGGGCTTCATCGGTGGAGGCGCCCAGATGGGGAGTGGCGAGCACTTTGGGGTGATCGGCGAGTCGTCGGTCCTTTGGGGGTTCTTCGTTGAAGACGTCGAGGGCGGCGCCTGCTGCATGGCCGGAATCGAGAGCGTCGGCGAGTGCAGTTTCGTCGATGATCCCGCCGCGGGCGCAGTTGATCAGTCGCACTCCGCGTTTCATTTTTGCGAGCCGCGCGGCATTGATGATGCCGCGGGTTTCGTCGGTGAGCGGAGTGTGAACGGTGAGATAGTCGCAGTGGGTGATGATTTCGTCGACATCGCGGAAGAGTCGAATGCCGTATTCACGGCACTTTTCTTCGGAAATGAGCGGATCATAGCCCAGGACGTTCATTTCGAAGGCGACTGCGCGGACGGCCACGCTGAGTCCGATGCGGCCAAGTCCGATGACGGCGAGAGTCTTGCCGGCGAGCTGCGTCCCCTGGAAGGACTTGCGGTCCCATTTGCCGGCCTTCATGGAGGCATGTGCCGGGCCGATGTTACGGGACAGTGCCAGCATCATTGCGAACGTGTGTTCGGCCGTGCTGATTGTGTTGCCGCTGGGGGTGTTCATCACGAGGACGCCGGCGCGCGTGGCCGCATCGAGGTTGATGTTGTCCACACCGACACCGGCACGGGCGATGCATTTGAGCCGTTGCTGGCCGTCGAGGATTTCGGGGGTGAGCGTCGTGCCGCTGCGGATGATGATCGCATCCGCTGACTGCAGCTCTTCGCGCACCTGCGGAGGCGTCAGGCCACTGCGCTGCACAACCTCGATTCCCTCGGTCTGCTCAAGAATTCGTAATCCGGCCTTTGAGAGGCTGTCGGTAATCAGTACGCGATACACGGCCTGCACTCGTTGTCTGTTTCAGGTACCATGCCGGTCACGGCCGTCGCCACACACTGTGACGACCAGCCCCCGGCGGGACGGTTGAATCAGCCTCCATCTTCGAGGCATCAGGGCGTGAAATCATAAGATTGCCGCGTGTGCGCCGGGAAATTCCCATGAAAAAAGCCGGCAACTTCCGGAGAACGGGAACAATTGGAACACCAATCCGGTGCCCTGACGGGGAGTTTTTCCGGGTTCAGGTCTGTCAACAGAAATTCGTTTGAAAATGGGCGGTTTTACGGATCATAGCTGAAGAATTCCACAGATGCCCCCGCAACTGCCTGTTCCAGCTCCTCCGGAATCCAGATAAATCCATCTGCGCGCACGGTCGCCCCGAGCATCGCTGCACCGCCGGACGCCACCGGAAAGACCTGCCGGCCCTCCCGCCGCACGCGGACATAGTCCCTTCGCCCGGCAGCTGACGCGACTGTGGCTCCCAGTTCCAGCATTTGCGATGCGTAGGGCCACCGGCCACTGCCGCCCAGCATCCGCCGGAGTGCCCGACCGGCGAACAAGTCGCCAGCGCACAGGCAGGAAACAGGGTTGCCTGGAATCAGAAACACAAAGGCCGAAGCACAACGCCCAAGGCCCGTGGGCGCTGCTGGTCGCAGTGCAAGACCGTGGATGGACAGCTCCCCGACCTGTGCCAGAACTCCGGGAGCAAAATCTTCCTGGCCCACGCTGGAAGCTCCTGAAACCAGAAACACATCTGCCGGTTCACGGAATGCCTTGAGCAGTCGACCGGGGTCGTCACCAGTGTATTCCAGCGGTGGCAGTACGCCGGCGTCGCGAAGCGCCAGGGCCTGCAGAAGCGGACCGTTGGAATCGGTGATCCGGAACCCCTGCGGCACCGAACCGGCAGGCAGCAGTTCACTGCCGGTGATCAGAATTCGCACACGGGGGCGACGAAACACGAGCAGTCGTGGGCAGCCGATCGATGACGCCGCAGCGATGTCCTGCGGCCGCAGTCGACGTCCTGCCGGGAGCAATCGCTCCCCCGGCCTGATGTCTTCGGCCACTCGCCCCACATGCCGACCGGCCGGAATCTTTGCGATGGCCAGCACCCGGCCGTCGGTGAGCGGGCGTGTGAGTTCGACGGGGAGCACTGCATCGGCGCCGGCTGGAAACGGGGCTCCGGTCATGATGCGAATGGCGGAGCCCTGCAGGAGCGTTTCGGTGAACGGCCGCCCCGGGAGACTTTCGCCGACGACCCGGAGTTCCACGGAATGATCTGCAGAAACGGCCATCAGGTCTTCGGAATGCACGGCATACCCGTCCATCATCGCCCGCTCAAAACGAGGAACGGGGATGCCACTGACCAGATCTTCCGCGAGCACTCGGTTGCAGCATTCCTGGAGTGGGAGCAGTTCGGTGGAATCGGGCTGCTGTGTCCTGGCTGCGAGCCATTCATCGAGGGCTGTATCGAGCCAGCTGAGAGCCAGATTGACGGGAGTCCGATTGCGGAAGCCGCGCATCCGCACATCATCGGGGGAGCTGGAGGGCGTTGCGGACATGCGGATGTTCAGCGGATGAGTTTCATGCGGGAAAAGTCGGGATAGAAGGGGATGGAATAGAGCGGATAATCTGCATCCCCGTTGTGTCCGATGATGGAATAACCGCGTCCGTTATTGAGAAACGGCACTCCGTGGGGCCAGAAGATAAACATGGCTTCCCCGACCAGATCGGTTTCGCGTACGGCATAGCGACTGCTGAAGACGCCGCGGCGAGGGCGGCTGAAATAGTCGAAGAGTCGTCCGTCCTTGCTGGCGGGTGAGTTATCACCGAGCATGAGGTATTCGTCGCTGGCGAGCTGAAACTCAAGGAGGGGGCCGAAGAGTTCCTGCTGCTGCAGCACAAGTTCTGCGTACAGTCTGCCCCAGGTTTCCGGCGAACGAAAGCTGCTGCTGAGCTGATGACTGCGGTTGAAGCTGACTTCGTGGGCCACCACGGCCGTGTAATCACTGCCGTAATCCTGATGCCACGGATCGGCGGTGGTGCCGGAATCGGGGTCGAAGGCCACGAGATCGTTGCGGTAATAGATATCGCGTTTGATGACGAGTGATGAGACGGTGGCTTTGAGACCACTGGCTGCGATTCCTGCGGGCGCCAGATCACGGTCGGTGGGCAGGTTGATTTCCGGCGTGGCAAGTTCCAGCTGGGTTTCCAGATCGACGGGTGAGCCGTCGATCCAGAGGGTCAGGCGATCATCGACGCTGGCAAAGGAAATCTGGTATTCGCCGGTGCCGCTGAGCGAACAGGTTCCGGAGGCGATGGTTTGGGGAGGCGGGTCGGTCTGGCCGGGGTCCGCGTGGTTGAGAGCGGAGAGGACCACGCGGCCGGACTGCGGCTGAATTTCGCAGCGGACCGATCGGATGCCTTCTTCGAGTTCGATTGTGAGCTGTGCATCGCTGCGGATGTCCTGAATGTCGACGGTGAGGTCGAGTGTCAGGTCGTTGGTCCAGTAGAGTTCCTGGTCGCCGTAGCGGTTATCGCTGTTGAAGCCGCAGAAGTCGGTGACGAGGTGCGGGAGCAGGGGGGATTCGAGTGGGCGTTCGGCGGATGCGTCGTCCCACTGTTCGGGGGTGGGGATGAGATGTCGATAGCGGAGCCACTGGGCAGGGCCAGGTTGAGCATCGACGGTGTAGAGGCGTTGATCGGGGTCGGCGGTCCAGGCATTTTTCGCAGCAGGCCAGCCGGCGATATCGCGTTCCACCGCGCGAAAGGTGGCGGGGACCCAGCGTTCTTCGCCACCGGCTTTCAGGAGCGGTCGTGGGGGGTGCCGGTCATCGTACACCAGCAGCTGAATGTCGCGCTGTTTCTGGAGGTCCTCGCGGCGCTGAATCTGCCACGGTTCCGATTCTGAGCGCCGCGCATGAATGTCACCCTGACGGATGCGAATCGTTTCACCCGGGAGCCCGATCAGACGCTTGATATAATTGACATGCGGCTCTTCCGGGTTTTTGAAGACCACCACATCGTAACGGCGATATTGAGACACCTGCTTGTTGACGACGATGCGGTCCCCGTTGAAGACCGCAGCATTTCGGGCGCGGTTTTCGTAGCGACAGCCCGGACACAGAGTTCTGTCGACGCGACTGTCGGTGAGCAGTCGGCCGGAGTCCTGGTCGATTTCCTGGCTGGCACCGATGGTGTAGTGCAGTCCACAGCCGCCGCAGGTGACTTCCTTGTGACGGCCATACAGGGTTGGAGCCATCGAGCCGGTTGGAATCACGAACGCCTCCGCCTCAAACGTCTTGAAGACGAAGGCGAGAATGAACGCGATGACGACGGCTTCCACCGTATCACGGGCGCCTTCTTCACGGGCTGGAGCTTTGGACATGACAGAGCCTTTCAGGGGCCTGGGAGAGCATTTTCAGGGAGTGGCAGAGAGAATCAGTGAACACGGCGCATCCGGGAGAAGTCCGGGAGGCGGATCGAACACTGAAATCCGGCGATGCGGAGTATAGCGGGGCGGGAGGGCAGATGCACGAGAAAGGGTTTGCCGACGAGCAGTTCGTGGGGTACGCAGGAATCCGGCCAGCTGCGGCTGTCGGAAGAAACCGGACTGTTGTCGCCCTGCACGAAGTACGCCCCGGCCGCGACCTCGTACTCCGCAGCCTTTCCGGCCTTCAGACGACCACGTGGCGGCGTATAGAACACGTCGCGGAACATCCGCAGCCGCTCAATCACAACTGCGCCCGCGGACGTTCCCAACGCCCACCGCCGCTGCTGCTCCGTCCGCAAACTGATCTCCTGCGCTTTCCCGGGATCCGCGCGGTCACCCGGCGCCGGAGCCGCAGAGACCTCAAGCGCCTCTGGAATACTCCCGCCATTCACCACAGGAATGCCCTCCCACAACACCACTCCGTTCACGGCCGCCGCCAGATGACGATCGAAGTTTGAGACCTGCAGGTGCAGCGAAGTTGCGGCGAGAGTCGATGCGGGCAAAGCGGCCTGAGACACCAGCGTGCCACGATCCAGATCCACCAGCAACGCTCGGCCGGCCGCCGGTTCAATGCGCACACCATACTGACCTGCTTCCACCGGGACGCGGACGTCGATGCTCTGCGGAACTTCATGCCACGAAATGACGGCGTCCAGCATCAGATCGCTCACCACATATTCCGGCGCAGACACCATGGAATTGTAACCGCAGCGATCGGTCACAGGAGCGAGGTGGGACAGGGCAGCGAGTCGAAACACGGCCGAACGAAACTGCTCCGTGCGGCAGTCTTTCAGGAGCAGACGCTGCACTTCAGCCGGGAGCACTCCTGTGCATTCCAGCAGCTGCCGTTCAGGGTCGTACCGCACGCGTGATGACAGCACCACTGGAAGCTCCGACTCCCGCTGCTCAAACGCAGCCCAGTCAACGATCGCTGCCTCGCGTGGGAGGGGAGTTGAAACGGGGTGCCGTCCACCCTGCCATCGCCAGTATCGAAATCGCACCCACGAGGGCTGCGAACCGCCGCCGGTGAGCGTGCCACCGCTGCTTTTCCAGCTGTCGTCCAGTTCCCACGGCAGCTGATACTGATCAGAGTCCGCCACGTACTGCAGATCCGTCACAGGGATTCGCATTTCCAGCTGCTGGCGCCATGGCTTCACGGCAGGCCGCCCGTTGATCTCCACGTCACCGTTGACCAGCCGCAACCGCTCGCCCGGCAATCCCGTGACACGCTTTACATAGGCCTCCCGCGGCGCTGATGGATTGCGGAAGACCACGGTTTCCCAGCGCGCTGGTGGTCGCAGATCGTAGAGGTGCCGGAGCACCAGCAGCTGGTCGCCATGACTGTTGGGGACATCACGAACATCGATGCTGCTTTGACTGCAGTTGGGACACACAGCCAGCCGACGCAGCCCCGCAGGCTCCCGAATCTCCCCGGCTCCCTCCTCCACCGACGCATCAAACGCCACACCAAAGGGAAACACACACTTACAGGAGGGACATTGGAGCCGTCGATGAAACCCGCACAGACCTGGTGCCATGGAACCGGTTGAAATCAGGTACCCTTCGAGCACAAAGGTGCGCAGCAGGAGGACTGCCAGAACAAAACCCACGGCGAGGTCAAACGCATGGCGCAACGACCCTGCAGAAATCGTTCGCGGAACATCGATGGATTGAGTTCCCATGCGGCTGAACATGTCGCGTACGGGTCAGACCAGGAAAACAAATGAACAACAAGTTTGGAGGAAATTTTAGCGGCAAACCAGTCGCAGGGAAATCCGTCTTTGCCAGCGCCTGCCTTTCAGGCGACAGGTACTGCGATGGTCTTCAGGGGCCAGCCAGCTGCGGAATGAGGACTGCAGGTGGTGTGGCAGGGTCCGCCCGCCGCCGCCAGGGGGCTGTGAAATTGGCTGCGGCAACTGAGCGACTGCGCGGCGTTGCCTTTCACGAGCTCCTCGCGACCCACGCACTGCGAGCCACGCCAAAGTCGGCCAGCGTGACGTCCCTGGCAAAGGGAATCCGGGCGACCGTGTGGCGGGCCTGTCAGAAAATACCCAGCCGTGACCTTTCCGGAGCGCAGGGTGTTGTCAGGGGGCAGGCATGAAACGCGATCAGCCAACGCGGCACCAATGCTCACGGAGAACCTTCAGAATTCACCCGGAGTTTCGCCGCCGGCGCGTGTGCCTGCGGCCCGCCAGAGTGTCTGGGCAATGCTGGAGCTGATCGCGCGGACGGAACCATCACAAAACGCGGACTGCACAATGCCCGTGTGGTAACTTCGGGATGTCAGGACAGAGTAGCTGACGGATGTGGTCTGGCTGCCTTCCTGCCGTGAAGCATAGTCCGTGTTGCGGTAAGTGACGGCGTTATCGACAAAGACAACGTCGGTATTCGGGGTGAGCGTTGTGGTGAAGCCGCTGTGGTGGGAATGGCCGTTCGCCCATTCCGTGTGCCCCGTGCCGTCTTTTGTGGCCGGAAGGATGCGGTCCTTAAGCCCGGTCGCCGCATAGGCTGCCACAGTGGCAGCATCGTTGGGAACGGCGGTGGACGGCGGACCTCCGTTGCGCGTGTAGGCGGTCCATGCATGCACTTCTGATGCGAGCAGCGTGTTGCTGGTGCCGTCGGTGATGTCAGCCATGCGAATTCGTGAATTGGGGAAACAGATGCCGTCGCCACCTTCCCCCGTCGTCGGATTGAACACCAGCCACGTGCCGAAGTTGAAGCCATAACAGGTGGGAAGCAGAAAGATGCCGTTGGTGCCCGTGTCTCGTGCCCGGTCGGATTTGGGATCCGACAGACACACGTAAACAGGCACTCGGAAATTGCTGATCACAGGGAAATTTCCCCAGGCGCGGCTGAGATCGATCTGCGAATACAGATTGGCCTGCTCCACATAGGGCAGCAATCGACCATGAATCGACCATGACGCGTTGGTGGTGATGCTGGGAATGACAGCCATGCTGGGGGGCAGCGTGCCAAAGGTGGAGTCGTAGTTGTGGATCGCCAGTGCGATTTGCTTCAGGTGGTTCCGGCACTGTGTTCGCCTTGCAGCCTCGCGAGCCTGCGGAACGGCGGGCAGCAGCAGTGCGACGAGGATCGCGATAATGGCGATGACAACGAGCAATTCGATCAGAGTGAAGGCACGACGGGAATGCGGGGACATGAGTTGTGGCACTTTTCTGTGCGGGAAAACCGGGGTTGGTGGCCGCTCAACCATTGGAGGGCCAATGGCTGCCATCCAATCGTGTTGCAGTTCTCTGAAATCCTGTGTAAAGACCAGCGGCAACCTGGGAGGGCGAGGCTCCCGCCGAGCCACCATTTTCTGATCCGTGCCGCGCTCTCGGCAGGGATACGGCTCAGCAGGGGCTTCGCATTTCCTTGCGGATCGCGAAATTCGCGTCGCAAAAATCGTGCCGCTGCGTCCCGGCTCTGTTTTCTCAGCGAAGCAGTGGTGGAGTTGGTGATCGGCGGGGAAGAAATCGCCGGGGCTGAGGATTTTCTGACCGCTGCGGACAGTGCCCTGATGACGCCTTGAGACCAACCGGGGCCCCGGTGTACACTCCATTCCGGACTTCTTTGTTTTCACCCACACACGCTCACCTGTGGCCCCGCATCCACACCATCCATGCTGTCAATCTCCGTTCCCGCTCCGCTGCGAAACTGCTGCCTGACCATCGGGAATTTCGACGGTGTGCATCGCGGTCACCTGCAGATTCTGAAAGCCGTGCGGCGACTGGCCGATCAGCTCCGTGCGCCCGCGGTGGCTGCAACATTTTCGCCTCATCCCACCACTCTGCTGCGTCCTGAATCCGCCCCGCCCGTGATCACCAGCATTTCTGAGCGGACGCGACTGCTGCTGGCGGCCGGAATGGACCATGTCGCGGTGCTCCCGGTCACTCCGGAACTGCTGCGGATGACAGCCGCCGATTTCTTCTCTTCCATTCTCATCGATCGGTTTGCTGCCCGCGGGGTTGTGGAAGGGCCGAATTTTCATTTCGGTCGCGGCCGGGAGGGCACCACCGCCCTGCTCAGCTCCCTCTGCCTGTCCCGGGGGCTGACGTTTGTCGAAGTGCAGCCACTCGACGATCCCGGTGGAATGATCTCCTCCAGTCGCATTCGCGAACTGCTGAATGCCGGCCAGCTTCGAGCGGCCGTTCACCAGCTCGGGCACCCCCTGCGAGTCGCAGGCAAGG
>JBJTOM010000173.1:0-1846 GCA_046074585.1 Planctomycetota bacterium | reverse complement strand
CACGGCGTAACCTTCACAGAGCGATTTGCTTTCCGAGGTCGGTTTTGGAGAAGGCATCCTGAAGATACTGGTCACACGGGACTTAGAGTTCTGCCTGTATTGAGATCCCGAAAAGCAGACTGGAAACTTACGGGGACGGCTTGCAGGGATGCTGGGGGCAAGCTCCCAGACCCCCGGGAGTCCATCAACAGGTTTGCTGCTTGCGAGGCGTGCTGAATGCGTCCGGACGAGCGACAATTTCAATCATGAATCAGTCAGTTCTGGAACAGATTCCAGATTACAGGCTCGGTCGAGCATCTGTGCAATCTGCCTGATCTGTGGTTAAAATAAGGGATTCGGATTTGGACCACAGATTTCACAGATTCCACAGATGATGGGAGCTTTTCAGTCCCGTGTCTGTGCAGATTCTCTGCAGTTGTCACCGTGCACCGAGCGATCAGTTTTGCGGGATCAGTTTGGGTGCAGGTTTGTCGTGGAAGGCAGCCCTCACGGCAGTCCGGATTCCTTCAGTCGCGTGCCGCAGGACCACTCTGGTCCCGCGCCTCCTGCGGAATACAGTCCGGTTTGATCAGCGTTCCTTCGCTCATTCGCGAAGAATGCCCGATTTCAGCAAATCAGAAAAGACCAATTCTGTGTACGATTACGCCCTCGTAAACCCCGTCCATCCGGCAAGCATCCGCACACGACCGGTGGAGACTGGCCCCTGCCACGCTCAGAGATGGCGCACTGCGGCACTGCAGCTCAGCCGTCGGGATCATCCAGCAATTGCTGCAGACGATTTCGCAGTTGCATTGGGTACTTCGCGGGCCACGACTCATCAATCAGGCCCACCGAAATCATGTCCAGAATATGGACCTGGTCCTTCCTGCGAAAGGAGGTGAGTTTCATTCTGACGAGGTGTTCGAGCGGCAGGGTGCGAGTATTCTGGATCCACTCAAATGCATCCAGTTGCGGCACTGTTTCCGTGTATTCTTCCCGAACTTTTGTTCCCGCAAAAAAGACATGCACGGCATCGCGTGCTTTGGCGTCAGGTCCGTCAAGAAACATGGTGATGCCGGCCGAGTGCCGATAGATGAAGCCGGCCGCCTCAAGTGCCGGAATCGCCCGCGGCAGATCCGACTGATTGAGGATGATGTCCACGTCCTGAGTATTGCGGACGACAGATTCGTCGACCTGAACAACCCAGTGCTGCACTGCGTTCCCGCCAATGACGGCATAAGGAATATCGGCCGCGTTCAAAGCCTGAGTGACTCGACGCAGCCGATCCCTTACCTTTTCCACGGCGCGCTCAATCCTGTCCCAAAGTGCATCGCCTGTGTATTTCACTTCGATCATACGTGAGCCTCTCCTGGCCAGGATTCCAGCGTCGCGGTGGCCCAAAAGCAGCTGAAATCCCCCCGGTTCTGAAGCAAAAACGGCGCTGCGACTGCCGCCGGATTACAGCAGCAGAGCCTGCCGCACCGCGGCAGACCCCGTCCATGCGGCAAATATCCTCGCTGGACCAGCAACTCTGCTGATGGAATAGGACAACATGCCGTCTGCCCTGACCGCAGTCTCGGCCAATATCGCCAGAGCAAATGGCAGTGGGAACAGCTGCAGGTCAGCACGCAGGCCAGTTCCCGAGCACGCTGGCGAGCACGTTCGGTGAGCCCGCCTTCGTGGTTCGCCTGCAATCGCCAGGCAATGCGTCTGATCAGCCACGCCCGGTTTCCGGACCGTGTCTCGTCTCCGCAGACGTCGGCAAACTTTGCTCGCAATTCTTTGACCGTCATTTATTGCAGTCTAACCACGAATAACACGAATTCACACGAATGAACGCAGAGGAACTGGATTTTGATTGGCTATA
>JBJTOM010000172.1:0-9246 GCA_046074585.1 Planctomycetota bacterium | reverse complement strand
TTGGGGTGGCCGAAATCCGGCCCGCGAGGCCGCCGGGGACAGTCCCTGCAGAACCGACAACGCCGCCTCTGTGGCGTTCCATTTCCGGCGAAGGCCGTTGCCGGGAGAGCGAAACTCCTGCTGAGCCGTCGTCGTAAAGGTCATCCACCAAACACCTTATGCGTTCCGGTGCCATGCACCTAGGCCGGGTTCCTGGCCTGCTGGGGACAGTCCCCGCAGCCTGCGGACGGAGACGTCTGCCGGTTGGAGACCGCGAGACGACACCGGACCCCGCGTTTGGGGGACAGTCCCTGCGGCGAGAGTAAGGTGAAGCGTCTGATCTGACTTCCCTGGTTGGGACGATTGTTCGGCTTGTGGTGATTTGGGCGGTTGCAGCGATCACCGCGATTGCAGAGCCAACGTTGGGGTGGCCGAAATCCGGCCCGCGAGGCCGCCGGGGACAGTCCCTGCAGAACCGACAACGCCGCCTCTGTGGCGTTCCATTTCCGGCGAAGGCCGTTGCCGGGAGAGCGAAACTCCTGCTGAGCCGCCGCGGTAAAAGAGATCTGCCAAACACCTTCTGCGTTTCGCTGCCACGTTGTGGTGCCATGCCACGTTTTGGTGTCATGCCACGTTTTGGTGTCATGCCACGTTTTGGTGTCATGCACCTTTGTCTGCGCCACACAACCATGCAAAACGCAATCACCGCCCCCCCCCCGCCCGTGAGGTAGCCGGCTACTCGGAGACACATATGACGGTTCGCAGAGAGAGGCGGGGAAGTGAGAAGTGGCGAGGGCAGGAGGGTGAGCGAGTAGAAAGTGGAGAGGAGACCGCAGGAGCATGCAGAAAGTCGAGAGTCTCCTCTCTCTTCTCTCTTCTCTCCTTTCTCCTGTTCTATTTTTTGACGGCAGGTGCTGTCAAAAAATGGATGTCAATCCCCCGTTAACGGTGCGTGCCCGCGCGGCCAGAACCGCATCAGAACTGCATCAGGAACGCACCAAAGCCTGACTGGCCGATTGACATCGACCGCACGCCACAGGAGGTTTTTTGTGGTTCGTTCGGGCAGTGGGGCCTGACGATAGCGGGGGGGATTGAAACATCCCAGTTTGTCCGTTTTAGCACCATTACGGCATCCCAGCATTGCCCTTCCGGACGCGGACCGTGCCGGGCACTCGGCATTTCCAACACGCCCAGCGGGAATAGGGGGGATTTAGCGGTTTTTCGGATTATCCGGTTGAAAAGTGTGCATTTAATGGGCGTTTTTTGCCGAAGGCGCTGGACAAGAGGTGCGCTGCTGGCCTTTCGCTGGAATTGAACATGTTTTCCGATCCCTGGAAGTCCTTTGGTGAGCCGCAGCGACGAAAGTCGTCTGGTCGCTCCTTCACGACCGAAACACTGGAAAGGCGCCTCTATGCAGGGAGTCTGACCGGTCTGCCATTTCTGCTTCCGGCGTCGCCACTGGAATCGCTTGAGGACCATCCGCTGCTCAGCAGTTCCGCGGGAGCTGCCGGTGGTACGGTTGCGTCTGCCCCACCGTCGCTGAGGGTGCGGTATGACTTTCGTGATCAGGACGGAGTCCGCAACGAGATTTCACCAGAACAACTGCAGCTGGCTGAACAGGTGCTGCAGTGCTGGCAGAAAGTGCTGGGGCCGGGCATTGCATTTGTGCGGGACACAGCATCGCCACTGGATTCCATTCTGAACATCGGTGTGGGCAGTCTGGATGTGGCGCAGCTTCCCAGTCGTTCGGGTGGGGTGCTGGGGTTGGGTGGCGGGCAGTTGATTTCTGATGGTGGTGGTCATGCGGTTCGCGGGCTGGTCTGGCTGGACCATGCGGAGGACTGGACCGGAGGCAGCAGCTCCACCGGGGGCAGCGTTGACTTTCTGACGGTGGCAGCGCACGAGACCGGTCACGCGCTGGGGCTGCCTGACAGTTCTTCCGGTCTGATGAACGGGCAGTTCACCGGGCCGATTTCGGGCGCTGATCTGACGGTGGCGATCGAGCAGGCGGTGTCTTCGGCCGTTTCGCAGTCTGGTGGCCGGAATGCTGGTGTTGCCGAGGGTTCGGAAGGCGCCGGGGGCGCCGCTGCAGGTTCTGCATCGGCCGCTCAGCCTGTTCTGCGATCTGGTGGAGGTCTGACGCTGTCACCGCTGATGGATCCACAGCTCAAGGCAGCTGAAGTGAAACAGCTGCTGGATCGAGCATCTGCTGCGACTTCGAGTGATGATGCCATTATTGCCGTGGTGGACCGCAACGGACGAATTCTGGGTGTGCGCGTGGAGGATGGGGTGACGGCACCGGACGTGCAGACGCTGGCCTTTATGGTGGACGGTGCGGTGGCCAAAGCGCGGACGGCTGCGATGTTTTCCAGCGGGGATCTGAATCTGCAGTCGCGTGGACCGCTCACATCACGGACGATTCGTTTTATCAGTCAGTCAACAGTGACTCAGCGTGAAGTGCAGTCCAATCCGAATTCATTAGACCCTGCTTTGCAGGGTCCGGGGTTTGTGGCGCCGATCGGCGTGGGCGGTCATTTTCCCCCTGAGATCCTGCATACGCCTCCGGTGGACCTGTTTGCGATCGAGCACACCAACCGGGACAGCCTGATTCATGCCGGGCCGAATGGAATCCGTGAGAACGGCGCTGGTGACGACCTGATGCTCAGTTCGCGTTTTGACGCGGACTATCTGCCCGGCAAATCGCTCGTTATTCCCGAATCGTGGGGTTTTGCGTCGGGGTTGGCGCCGACGCAGCAGTCACGAGGGATTGCGACGCTTCCGGGGGGTGTGCCGTTGTTTCGCGATTCCGACACGGATGCGGACCTGACCGGAGATACTCTGGTGGGCGGAATTGGTGTATTCTTTCCTGGCAGTACGGGTACAGCGGACTTTGAACAGGGTTTTGTGCCGGGGCAGTCGACGCTGAATCGTTTGAACGCTCCACGGGTGCTGGAAGCAGAATTCATTGCTCTGGCAGCGGCGGGTGGCAGCATTGGTGCTGCGACATTTGCATCTCCCGTTCCTGAAGCCATCGTGGGGCCGCTTGGGGGCGTGGCTCCGGTGTCAGGAATCGACCTGCCCTTCGGCAACATTACGCTGGTGGGTATTGAACTGGAAATCGTCGGGCCGACGCCTGGCATTCAGGGCGTTCGTGATCTGATCAGTTTCAGCCGAACGCTCAGCCCGGGCGTTGTGAACGGAACAGACCTGCCGGTGACGACCGGTGGCGACCTGCAGCTGGACGGGACTGCTGTTCCGGCTGAATGGCTGGTGGGACCGAAGAATGGAGCGGGCATTACGGCAGCGGATGTGCAGCAGATCATCGAACGCGGCATCGCGGCCGCCCTGAAGACTCGCGCGGCCATCCGCATTCCGGTGGGCAATCGCACCCGCATGACGTTTGCCGTGACGGATCTGACAGGTGAAGTTGTCGGACTGTACCGCATGACGGACGCCACCGTTTTTTCGCTGGATGTGGCTGTGGCCAAAGCGCGGAATACGGCGTACTTTGCGCGGCCGGCTGGTGTGGAGCCGGCAGATCAGGTGGGGGGTGTGGCCCCGGGGACAGCATTGTCGAACCGCACGTTTCGATTTCTGGCCGAGCCCCGTTTTCCGGCCGGTGTGGATGGTTCCACACCCAACGAGTTTTCGATTCTGAATCCGGATCGCAATCCGAATCTGAACCCCGGCACTGCCGAAAACCTGGGCGTTCCGGTCATTGCTGCCGAGATGCACGATACAGTGCTGGGATTTGACGCCTTCAACCCCGGGCGCAATTTCCAGGACGCTTCGACCGATCTGAAAAAACAAAACGGAATCGTGTTTTTCCCTGGCAGCACGCCGATTTACAAGGCGGGGCAGCTGGTCGGGGGCTTTGGGGTGAGCGGTGACGGGGTTGACCAGGACGACGTGGTGACCTTTCTTGGAGCTCAGGACTTCCTGCCGCATCAGAATGGTCAGGTCTCAGCGGACGAGACATTTGTCGATGGTGTGCGTTTGCCGTTTATCAAGTTCAATCGCGTGCCTTTTGGCTGACGCGGTGAGCACAGGCTCCTGGGGGGCGCGGGGTATGGTAAGCAGAACTTTGTGGGGTCGGTTGGCCATGCTGGCTCTGGGATTTGCAGCCTGCACAGCGAATCCGGCCGTTGCAGGCGATCCGCAGCGAGCATCCCGCAAACCTGCCGTCGCCTGTCCTGATGACGAGCGGAGGGCCGGTTACCCCCACAGCATCGCTCACTGGGCGAAACCGTTTCCTGGCGGTCATTATCGGGGTTACTATGTCGGTGGCGGAGCTGCTTTGTTTGACAGTCCCCCTGATCACATTCATGGTGAGAACCGGCGACGTGACGAAGGCACATTCGGTGTGGATTATGCGCCGTGGTATTCCACCGTTCGTCTGCACTGGTTTCACGGCCGCAATCATCAGGGCGGCGAAGGCCAGTATGAATCGGATGAAAAGAACA
The DNA here is from genome assembly GCA_046074585.1 of Planctomycetota bacterium. GTDB lineage: Bacteria > Planctomycetota > Planctomycetia > Planctomycetales > Planctomycetaceae > SXXK01. The sequence goes on along the minus strand of JBJTOM010000172.1, from coordinate 4,804 downwards.
ATCCGTTTTCAGTCCACAAACGCAAACTCGTTCGAGTTCAGCAGCACAAGTCCCATTGAGGCCAGTGCCTGCAGTCGGGGCGACGGTGTATCGGCGGGGACTGTGTTCGCGGCTGGCAGGGCATAGCGGGTGCAGAGAGTCTGCCAGAGGGCCTGCAGTTCGGTTTGACTGAGGGCGCGACTGAAGACCAGCAGACACGCCAGTTGTCCGTTCCAGTATTCGCCGTCGATATTGCCCTGCTGTCCGATGACCCACGGGGTATCAAGACGTCGGTGCGGGAGTCGTGCGGGGCTTTGAACGGCCGGGCGCTGCTGCTGGAAGAGCATTGCGCCGTCCGCACCATTGACAGCTGTGATCAGAAAGGGCCGCTCACGCTGCAGAATCTGTCCGACGCCTGACATTGCATCGCTGAATCTGATGGCATCTGTTGCGGTCATGCCGACGAACAGTGACGAGCCGGAGTTTCCATCGCGGCCGCTCCAGTTCGACAGCAGCTCCCGGTGTCCGGGCTTCCCGGTGTCACTGGCGACGGCGAGGATCGTGCAGTCGTCATGAGTCAGCAGACTGCCGGTCAGATGCAGGAAGCGGCGCTGGCCGCTGAACCAGACGGCGGGCTGATCATTGACACCGCCGGCCTGCAGTTCAGGTCTTCGCGCGGTGTCCATCTGGTGTGCGTGATGCCCGTATCGACTTTGGTCCTGCCAGTGGACCACCAGTCCCGCTGCGTCAATCTGCAGTCCGGCTGCGGCGTCCAGAAAGAGCACACAGTCGTCCGGCAGGGGCGGTGAATCGGCTGCACTGCGGCGGGCGATGCGCTCGAGCGCGGGCTGGATTGAGCTGATCGGTCCGCTGCTGGTTCGGGGTGATTCCGCGGGCTCTCTGAACCGCTGTTCCTGATCCCGCAGGAAGGCGGTGGCCCGATGGAATTCCTGAGCTGTGGGCAGTCGGTTGAGAGTTCTGAGCCAAAGCTGCTGGAGTTGGGCTTCGGGATTGTCGCCAGCAGCCTGGAGCACGGCGGAGGCGAGTGCTGCGGCGCGGCTGTGGGTGAATTCATTGTTGAGCAGGGCGAGGGCCTGAGGGGCGACGATTGACACGTCCCGACGTCCGCAGGGGAGTGTGGAATCGCAGAGATCGAAGGTGGTCATGAGTGGTGGCAGCAGGCTGCGCTGGGCATACAGATAAAGGCTGCGTCTTCGCTGTTCGTCCGGCGGGGATGCAGTCCACGCTGCCTCGCGGCGCGACAGTCCTTCGAGGGCTTCGCGACTGACCGTGGGGACAAAGCCTGGGCCACCGGAACGCAGATCGAGTTCCCCGGAGGCGGCCAGCAGGGCATCGCGCAGAGATTCAGCGTCCAGTCGTCGACGGAACGCCTTCCAGAGCAGTCGGTTGCCTGCGTCCTGCTGCAGGAATTCATGTTCCCGCGGGTGTACGGACGACTGTTTCCAGGCAGCCGAAGTGAGCAGGAGTCGGTGCATGTGTTTGAGACTTCCGCCACTGCGAAGAAATTCTGCGGCCAGCCAGTCCAGCAGCTGCGGGTGACTGGGACGGCCTCCGGTGAAACCGAAGTTGTCGACGTTTCTGAGCAGTCCTTCGCCGAAATGATGCTGCCAGAGGCGGTTGACGAGCACGCGTGCGGCGAGCGGACTGGCGGGGCCGGCCATCCAGTCTGCCAGCTGCAGCCTCAGGCCGGTGGTGCGGGCGCCGGTCTGCAGCTGAAAATCGGCAGCAGCCGGGGACAGGCAGCTGAGCCCACCCGGGGCGACTGGCTGCAGTGGCCGAAGCCGGTCGCCGTTTTTGAGCACTTTGAGGGGGTCCGGGGTGGTGGTGATATCGGTCCAGCCCAATACATCGGCAACCCCCAGTTCTGCAGCGCTGGGGCCTCCCAGAAGTTTTCCGTCGCGGGATGCCAGTGGTCCCGGGGAAAACGCAGAGGCGATGCGATAGTAGTCAGCCTGAGGAATCGGGTCGAACTTATGGTCATGGCAGCGAGCACATTTGACGGTTAGTCCAAGAAAGGCCGTGGATGTCACGTGCACGAGATCTTCGAGGCGTTCCCACTGGTAGTCGGCAGGATCGTTGGGCTCATCATTCCATGTGCCCAGTCTGAGAAACCCGGTGGCGATGACAGACTGTTGGGTGCGGTCGGGAATTTCATCGCCGGCCAGCTGATGCCGGATGAAATCGGCCCACGGCAGATCCTGATTGAGAGCGGTGACGACCCAGTCGCGGTATTTCCAGGCAAAGGGTTTGGGCTGATCACGTTCATAGCCGCTGGTGTCGGCATAGCGAACGATATCGAGCCAGTGTCGGGCCCAGCGTTCGCCGTACTGGGGTGAATCAAGAAGCCTGTTCACGGCGGCCAGAAACTGACTGGGATCGCGGAGAGTCTGCGGGTCGATGGTGGCGGCGGGCCCGATCTGCGGTGGGAGTCCGGTGAGGTCCCAGGAGAGTCGTCGCAGGAGCGTTTCCGGGGATGCTTCGGGGGCCGGTGTCAGCTGGTGCTGCCGGAGTGACTGAAGGAGGAAGGCATCGACGGGATGCGGGCGGCTGCCGGCTTCGGTGTCCTCCGGCGGGTGTTGTGGCTGCAGTGGCTGGAAGGCCCACCAGTCGCGTCCGCCGCGACGGTCAGTGGTGCGATCGAAGAGATCCAGCCGGCGATTGGCCGGGAAAGCGGCCCCGGCGTTGACCCATGTTTCGAGGACGTTGATTTCGGCAGTGGAGAGGGCCTGGGATTGTCCGTTGGAGGGAGGCGGCATCTCTTTGGAGCGGACGCGTGCGATGAGCAGACTGTCTGCGGCATTGCCCGGTTGAATGGCCCGTCCGCTGTCGCCGCCTTTGAGCAGTGCGGTGTGGGTATCGAGCGCCAGTCCGCCGGAGGGGTTGGTTGACTGATGGCATTCGAGGCAGCGTTTGAGCAGGAGGGGAGCGACCTGCTGATCGAAGTCGTCCGGGGAGGAGCAGAGTGAGCAGAGCGTTGCAGTGAGAATCCGGATGAGAAGGAGTGCGGAGGGCATCGCGGAGGCTCTTTGGGGGATTGGGTTTCGGCGGATGTGTGTGTCCGAGACGCTCCGGAGTCTGCCTGATGGTGTGGAAATGTCAGCATTGGGTTTGCGAGTGCGACGGACCGGGGATCCGTCGCACAGCGTGTGAGCCGGTATCAGCTGCGGGCGAGCTGGCGAAGGACAGTGTGGAGGATGCCGCCGTTTCGGTAGTAAACGACTTCGACGGGGGTATCGATGCGGCAGGTGGTGACGAAGTGGATGACTTCACCATCGGGTTTGCGGGCGGTGACTTCGACGGCCTGTCTGGGTTCCAGTTTGTCATTGAGGCTGATGTCGAAGGTTTCGGTGCCGTCGAGTCCGAGTGATTCGCGGCTTTCACCTTCGCGGAACTGCAGCGGGAGGACTCCCATGCCCACCAGGTTGGAGCGATGGATGCGTTCGAAGCTGACGGCGATGACGGCGCGGATGCCGAGCAGATAGGTGCCTTTGGCGGCCCAGTCGCGGCTGGAGCCGGTGCCGTATTCGGAGCCGGCGAGGACGACGAGGGGAGTGTCTTCGTCGCGGTATTTCATTGCGGCGTCGTAGATGGACATTTGTTCGCCGCTGGGGAAATGGACGGTGACACTGCCTTCGGTTCCTGGGGCGACGAGGTTTTTCAGGCGGATATTGGCGAAGGTGCCGCGAGTCATCACGCGATCATTTCCGCGGCGGGCTCCGTACTGGTTGAAGTCTTCGGGCTGGACGCCCTGAGCCTGGAGGTAGCGTCCGGCGGGGCTGGAGGCTTTGATGGAGCCTGCGGGGCTGATGTGGTCGGTGGTTGTGGAGTCACCGACGGACACGAGGCAGCGGGCATTTTCGATGGCACGAATGGGTTGTGGTTCTGGTGGCATATCCACGAAGAACGGGGGTTCCTGGACATAGGTGCTGTGTTCGTCCCACTGGTAGAGGTCGCCACTGGCACCGGTGATGGATTGCCATTCGGGAGGTCCCTGAGCGGCTTTGCCGTACTGTTCGGTGAACATGTCCGGGGTCATGGAGGCGGCGACTGTGTCAGCAATTTCCTGTTGGGAAGGCCAGATTTCGCGCAGGTAAACATCCTTGCCGCTGCTGTCCTGTCCGATGGGCTGATTGACGAGGTCGATATCAACGGTACCGGCGATGGCGTAGGCCACGACGAGCGGTGGGCTGGCAAGGTAGTTAGCGCGGACGAGGGGATTGACGCGTCCTTCGAAGTTGCGGTTTCCGGAGAGGACTGCAGCGGCGACGAGGTCACCGGAAGTGACGGCTTTGGCGACGGATTCGGGGAGCGGTCCGCTGTTGCCGATGCAGGTGGTGCAGCCGTAGCCGACGGTGTGGAAGCCGAGTTGGTCGAGGGCTTTGTCGAGTCCGGCTTTTTCGAGGTATTCCGTGACGACTCGACTTCCCGGAGCGAGGCTGCTTTTGACCCATGGCTGCCGTTTCAGTCCGCGAGCGACGGCGTTGCGGGCGAGCAATCCGGCGCCGATCATGACGCTGGGGTTACTGGTGTTGGTGCAGCTGGTAATGGCGGCGATCACGACGGCGCCGTCGGAGATGCGGCTGCTGTGGCCGTGATCTTCGACAGCGACGGGGGCGGAGGGCTGAGTCTTGCCGAAGGTGGGCAGGGCCTTCTGCCATTCGGGGAGCATATTTTTGAGCAGGATGCGGTCCTGGGGACGTTTGGGTCCGGCGAGCGAGGGGACGACGTCTTCGAGATGGAGTGCGAGCGTGCTGGTGAAACGTGGTTCGGGGGAATCGGCCGTGCGGAACAGGCCCTGTTCCTT
>JBJTOM010000171.1:0-3435 GCA_046074585.1 Planctomycetota bacterium | reverse complement strand
GCCTGCTCGCTGACGCTCATCAACTCTGGACGCAATTCCATGCGCAGGACCCTGAAGATTCCCGGGGACGCGTGGAACTGGCCAGCACCCATGAACTTCTCGGAGCCCTCGCGCGAATCCGGGGCCGGCTGGCAGATGCCCGCGCCGCCTGGGAACAGTCGCTGATCCTCCGCGAAAAACTCATCGCACAGTTCCCCGGAAATGCGGACTACGAAACAGCCCTTGCCGGGACGTACAACCGTGTCTCAACTTGCGCTCGCAGCCGGAGCTCCGGACACAGCTCTCGATTACGCAAAGCGGGCCCTCGATATCGCTGCTCGTGCCGCCAGTTCACAGCCACAGAATCTGGAAGCAGCTCGCAATCATGCCGTGCAGTGCGAACAGCTGGGTGATCTGCTCCTTCTGTCAGGGACCGTGGAATCCGCAGAACCGCTCTTCCTGCAGGCCACTGAAATCAACCGACGACTCGTCGCGTCGTCTCGCGAGTCTGCCCACTATGCGAGGAATCTGAGTACGAACCTGGTCAAACCTGCAGATGTGGCCATGCAGCGCCACCAATTCGAGCGGGCGCGACATCAGCTCGAAGAAGCCCTGCAGATCTGTCGCTCCCTCGCTGCCATTGCCCCCGCGGATGTTGTCCCCATACGCGATGAAAGCGTCTGCCTCGAGCGACTTGGAGACCTCTGCTTTTCCATCGGCCGCTATCACCAGGCAAAGACGTGCTACCAGCAATCACTCATCACAGCTGAACAGCTGACGCGGCGGTCACCGGAGAACACGGAGTTCGCGCGAAACGTCACCGTCAGCCTCAATAAACTTGCCGACCTGCTGATGGCCGACGGCGATTTTCCCGGAGCACAGGAGCTGTACGAACGCGCATTCAGCATTCGTGAACGACTTTCAGCAGCCTCGCCCGAAAACAGGCAGCTTGCACAGGATCTGCAGTTCTCCTGCGTGAAACTCGCGAAGCTTCATTCCGCCAGGCAGCAACCACAGCTGGCGCAGGCGTTCGTCACCCAAGCAGCTCATTCATGATACGACCGCTGGGCACAAGCAGGTGCGGGCGGTCGAGCACGTCGTGGATGTTCATTCGCGGATCGACGCCCAGCAGGTGGTACAGTGTGGAAATGATGTCTGCGGGCGAAGTGGGGTTCCGGGAAGGCACGGCACCAATCCGGTCGCTGGCACCATGCACCAATCCGGCCTTCAGTCCGCCACCGGCGAGCAGAATGGAGTAGCAGGAGTTCCAGTGATCCCGGCCGGCGTTGGCATTCACGCGGGGTGTGCGTCCAAAGTCTCCCAGAATGGCCACTACCGTGCGTTCCAGCATGCCACGTTCATCCAGTTCCCGGATCAGGCTGCCGGCAGCACGGTCGAACTGCGGCAGCAGCGTCTCGCGAAGCTTATTGAAGTTGTTGCCATGCGTATCCCAGGTAGCGTTGGCGTCCGGGGCCCAGGACAGGGTGACGGTTCGCGTACCGGCTTCAATCAGTCGTCGTGCCAGCAGTGTGCTCTGACCATAAATATTCCGGCCATACGCGTCGCGAACTGCAGCCGGTTCCCGGTCAATCTGAAATGCCTGCTGAGCAGCATCGGAGGTAAGCATATCAAAGGCGCGCTGCTGGTGGCCGGTCATCACCTGGAAGGAACCGTCAGCAGCTGCTTTTGCAGCCGTTCCCCGGTGATCAAGGCCGGCAAGGAGCTGACTGCGAGCCTGCATGCGGGGCAGCGAGACTTCTTCGGGCAGGGACAATTCGCGAACGCGGAATTCGGCCGAATTGGCATCGTCCAGCACCCAGAACGGGTCGTGGTGGGCGCCGACGATGCCGGCCAGAAATCCGGGCTGCAGCGGGCCGCCTGCACCTTCCTTTGTTTTCCACGGCAGCGCCACGTAGGGAAAGGCTGTCGGGGGTGATGGCCGCAGTTTCGAAAGCACCGCACCGATGTTCGGATGATCACTCGGCCTGGCTCCGCCACCCTGTTCACCCCGGTCATGTCCGGTGAGCGCCGCGTAGACGGCCGCAGCGTGGGAATTGTTGACACTGTGATTCATCGAACGCACGAGGACACACTGGTGCATCTGGCGAGCAAGCTGCGGCAGGTACTCACAGACCTGCACGCCGGTGAGCGACGTGGAAATCGAACTGAAGGGGCTGCGGATTTCCTGGGGGGCTGAGGGCTTCATGTCCCACATGTCCAGATGACTGGGGCCACCATTGAGGAACATGACGATGCAGGCGTCCGCGCGGGCCACATGACTTTGGCCGTCTGCCGCCAATAGCTGCGGGAGCGACAGGCCGAGACCACCCAGAGCACCGACATGCAGCAATCCCCGCCGCGTAACGGGCAACGACAGACTGGATCCGGAAACGCATCGAGCTGCTGACAACATGGACATCGCCGTGCTCCTTACAAGTTACGCCGGAGGAGTGGCCAGACGCAGAAAGCGAAGGCAACTCGACGTGTTTTCTGGTGTGGACGCTGGAACCTGCTGAGCCACCGGACGGCAGTCTGCGGGCGATGACTTTTGTCAGGGCCAGTATTTGACGTGCGGGGGAAGTTAGACAGGGACAGATAACCACGGCATGCAGCAGATGTCAATCCCCTCGTCGGAAATTGCTGAATCGCGAGGCCGCAATGCCCCTGCCAAGTACCAAAAAGATTCCGGGCCTCACGCAAAGCCGCCAAGGCGCAAAGGAAGACCAGGAGGTGCGGATTTCCAGAGTTCATCACTCAATCCTGGCGCTTTCGCGGCTTTCCGTGTGTCAAAGCTGGGACAGAGAAACCGGAGCACCGTTACCGGGGGATTGACATCCACTGCGCGCCTTGTCACGGAGGAGCAGATCCAGAGTCTGAAATCCGTTGTTCTTAACACCGGTCCGTCATCCCACCCGGGCCCCTTTCCCCGGGGAGGGGAGAGGGGTTTTGGGGGTTTCTTAGCGGTCGCAGCAGAGTGCAGCTTCACAGCAGGGGCCGCTGCAGGCGCAGGGGCCACCGGTCTCACAGGCGCAGCCAGCGGCGACGCATTCGCAGGCGTCACAGAGGCAGACGTCGCAGCAGTCGCAGGGGGACGTGGCTGAGGCGGCGGGGACAGCGCCCAGTGACGCAAACAGGGCGGGCAGAGCGAGCGCAACGAGGGCGCAAACAACAGCAAACTTTTTCATGAAAAAACTCCGAACGGAAACCAAAGCAGAAGAAAACACACGAGTTTCAGCTTTGTCCGAACGGTTAGTTTCTCCAGCAGCAGAGGACAGCCTGGCGACGGTTGCCCGTGCGGGGCGTCCATTCCTGGGGGTAATCGGCGACGGCGGTTTGCGGAGTGCCGAGGGCGGTTGGGCCGACGGCCGTGTCCGGTGGGTTGCAGGCGGATGGATGTGGAATCAGGCGTTGTGCAAAGACCAGAGGTGCCGCGGTGAGGCAACATTCGCAGGTGTG
>JBJTOM010000170.1:0-1501 GCA_046074585.1 Planctomycetota bacterium | reverse complement strand
AGGCCTGTTGTGAGAACCAGTTCAGGGGCGATTGAAACAGCAGTTCTCCTTCGCGGCGAATCCAGGCATGGGCACGCTGGCCGGAACCGACAACGTAGTCCATGGCGAATTCCTGGGAATACACCGGCTGCCCATCGGCGGCGAGCATGCTGTCACGGTGCAGCACGCGGCCATTTTCCAGCCGGGCGTCGTAACTGCGGGTGATGCCATGAACAACGGGAATGGCAGACTCGGAGCCAGCTGGAAATGCGGCAGCTGGGGCCATGGATCTGGCCATGGGGTGCTGTTGCCATGTGTCAGCAATGGCCGCGTGACATTCTGTGCAGGCGGCGGTACCGACGAAACTGGGGGCATCATCCCGGACAGAAGATGCGGTCGCAGATGACTTTGTGATTTCCCGTTCGGAGTTCGCGGGCGTGGTGCGGGGCTGACCTGGAGTTTTGCGGGTGGCAGGGTCACTGGCGTTTGGGGAGCAACCGCCGGAGCACAATGCGAGGAGGGCCATCAGCAGCAGGCCTGCGATGGCCTGGTGGCAACTGTGGGCCTGGTTCTGCAGGGAATGGTGGAGCACGGCAGTCCGTTGATGAGGCGCAGCGTTCACTGGCTTCGTAAAGTCAGGGGTGGGAGGAGGCTGGAATGGCGGAATTTGTGTGATCCGCCGGGAAAGAGTAGCATCCGGCGGGAAAAAAGTCCTGGTGTCGTGGTGGACAAGGAGTCGGAGCGGGAATGTATTGATGCAGAACGCCGGTGTTTTCTTATGTCTCAGTTGCCTCGCTGTGGCCTGTTCCGGTGCCAGCGCGCTCACACTGGAGATCCTCTGGCAGCGGCAGTTGCATTTAAGTTTTGGCGCCAGTGCGCCGGCAACGACGGCAGTGCTGACGGCTATTTTTGTGGGAATTGCGTTTGGCAGTCTGCTCGCAGCGCGGCGGCTGCCGCATTTCGCCCGTCCACTCCGCATGTTCTCCGCTGTCGAAGCCGGAATTGGTCTGTGGGGGTGCGCAGTCCCGCTGCTGATTCCGGTCGCGGACGAGTGTTATCGCTGGGGGGCAGCCGGTTTTGGTGAGGGCAGCTGGCAGCTGGGACTGATGCGTTTTATGTTATCGGCTGGTTTGCTGTTTCCGGCAGCTCTGGGGATGGGCGCGACACTGCCGCTGATGCTGGGCGGAGTTCCTGCGGGCGGGCGTTTGCTTCCGGCTGCGGTCTATGGCTGGAACACGGTTGGTGCCGTCTGCGGTTCGCTGGTGACCGGTCTGCTGCTGGTCCGCTGGTTCGGGACGGGCCAGGCATACGTGGGCGCGTTGATTTTCAGCGGAGCGGGAAGCTTGCTGGGGCTGGCCGCGGACCGGCTTGTGGGTGCCGTGGGCTTGGGGGAGCATCAGCGACGCCCTGCCCTGCTCGCTGAGCCCTGCCCGCCATATCCACCGGTACAACTGCCCTGTCGTGGTCTTCGCGGGGCCTACCTCACGGCCCAAGGTCAGGTTTCCTGCGTATGCATTTGAAA
>JBJTOM010000169.1:0-4536 GCA_046074585.1 Planctomycetota bacterium | reverse complement strand
AGCGCCGTCCTCAACCTGCAGCCAAACGCCGACCAACCCCTCAACGTGACCATCTCTGCAATTACCGCCGAAGATGGCTGGCTCACCATCGAAATGAAATAATTCGCACGCAGCCAGAAACGAACCCAACTCCCATGCCAGGCCCATTCCGTTCGCTGTTGATTTCCGGCCGCGATCGAGTCCGGTTTCTGCATAATTTCTGCACGGCCGATATCCGCGGACTTTCCGCGGGCCACGCAACAGAAGCCTTCTTCACCGACGCTCGCGGCCGGATCCTCGCCCACGGCTACGTGCTCATGCTGGACCAGCAACTCCAGGTGTGGCTGCTGGCCGACGATCCGCAACGCCTGCAGAAACATCTTGAGCGCTATATCATCTCCGAAGACGTGATCCTCAGCGTGCCTGCCATCGCCGATTCCATCGCCGTCAGCACCACCGGCCTTCCTTCTCTGCCCGGACTGCCCACCGTGACGCCCGGGCTCTGTGGCCCGGTCACCGACATTCCTGGGCAGGCAACAGCACTCTGCGTTGCCTGGTCCGGCCAGCCCGTCTGCATCTTCTGTGGCGATGCAGACACCCTTGCCACGCTCCGGCACGCTCCGGAACTGCAGCCACGACTGCTCAGCGACGCCGAACTCAGCCAACTCAGAATCGCCGAACGATTTCCCATGATCGGCGTGGATCTCTCCATTGAACATCTGGCTCCCGAAGCCGGCCGCAACGCTCAGGCCATCTCCTTCACGAAGGGCTGCTACCTCGGCCAGGAACCAATCGCCAGAATCGATGCGATAGGGCATGTCAATCGGTCCCTCAAACGGGTCCGACTGACGGGACTGGCAACGCCTGCCAGCGAAACCGGCATTGAGCCTCCGGGTTCATCCGCAACGGCGGCAGCCACCGCCGCCGTCGGTGCGGAATTGCTCCTGGCCGACGGAACCTCAGCCGGCACCATCACATCCGCTGCTGTCACAGCAGACGAGGCATCCGGACTGGCGGTCCTGCGTCTGGCCTCCCTGTCTCAGATCACCCACGCCCGAACCACCGACGGACGACTGCTCCCGGTCACGCTCACAGAAGGCTGAAACCGCCGGCCACACGCCGTGAACCCGAAATTCCATCGCTCTCCCCGGAAAACTCAGGGCATTCCAGGCTGCGAAAGCGATCGATTCTCAGTAGCATACGGACATTCAAATCGAACGTCTCCCCAAAGGCTGCGATCATGAAGTTCTGTGCGCTCCGACTGATCACCGCGTTCCTGTTGTCCGTTCGCATCGTCTCCGGGCAAACGCCGGACCAGCCTCCTGCAGCCACATCTGTGACCGAAGTGCAGATTGGCGATCGGCTTTTGAGAGTGGCCGAGGGTTACGACGTGTCTCTGGCAGTGCCCTCGCACCTGGCCGAACGACCGATAGCCGTCTCCCGCGACGAACGGGGGCGACTCTATGTCACAGATTCCGGTGGCATGTCCGAACGTGCCGAACAGCAGCTCGCCCAAAAGCCCCATCGCATCCGACGTCTGGAGGACACGGACGGGGACGGAGTGTATGACCGCAGCACCCTGTTTGCAGATCGCATGATGTTTCCGGAAGGCTGCCAGTGGTTTCAGGGGTCCCTCTACGTGGCCGCTCCGCCGGAAATCTGGAAGCTCACCGATGACAACGACGACGGCATCGCCGACCGACGTGAAGTCTGGTACGACGGCAAAACGCTCACCGGCTGCGGCAACGACCTGCACGGCCCGTATCTGGGTCTCGACGGTCGCCTCTACTGGTGCAAAGGTGCGTTCGCCGAACAGCAGCATCTGCTGGCCGACGGGCGTCAGCTGATCACTCAGTCGTCCCATATCTTCCGCGCTCGTCCTGATGGCAGTGAACGCGAAGTGGTGCTCACTGGTGGCATGGATAACCCGGTCAACGTTGCCTTTTTGAATAACGGCGAACGATTTCTCAGCTGCACCTTCTTCCAGAATCCGGAAGCCGGTCGTCGCGATGGGCTGATCCACGCCATCTACGGGGGCGTCTACGGCAAGAAACATGCCTCGATCTATGCCCACCCCATGACGGGTGATGTGATGCCTGTGCTCAGCCATCAGGGTGCAGCAGCTCCCTGCGGTCTGATCGCCGGCAGCGAACAGCTCTTCCATGGTGGCCATGATCAGGCGCTGTTTGCCTGCTATTTCAACCTTCACAAAGTGGTCCGCCATCAGCTGGTGCCCGAGGGCGCCACCTACCGAACAGACGACTCTGATCTGCTGGCCTGTGATCATCCCGACTTCCATCCGACGGATGTGTTCGAGGACGCCGACGGCAGTCTGCTGGTGGTCGATACCGGTGGCTGGTACAAGGTCTGCTGCCCCACTTCGCAGCTGGCCAAGCCGGATGTGCTCGGCGCAGTCTACCGCCTGCGTCGCCGCGGCTCTGTCGCTCCATCAGACCCGCTTGGCCTGCAGCTTTCCTGGTCCGCCGACCTCCCTTCGCCCGAGCTGGCTTCACGGCTGGCTGACCCGCGTCTGTTCGTCCAGCGCCGTGCCACAGCCGCACTGCGTCAACTGGGCCCTGCCGCACTCCAATCCCTCCACGAACTGCTCAAAACCAGCCCCGATGCTGCCGTGCGTCGGCGGATCGTCTGGACGGTCGCCGGCATCCCTGCAGACGAATCTTCCCGACTTGCCACACAGGCGCTCACGGACAACGCTCCCTCTGTCCGTCAGGCCGCCGCTCACACGGTAGGTCTGCAGCGTTATCAGCCAGCCCTCCGCACACTGCTGCAGATGGCTGCGGCCGATGAACCTGGGCCGGCCCGCGCCGCACTCGAAGCCATCGGACGGCTCAAACAGCCCTCCGCTATCCCGGCCCTCTTCGACCTGATCAGCAGTCTCCCGCCAGGCCGCATCGATCCCACCGGGGCACCCCTCGATGCGGCGGCCCGGATCCGCGAACACCAGCTGATCTACGCGCTCTTTGAAATCGGCGACGCCACGGCCATTCGCCAGGGCAGCAGCCTCAACAACCCCACGGCCCTCCGGGCCAGCCTGACCGCCCTCGAATGTCTCTCCGCCAATCAGCTGACTCCGGATGATGTCATCCCCCGCATGACACATCCCAGCCCTGCCGTGCGTGCCGCTGCTGTGTGGATTGCCAAACGACATACGGATTGGGGGACCCCTCTCGCGGACTTCCTCAGAGAACGCCTGCAACAGGTCTCCACACTCCCGGAGAATCAGCGGCAGGTGCTCACGGAACTGCTCTCCAGCCTGCTCTCCGCACCCCCGATCCAGACGCTCGCCCTCGATATCCTTCGCACTCCGCCCCCGTCCTCCCCCGCTGGACAGCCCACAGCGCTCACCACCGTCCTCGACGCGATCTCTGCCGGTGGCCTGACCTCCGCACCTGCCGGCTGGCTGGATGCGGTCGCCGCGCTGCTGCCCTCCACCTCCGAATCCTCACTGCCTTCCCTGCTCCAGGCCGCTCGCAGCCTGCCACAGCCAAAGGATGGACATCCGCCGCTGCAGCAGGCCCTTGTGACACTCGCCCAGCAATCGTCGCTGCCCGCCGAAATCCGCCTGCAGGCGCTCGATCTGGCCGGCCCCCGCATTCCTCTTTCCAGCACCACCTTCACACTCCTCAAAAACAGTCTCCACCCCGATCTGCCGCTCGAACAACGCACCTCAGCCGCATCCAGACTCGCCTCCGCCAGCCTCTCAGAAGATCAGGTGCAGCAACTCGTCGAAATTGCCATCACCGCCGGGCCCATGGAACTCCCCAGAATGCTCCCGGCCTTCGAACAGCACCCCTCCGAAGCCCGTGGTCTGGCACTCATGGCCGCACTCCCGATGTCCAGTGGTCTGCGGGGGCTCCGTACCGACCTGCTGCAGCCACTCCTCACCCGCTATCCAGCCTCCGTTCAGTCAGCCGCCCAGCCCCTGCTCAAACTGCTCAATGCCAGCGCTGAGGAACAAACGGCCCAGCTCGAACAACTCCTCACCACACTCCCTGCCGGTGACGTTCGTCGCGGCCATGAAACCTTCATGAGCCGTCGTGCGGCCTGCAATACCTGCCACAAACTGGGCTACGGTGGAGGACAGCTTGGCCCCGACCTCACCAGCATCGGTCGCGTTCGCAATCGTCGCGATCTGCTGGAAGCCATCATCTTCCCCGCAGCCAGCCTCGTTCGCGGCTACGAACCCGTCTCGATTGAAATGGAAGATGGCCAGGTCCACAGTGGGATTATTAAAGGTGAAGACGCTGCCGAAATCATCCTCGCTCCCGATGCCATCCGCACCCTGCACCTCGAACGCACCTCAATCGCCTCCATCCAGCCCTCTTCTGTTTCTCCCATGCCCAACGGCTACGCCACACTCCTTACCCCCCAGGAACTCGCCGATCTCCTCGAATTTCTGCTCACCAACCAGCGGTGATCTCCGCGGTTTCCATCTGATTCAGCCATGACCAGCCGCAGAGTGTCGTTCCCTTTCTGGCTGCTTGCCGCCACGATTCCGGTCGTTCTGGCTGCAGGGCTGCTGGTCTGGAAATGGGC
>JBJTOM010000168.1:0-5063 GCA_046074585.1 Planctomycetota bacterium | reverse complement strand
GGAGCGGAGGATGGTTTTGTGGAGCTGTCTGAGCGACCAGGGTGTGGGGCCGTCGTGGAGTTCGGCGGCGAGCCAGTCGAGCAGTTCGGGGTGAGTGGGCGGTTGTCCGAGTTTGCCGAAGTTTCCGGGAGTGCGTACGAGTCCTTCCCCGAAGTGCTGGAGCCAGATGCGGTTGACGAGGACGCGTGCGGTGAGTGGATTTCGGCGGTGAATGAGGGCCTCGGCGAGTTGTCTGCGGCCGCTGCCGGAGTTGAACAGGTGATTTTCGGGTTCGAGGATTCTGAGCATTCTGCGGGGTGCGATGGGGCCGGGTTTGCGGAGGTTGCCGCGAACGGCGAGTGGCATATCGGCGCTGGTGGATTCAGCGAGTCCGTGAGCGACGGGGTAAGCCGGGGGTGCGGTGGCCTGGAGTTGAGTGAGCAGTTCTTCGTCGGTCTGCTGAGCGGCTGTTTCGGCAGCGTTGAGCGGTCGCTGTTGCTGAGCTGCCATGTCCTTTCGCTGTCGCATGCGGTCGGCGAGCATTTTCGTCTGCTGCTGGTGACTGTGGAAGGCGGTGACAATGTCGGCGGGCACGAGCGGGATGTCGTGATTCCGTGAGTTGTTGAAGATCCCGGCCAGTGAGTAGTAGTCGAGCTGTGGGATGGGGTCGAATTTGTGATCATGGCAGCGTGCGCAGGAGACGGTGAGTCCGAGCAGTCCGCGGGTGAGTGTATCGACGCGGTCATCGAGAGTTTCGGCGCGGGCCTGAGCGGTGGCGTCGGGGTCGCCGCCATCGGAGACATAGGTGGGTCCGAGCGCGAGGAAGCCGGTGGCTTCGGGCTGGGGTGGCGTTGCCAGATCACCGGCAATCTGCAGCTGGAGGAATTCGTTGAGCGGCAGGTCGCGATTGATGGCGTTGACAACCCAGTCCCGGTAGCGCCAGGCGTGTGGCAGAGGGGCGGCATCGAGGAAGCCGCCGAAGCCATCGCTGTAGCGGGCCACATCCAGCCAGAAGCGTCCCCAGCGTTCGCCGTACTGGGGTTGGGCGAGGAGTCTGTCGATGGCGGCGTCGAGTGCGGCCTGGCGGTTGACGGCGACATCCTGTTCGAAGTTGTGGAGCTGAGTGGGTGTGGGTGGGAGTCCGATGAGGTCCAGCGACAGTCGTCTGAGAAGGACTTTCGGGGAGGCGGGTGGCGAGGGCTGGAGACCGGCGGCTTCGAGTTTTGCGAGGACGAAGGCGTCTATGGGGGTGGTGATCCATGAGGAGTGGCGGTTGGTTGGGAGGGCGGGTCGCTGAATGGGCTGCCAGGCCCAGTGTTCGGAGCGGAGTTGGTTGAAGTCCCAGGAGCGTTCGCTGGGGGCGGTGTTGTTTTCGGCGGGCCATGGGGCGCCGAGGCGGACCCATTCGACGAGGACATCGATGTTGTCTGGAGTGAGCTTTCCGGAGGGGGGCATTTCGAGTCCCTGCCAGCGAACGGCCTGGATGAGCAGACTGTTGTCGGGTTGTTCGGGGATCAGGGCGGGCCCGGAGTCGCCGCCGTGGAGGATGGCGGCGCGGGAGTCGAGTTTCAGGCTGCCGCGGAGAGTTTTTGCGGAGCTGCTGTGACAGGCGAAGCAGTGTTCTGCGAGCAGTGGGCGGACGTCGTTTTCGAACCAGGTGGTCTGTGCTTCGGTGAGTGGGGGTGGCGATTGCTGAGCGATTGCGGGGAGGGCGCCGCAGAGTGCTGGCAGGCTGCAGAAGCAGAGCAGTCGAAGGAGGGACATGCGGCGGGGGTTCCGGTGGCGGGGGTGGTGGCAGTGATGGGTGGGGTGCGGTGAATTTTCGACTGGGCTGCCGTGTTCTGTCCACTGTAAACCGGAGTGGAGCCGGAAAAGGGCGCGTGGAATCTGGTGGGAAAAGCCGGTGATTTTGGTGAAATCGGCGGGGATTCTCATTGACTTCCCCCGGGCTGCTGTTCCCTCTGCGGGCGTGCATCTCCCGCGCAAACTCGGTAGACTGTCGCGTCAGTGTGCTTCACCCGACCGGGTTTCTGTATTGTCTGCCATTCCAGTCCCGTCCCTGCAGCCCCACCCAGCAATCGCCATGAAAACCGACGAACTGCGCGAAAAGTATCTGTCTTTCTTCGAATCCAAAGGCTGCGTGCGTCGCCCCAGTGACGTGCTGATTCCGAAGGACGATCCGACGGTGCTGTTCACTCCTGCGGGGATGAATCAGTTCAAGAATCAGTTCCTTGGGATCGGACCGCTGGAATTCACGAAGGCGACGACGAGTCAGAAATGTCTGCGTACGGGCGATATTGGGAACGTGGGAGTGACGGCGTATCACCACACGTTTTTTGAGATGCTGGGCAATTTTTCGTTTGGCGATTATTTCAAGCGTGAAGCGATTCACTGGGCGTGGGAATTTCTGACGGACCGTCGCTGGCTGGGGCTGGACCCGGGACGACTCACCGTGACCGTATATCTGGATGACGACGAGGCCTTTGGGATCTGGAACAGTGAAATCAGGCTTCCGGCGGAGCGTATCAGTCGCTGCGACGAGTCGGAAAACTTCTGGCCGGCTTCCGCGCCGTCTCAGGGCCCGGACGGAGTCTGCGGCCCCTGCTCAGAGATTTATTACCTGGCACCGGGTGCGACGAAGCCGGTCGAGATCTGGAATCTGGTCTTCACGCAGTTCAATCGGGTGGGCAATCCTCCGGGCAACCTGCATCCGCTCCCGAAGCAGAACATTGACACGGGGATGGGACTTGAGCGATGTGCGTCGTGTCTGCAGGGAGTGCTCAGCAACTTCGAGATCGACATTCTCAAGCCACTCTGCAGCACTGTTGGTGATGTGCTGAAGCTCAGGTACAGCTACGACGCCACTCACGGCCGCGCCTGTCGCCGCATAGCCGACCATGTGCGCGCGTGTACGTTTGCGATTCACGAGGGTGCTGTGCCTGGTCCGGAGAAGGCCAGCTACATCGTTCGACTGCTGCTTCGGCGGGCCGCGATGGAGGGCTATCTGCTGGGGCGGAGCACTCCGTTCCTGCATACGCTGGTTCCGGCCGTGGTTGAAGCGATGCGGGCGGCGTATCCGGAGATTGCGGAGACTGTAGAGACGGTTTCGAACGTGATTCGTGCGGAGGAGGAGCAGTTTCTGGACGTGGTGGACCGTGGCATGCCGCGTTTTGAAAAGCTGGCGGCGAAAGCGAAGTCCACTGGAGTGATTTCCGGGGAGGATGCGTTTGATCTTCAGGCGACTTACGGTTTCCTGATTGAGCTGACAGAGACGCTGGCTGCGCAGAATCAGCTGACGGTTGACCGGGAGGGTTACGAGAAAGCGCGGCGGCGTCACGAAGCGACCAGCGGGAGCGGTGCTTTTGCGGATTCGGTGATGAGTGCTGGTCCGATTGATTCGCTCAGGCAGCAGGGAGGAACTCGATTTGTGGGCTATGACAGCCTGCATTGCGACAGTCGCGTGCTGGGGATTATCTCGGGTGGCGAGCTGGTGACGGAGTTTTCTGAGGTGGGTCATGGGGAGCCGCTTGGTGTGGCACTGGACCGCAGCCCGTTCTATGCGGAATCGGGAGGTCAGGTTGGGGATTCGGGCACGCTGACAGCACCGGGCTTCGAATTCCACGTCGTGGATACTCAGAAGGACGGTGAGCTCTGGATCCACATCGGTCATTTGCTCAAAGGGAAGCTTCATGAGGGTCTGTCAGTGAGTGCTCAGGTGGACGCGGAGCGGCGCGCGGGCATTCGCCGTGCGCATTCGGCGACTCACATTCTGCACCATGCGCTGCACTGCACAGTGGGCCGAAATGCAACTCAGCGGGGGTCTCGTGTGCAGCAGGACGAGCTGCGATTTGACTTTGCGCACAATCAGGCGTTGACGGCTGTTGAAGTGCATCAGGTGGAGGACATCATCAACGGCTGTATAGCGAGTGGTGCTTCTGTGGTGACCGAGCTGCTGCCGATTGAGGACGCTCGGAAGCGTGGAGCGATGGCGTTATTCGGCGAGAAGTATCCGGATGAAGTGCGTGTGGTGAGCATGGGCGACTTCAGTATTGAGCTGTGTGGTGGGACGCATCTTTCCAGCACGGGTCAGGTGGGCCTCTGCCGGGTGATTTCTGAAGAACCGGTCGCTCGTGGCGTTCGCCGGATCACGGCGTTGACGGGTCCGAAAGCGCTGCAGAAGAGTCGCGACACGGACGAGCTGATTGCTCGACTGCAGAAGCAGCTGAAGGCTCCGCAGGCGACAGAGCTGCCTGGACGTGTGGAATTGCTGCAGCAGGAGGTGCGAACGCTGCAGAAGCAGGTCGCGGAGCTGACGGCATTGGCGGTGGCGGATGCGATTGGCGAGATTGCTGAGGGCGCGGCGGTGATCAGTGGCGTCCGCGTGATTGCTCGATCGCTGCAGAACGTATCGCGGGAGGCGTTGCGTGACTTTGCCGATCAGTTGCGTGAGAAGTACAGTCCGGTCGCGTTGTTGCTGGGGGCGGTGATTGAGGGAAAGGTGGCGTTGATTTCAGCGGTGAGCAAGCCGTTGGTGAAGGAGAAGGGTCTGCACGCGGGTCAGGTGGTGAAGGCGGCGGCCGGGGCGGCGGGTGGCGGGGGCGGTGGACGGCCGGACCTTGCGGAGGCTGGGGCGAAGGTGATTGAGAAGCTGGAGGAGGCGATTGCTGCGGGGTTGGCGGAGCTGACGAGGCAGCTTGGGGGTTGAGTCAGCCGAGTCGTCCGAATTGCTGGTCGAGGGAATGGCGGCTGATGGTGAGTGAGGTGGGTCTGCCGTGTGGGCAGTGGTGGGAGTCGTTGACGAGGTGTCGTTGTCGGAGGAGTTCGCGCATTTCTTCGATGGTAAGTCGTTGACCGGCTTTGATGGCAGCGCGGCAGGACATGGAGTGGAGCATGGAATCGAGGAGGTCTCGGCGGGCCATTTTGCCGTCGGCCTGCACGAGTTTTTCGGCGAAGTCGCGGATGATGCGTACGAGTCCTCCGCGGGGGATGAGAACGGGGCAGGAATTGACGAGCAGTGTGGTGCCGCCGAAGTCCTGGACATCGAAGCCCATTTCGGTGAAGAGGTCAATGGATTCGAGTACGGC
>JBJTOM010000167.1:0-2650 GCA_046074585.1 Planctomycetota bacterium | reverse complement strand
CAGGATGAACTCGCGAACGCGTTCAACGCCAGCCACGACACGTCCCGTCAGCCACCAAAAAGCTCTGGCAGGTTTTGCGGATGCTTGATGACGCAGTCCTGCAACCCCTCAACACTCCCGATCGCCGTTTGGCCTGCATCCAAATTTCACCCCATCACACCGGTTTGCAACGACAATCCTCGCACCTTTTACGGAATTGACAAACTCAACGCACTGATTTACGCCGTATCTTCACCTCGCGGCCATTTCGTTGCAACTTCCGCGCTCCTCAGAACCTCAGGCAGATCATACCAGCGTTCCGTGTGCCCAGCGGTGACAAGAAAACCATTAGCACCGTCAAACCGTACGCGAAGCTGATCATTCAGCAAAAACCAGACACGGCCTCGTTCACTGGATTCGTCGTTATGGCTGATGGCATGCAGTCGAAGGCGAAACCCAATGCCGCGCGAGCGAAGGCCTTCGTAAAGCCTCCATTCCGACGCCGTCTCAAGTGCGATCTCCGTTGAACTGGTCGCGCGGTCGAGCGCAAGTCGGGTGGTCCATCGGTCCCCACGAAACGACGTCTCCGCCGAGTCCGTGTGTATGATCGGACGCGACAGCCGGAGGATGGGACCGAGACGATACAGGATCATCGTCTGATCAGGAGTGTGTCGTGACGACCAGGGCGTGAGGATTTCGCTGCGAGTCACCACGTTGGCCTCGAGAACATCGGCCGCATAACTAATGGCAGGTGTCTTCTCCAGGGGACGCGGACAATAAAAAGCGACTCGTGAGACGCGAAAATGTCGATGAGGTCGTGCCGGCATTCTCACGTAGCAGCATCGATTGCTCTGCAGCCACGCAAAACGTTCCGAGCAGTCTTTGGAGTCGATCACGGAAATCAGCACCGGCTCCTGCGCTGCCTTCTGCCAGTCGCGGTGAGAGGATTCGGTGGTATGTGGCACCAGTCGATCAGCGATCTCCCAACCACTTTCGCGAAGGATCCGGCCGAGCCATTCTTCCAGCAAAGAGCGATCGTGTGGTAGTGCGGGGATCGCGCCAATTCCCAGACGATCAAGTGCGGCCCAGAGGCGGCTTTGACGAAACTCACGACAGACATCCGGAGAGCCGGGAAAGATCGCCGCAGCATGGACAACACTGCGTTTGGCCGTCTTCACCCCGTCCTCGTCGGGCAGTATTTCGAGTACCGCGTCACGGTAACGATGCAGCACGTTGATGGCGTCGGCAGGCGGTCCTGCTGATCCAAATTGCCGACGATATTCAACTGAGTTTTCCACGCGGTACTTCGCATCCAGAATGACCTGCACCGCGGGCCACCGTGGCTGGATCAGGCGAATGAGGATATCCGGGCGCTGCGGGATCAGCATTGCAGCAGGGTTGTGAAACTGTGGGTTGTAGATGACCTCAATTCGTCGGTCCTGACCGAGGTCGAAGCGAGCCACGTTCTCCCGCCCCTTTGCGATGACCTGACTCACACCGATCCGCCCAATAGGCAGGACATTCAGCCCGCCCGACGGATTCCCGGCCAGCACTTGAATGATCCTCAGCACTTCGATGTAGACCCAATTTTCATAGAGCGTGCTCAGATCCTTGACGCTGAGTCGAACCGCGTCACCCTCAAGTGCGAGGCCCAGACGAAGAACTCGACACGCCTGCGTCGCTTCCCGGTATCCGGGGGCCTGTTGAAGCTGAAGGGATTGAAGCTCAGCGGCTTCAGTACTGCGGGCAGCGGCCATTGGCTCGATTCGCAGCATCGAGGCGATACGCTGCCGAAACCCATCGAGTTCGTTCAGAATGGCGGATCGGCGTTCTGACTCCGAAACTGTCGCAGCGGCATTCATCAGCCCGCTCAACTGCCGCTGAATCTGTTCAAGCTGAGACCGCAGCCAGCGGTGTTCGGGTGTGTCGAGAGTGGCGACGTGGGGCGTTGCCCTGATTTTTTCTCGCACCACCATTCCGCCGACTGCTACGGCCTGGCCGCTTCCGGTTCCCCGTCGCAATTGCTGTCGAACCACTGAATCCGGACGCCGAACGCGTTCCGCTCGCATCAGCTGCTCCGTGGGTTCCAGACGTCGCCGTGGCATTTGAGCAATGTGGGCGATGGCTTTTTCGAGAGAGTCTATACTTTCGCGAAGGATCAACAGCCATTCCAGTTCTGCTGGCTTCGTCGCGGCAATTTGCCGTCCATGCAGGTATGTCGCCCGCAGATACTCAAGAGCAAGGCTCCTCGCGTGCAGCTGCAGATCGCACAGAATCTCGCGGAAATCTGTTTGATAGTCGAGTTTTGTCGGGAAGACTTCGAGTTCGAGCGTAACGTGCGGGAGCCCGTCCACAAGAACAGTGAATTCCGTCCTGCCAATTTGACCTCGAAAATTGAGCACACCGTGAACCACCTGGTTCCGCTCCTGCGAGACCAGGTTTCTGCGAATCTGCGGGTCACGGTGCAGGAGCTGAACCGAATTCGATATTCCACGTGTTCGCAGGTAAATCTGGTATTCCGTTTCTTCCCTCAACCCTGGTCCGACATGAATGTCAAACTGTGTCCGCAGTCCATCCGGCGCTGACTTCCACGAACCGTTTTCCAGGCGGCACGCACGTGAGACCACTCGCACGGAAAAACGGGCCGGGCGCGTTTCTGCCGGCTCGCGCT
>JBJTOM010000166.1:0-12806 GCA_046074585.1 Planctomycetota bacterium | reverse complement strand
GTTCATTCTCGTCTTCGCCGGTACCGGCACTGGTCTCCCTGAACCTGCAGCACTTCTGGATTTATCTGACCGCACCAGTGACCGGAGCTCTCCAGGCAGTGCTGCTCGGAGCCTCCTGCGGACACCTGCAGCAGGTTCAGGAGCACCGGCATGAACCTCACAGAGTCGCTCACACGGCTGATCTTCTTCACTGGCAAGGGTGGTGTGGGCAAGACATCACTGGCCTGTGCCACGGCAGTGCAGCTGGCGGACGGTGGTCGACGGGTGTTGCTGGTGTCGACAGATCCCGCGTCGAACCTCGACGAAGTCCTGCAGACTCCACTGGGGACTCGGCCGACCGCCGTCCCGGCAGTTCCGGGCCTGCAATCTGTGAATCTGGATCCTCGTCAGGCCGCAGCAGAGTATCGTCAGCGGATGGTGGAACCGTACCGTGGGGTGCTCCCTGAGTCTGTGATCGCCAATATTGAGGAGCAGTTTTCGGGCGCCTGCACCATGGAGATCGCGGCGTTCGAAAAATTTGCTGCGCTGCTTGCGGACCCGGCGGCGACGTCGGTGTTTGATTCTGTGGTCTTCGACACTGCCCCGACAGGACACACGCTGCGGCTACTGGCTTTGCCCGCTGCATGGACCAATTACCTGCAACAGAACACGACAGGTGTCAGCTGTGCGGGGCCATTGGCCGGGCTGCGTGATCAGCAGGCGTTGTTTGAGCGGGCAGCGGGGGTGCTGCGCGACACTTCGCAGTGCACCTTCGTGCTGGTGGCGCGAGCGGATCGGTCGTCGCTTCGCGAGGCAGCCCGCACGTGTCGCGAATTGCAGCACTCGGGAATTCAGCAGCTGCGACTGGCGATTAATGGAGTTTTTCGGCCATACCGCGCTGGTGATGCTCTGGCGGACGCGGTGTTCGCAGCGGCACAGCGAAATCTTCAGGTACTTCCGGAAACGCTCAGGACGCTGCCTCGCACGGAAATCGGTTACAGTGCCGTTTCACAGCCTGATCCGGCGTGGCTGCGACGGCTGATCGAACCACCGGTTGACCATGGCACTGCTCGACAGGGTGAGGCTCCTGGCGAACCGCTGAAGGTCCTTTCCGGTGGCGCAGGCTTCGGCGATGGTGGGGAGCGTGGTTCAGCCAAAGCAGTGTGTTCTCTGGGGTTTCCACCGCTGGACAGTCTGATTGACCAGCTTGCTGTTGCCGGGCATGGGGTGATTCTGACGATGGGTAAGGGAGGTGTTGGAAAGACATCTGTGGCCGCCACGGTCGCACGGGCCCTTGCAGTGCGCGGCAACGAGGTGCTGCTGACAACGACCGATCCGGCGGCGGAGCAGCCTGATACCACCCAACCCGGCCTGACGATCGCTCGGATTGACCCCGAACTGGAGACGCAGAAGTACCGTCAGCAGGTGCTGAATCAGTGTTCAGCGGGCCTCGATGCGGCGGGGCTGGCGCTGCTGGAAGAGGATCTGCGGTCCCCGTGTACTGAAGAGGTCGCGGTGTTTCGAGCGTTCGCGGAGGTGGTGGCCGGGGGCGAGCGGCAATTCGTGGTGGTTGACACGGCTCCCACCGGTCACACGCTTTTGCTCCTCGATGCAGCGCAGGCGTTTCATCGTGAGGTGGAGCGGCAGGGCAGGGCACTCCCCGAATCCGTGCAGCGACTGTTGCCAACGCTGCGTGATCCCGCAGCGGCAAAAATCCTGCTTGTCGTGCTCCCGGAAGCGACGCCCGTGCATGAAGCGGGTGAGCTTCAGGAGGATTTGCGGCGCGCGGGGATCGAGCCGTTCGCGTGGGTGGTGAACCAGGTATTCAGCGGACTGTCGACGGCAGACCCGAGCCTGCAGGCTCGTCAGGCAGCAGAGCAGCGGTGGTTGCTTGAAATTCAGAAGCTGGCAACACGGGCCACCGGTATTCCATGGACTTCAGGGGAATTTCAGCCATGACAATCGAATGGATCACTCCGGAGCTCGCAGCGTTTCTGACGATTGCAGAGAAAGAGGAGTTGCGGATTCCGCAGGAACGACAGGGGGAGTTGCGACATGTGGCGGAGTGGATTGCCGGACGTCTGGCCGCTGGTCAGCCTGCGGAACTGGTCTTCATATGCACGCACAATTCTCGTCGCAGTCATTTCTCACAGATCTGGGCGGCCATCGCGGCTTTCGGAACTGGCCTCGATGCTGTACGGACGTTTTCGGGCGGTACGGAGGTGACCGCGATGAATGAACGTGTTGCGGATTCTCTGCGTCGCAGCGGGCTGGTTGTGAACGCAGAGAATCCAGCAGAACCCAATCCGCGATTTCAAATCCGCTTCGCGGCCAGTCAGCCCCCCCTGGTATGCTTCTCGAAGATTTTTCACCACCCACCCAATCCTCAGCGGGATTATTGCGCGGTGATGACCTGCAGCCATGCGGACGATGCCTGTCCGGTGGTACCAGGCTGCAGTCTGAGAGTGCCTGTGCGGTATACGGACCCCAAAGTCGCCGATGGGACGGCGGACGAGGCCCGGGTCTACGACGAACGCTCCCGAGAGATTTGCAGAGAGATGCTGTATTTGATGCGGATGGCAGGTGCAGCTGCGTAATCGGGGGTGCAACATCGTCCCGAGCCCCTGCCCAGCGTCCTTGACTTTCCGGCAAAGAGTGCCGCCGGGAGGGCGAAGCTCCTGCTGAGCCACATCCCTGCCGCAAGCACTGCAACGATCACCGCGGATCAGCAAAAAGGTGCATGCCAGGGTGCAGGGTGCCTGGCACCGAACCGCGGAATTCGGTCTGGGCGACGTAATCGTAATCGTAATCGTAATCGTAATCGACCGCTGCATCATCCGCCCCGCACGACTCGGCGACACCAACGTCGTCGCTCGACAGCTGATCACAGTCGAGTCGTTCGTATTCGGGGCTGTGCCAGCAGCAAAGTGGGTTTCGACTCCGACTACGAGCACCGTCCGCCAGGGCGGACTGAGCACGAGCACGAGGCGGAGCGTCGGATTTGAGGACCCGAGGCGGGACGATTTTCCCGTTTCTGGTGGTACGGCCGTTGGGGCCCGGCAGCAGTCCCGCGGCGGCTTGCCACACGGACAGACACCGTCACGAGGGGATTGACATCCCCCGCACGGCTTGTCGACCTGCGCCGCGTCTTTTCAGGGAATTCCAGAGAACTTCAGGACCAATGGGCTCCAGCCGGGCGATTCAGGTGAGGTCAATTGAAACCGGCGCATGGTCACTGACTTCCAGTGCTGCTTCCCGACAGATGGAAGCGGACTGAAACCGTGGCCGAGCGGCTGCGTTGCAGAAGAGGTAGTCAATGCGCCAGCCGCGGTCCAGCTCCCGCGCTCGGCCGCGGTTTGACCACCAGGAGTAGGGACCATGCACATCTCCGTGATGTTCACGGATCAGGTCATGCCAGCCCGCATTAATCATACGGCCCAGCCATGCGCGCTCGTGTGGCAGAAATCCTGAAGTGGATTCGTTCGACTTTGCGTGGAAAATGTCCTTTTCCGTGTGCGCCACGTTGATGTCCCCGCCAAAGACCAGCGGCTCGCCGTGACGGCGCAGATCAAGCCATCGGCGGAACATCGTCAGCCAGCGTTCCTTGATGGCCTGGCGATCAGGCCCCGAGGATCCGGAGGGAAGATACACGCAGGCCACCCGCAGGCCACCGGTAGTGACTTCGATCAAACGCCCTTCGCAATCCCTGTGTCGCCGCGCGACCTCCAGCGAATGCAAGTGAATCGGGAACCGAGACCAGATTGCCGTCCCGGAATAGCCCGGCCGCTCCGCCGGATTCCAGACCACATTCCATCCCGCTGGTTCCCGAATCTCAGCGGGCAACTGGTCCGGCAGAGCACGCACTTCCTGAAGCAGCAGAACGGAGGGGCTGATGTCGTTCAAGTGATCCAGAAATCCCTTGCGCAACGCCGCTCGAAGGCCATTGACGTTCCAGGTCGTGATCCTCATGTCTGCTCCCCTCCGGGACCGGCATTCGCACCACTCCCAGTGCTCCGCCGCAACATTAAACTCGGCAATTTGGATAAAATGCGAATTTCTGTAGGTTTTCGTCAGATTTTGCTTGAAAACTCCTGCCGTCCACCCGAAACTAACGGATTAGTTGCCAAAAAACCACACACCGGCGGTATCCTTTCGGCAGGTGGTTGGTGTAGACGCCCACAAATAATCGTTTCAAGGCTTTGCTGACGGGTGAAACCTCGCGTCTGAATGTTCTCTGTTTGCCGCGCGTTCGGATGTGTTTTGTCGCGTGTTACGCCTTGTGCTGACTGGATCAACTCCATGAAAATCTTTTCTGGCTTCCACGTTCCGTCTTTCGGATTGATCGCTGCACTTGCTTTGGGTGTGGTCGGGCAGTCCACTGTTGCAGACGAGGCAACCGGAACTGCGGTTCCGGCCGCAGCGAAGGCTAAAACGGTCAAGGCGGTGCCCCGTCCGCGTCCGGGAATCAGTCCACAGGACGAACAGCGTTTTCGCGGGCTGGCCCCTGAAGAACTGAATCAGTCACGATCCCATGACGTTGTGCTGGACGCCAACGGGGGATTTACAGGGCGTCTGTTATCGGTGACCGGTGAAGGACTCATACCGGCTGCTGACATGAAGGTGAAACTCCTTAGTCGCGGCCAGGCGCTCGCAGAGACCTCCACCGCGGCCGACGGCACGTTTTCTGTCTCTGGACTCAAGCCGGGCCAGGTCGTGGCAATCTTCGCCAACGGTCCATCAGGGCTGATTGTTTACGGTGTCCGCACGGTTGGGCAGACTGACCAGAATGCCGTCAATCCTGAAGTGGATGTGGAATCGGCAATCGTTGACCTCGCTAACGTTAGTGTCGCCACAGAACTTCTTGGAAAATCGATCGGAATTCGCGATCTGCGATTCTCCGGCACAGTCCGCGAGAGTGAAAATCGGTTCCCGTTCGCGAAGGGTGCCCCCTCCACTCCTATTTCCTACGACAGTGTACAAATCGCTGCCGATGGCAAGGTCTACGGTCAGATTAACCTGCTCGATGATCGCACCGGTCGCGTCCGCGAAGTGCTCAGCATGCGAGTATTCTTCCTGCGGGAGGGCAAGGTCGCCGCTGCCGGACGCGTGTCTGCCAAAGGCGAATTTGCAGTCCCGGGTCTCGAACCAGGAATTCACAGTGTGATCGGCGTCGGTCGCGATGGTATCTTCGCCCTCGGCATCGAAGTGCTTCCATTCAAAGCCGCCGGTAAGCGTGAGGATGCGGTGCCAGTCGCAATGCTGGTCAGCATGGAAGTGGCTGTTGCACCTGTGACCGCCCAAAACATTAACGCTGGAAACTTCTCCAGCTTCTTCGGACAGGCACCCGGAGTCGCCCCAGGCGTCCCAGGTGCTCCCGGGACAGCGCCCGGCGGTGGCGCCGCACCGGCAGCTCCGAACGCCGGTGCCCCGACTGGCTCAGGCACCGCAGGTGGCGGTGCTGGTGGTGCAGGGGGTGGCCTCGGCGGTGCTGTCGCAGGTGGCCTCGCAGGGGCCTTGGGTGGCGCGGTGCTGGGCAGCCTTGGGGACTCTACAAGCGTTACTCCCAGCCCATAGCCCGGGCGATTCCCCGGCCCCTGAACTCTCTCCAACGCACCGTCGCGACGCACTCCCGGCGGTGCTTTCTTTTTTGCCGGGGCAAATCCGTCAGTTCCCAGCGATTCCTGATCCATGGTTGCTCATCTGCCTTTTTGTCATCTCATCGTCGAATCGTCCCCGGCCAGCGGCGAGTTCAATATGGCGATGGATGCTGCACTGCTTTCACTGGCCCTCCAGCGATCCGAATCGATTGTCCGTATTTACAGCTGGAACGCCCCCACAGTGACGCTCGGTTATTTTCAGGCCGCAACTGCCTCGCATCACCAACAGAACCCTTTCCCGAAGCTCCCTGTGGTCCGGCGACTCTCTGGTGGCGGAGCGATCCTCCATCAGCACGAATGCACCTATTCCGACATCCTGCCACCCTGTCACCCCGCTCGGCATAACCCTTCAGAACTTTACCGAACAGTCCATCAAGCGCTCATCCGCCTGCTCATTGGCTGTCACGTTCCCTGCGGGCTTCGTGGTGCCTCCTTGCCTGACTCCTCAGCCGTCACGGCGGACAAATCTGAACACTTTCTGTGTTTTCTCAGAGGCAATGCCAACGACATTGTCCACCAGAGCGGACACAAGCTTGTGGGAAGTGCTCAGCGACGCCGGCTTGGCGCCATCCTTCAGCACGGCAGCGTACTGCTGCAGGCGTCCGATCACACTCCAAACCTGCCAGGGCTGCTGGATCTCAATCCCCAGTTTGACGCTGAACGATTCCAGGCCGAACTGCCGGAGACGATCTCAGCAGCCATCTCCAGCCAATGGCAGCGCCGTACCTGGACCGACGAAGAACTTTCCCTGGCTGCTTGCATCCGAAATCAGGATTCCACGATCTCCGTTTCAGACCAGTAACTCGTCAACCACTCGCGATTCTTCAACGCCGGTCAATCGCGTGTCGAGTCCCTGATATTTCCATGTGAAGCGTGAATGATCAATTCCCATCAGGTGCAGCAGCGTTGCGTGCACATCGTGGACCGAAACGCGGTCCTCGACGGCTCGATAACCGAATTCATCTGTCGCTCCAAAGCTCAGGCCGGGCCTGAAACCACCGCCGGCGAACCACATCGTGAACCCTGCGAGGTGGTGATCCCGACCATCTCCCTGTGCCATCGGTGTTCGACCAAATTCTGACCCGAAGACGACGATAGTGTCATCGAGCATCCCGCGCTGTTTCAGATCTGTAATCAACGCAGCGGCCCCCTGATCAACTTCCTTCGCCGTCCCTTCCGAATGAGCTTTCACGGCACCGTGGTGGTCCCAGTCGCGATGGTACAGTTGAATAAATCGTACACCTCGCTCCGCCAGTCGCCGTGCCAGCAGACAGTTGGAAGCAAAAGATCCATCTCCCCCCTGCGTGCCGTACATCTCCAGCACATGTTTCGGCTCACTGCTGACATCCATCAGCTCGGGAACGCTTGACTGCATGCGAAAAGCGAGTTCGTACTGGGCGATACGGGTGGCGATTTCCGGATCGTCAAGTCGAGCATTTCCGAGGCGATTGAGTTGCTGGACGGCGGTGACGACATCTCTTTGCTGTGCCGTAGTCACGCCCTTTGGATTTCCCACGTACAGTACGGGGTCGCCGGTGGCCCGGAATTCAACCCCCTGAAACTGACCAGGCAGAAATCCAGAATGCCATTGCCTTGCAGCGATGGGTTGCCGCTGGCCGTAGCGACCAGTACTGACCATCACCACAAAGCCCGGCAAACTGCTGGTTTCTGCACCTAATCCATACAGCAGCCACGAGCCCATCGCAGGTCGGCCTGTTGTCATGGTCCCGGTGTTCATGAAGGTGTGAGCGGGATCGTGATTGATAGCGTCCGTATGCAGAGACCTGACGATGCACATTTCATCTGCGCAGGCAGCTCCCAGACGCGGCCAGATGTTTGCAAAGGACTGCCCCGACTGTCCCCACTGGCGGAAGGGATGCTGTGGTGCGAAGCAGGTGAGTCGCTGCCCCTGAAGCTGAGCGATCTGCTGGCCCTGCGTTACCGATTCGGGCATTGGCTGGCCGTGGAGTTCCGCCAGTTTCGGCTTGTTGTCCCACGTGTCGATATGGGTCATCCCGCCGGCCATGTAGAGCCAGATGATTCGCTTTGCTCGCGGCACATGGTGCAGGGGTTGCAGCATGCCTGACCACCGCGTGACGGATTCGTTCGCATGGGCAGCATTGGTGGTTCCCATGAGCGATTGCAGGGCCAGCGCCC
Organism: Planctomycetota bacterium; assembly: GCA_046074585.1. Taxonomy (GTDB): domain Bacteria; phylum Planctomycetota; class Planctomycetia; order Planctomycetales; family Planctomycetaceae; genus SXXK01. The sequence continues at coordinate 5,013 of JBJTOM010000166.1, read as the reverse complement.
CAACTCCGACCCCACCGGTTCCAAGGAACGAACGACGGGCTACATGAACAGGCAGCGAGAACATGATAAGTCACTCCGGAAGAAATCAGTTACGCGTTATCACTTCGTGCAGGTTCAGCAGCACTCTCGCTACACTCGTCCATGCCGCCAGTTCGGGCCGAGGCACATCGCTTGTGACCGGACGGCTGCCGACCCCCAGCAAAGCATCGGTGGCCCCCGCATCGGCAGCGTATTGAGCTCGATGTGCAGCCAGCAACCGCAGCACGACTGCATGCTCCTCTGGAGTTGCCGAGCGGGAAAGTGCCCACTGAAACGCGAAATTCACGCGGTTCGAGTCTTCGTCACTGCCTTCGCGAAGAATCCTTTCGGCGAAGACTCTTGCTGCTTCGACGTAGGATGGGTCGTTGAGCAGGACGAGGGACTGCAGGGGGGTGTTGGAGCGATTCCGGTCGGCCGTGCACTCTTCGCGGCTGGGAGCATCAAATGCGAGCAGACTGGGGTGCAGGTATTGACGTTGCCAGTGCGTGTACAGACCACGGCGATACAGCTCCTCCCCACTTCCATTCTGCCATTCGCGGGTTGGGAAGTTCAGATAGGCCCAGTAGCCGGCCGGCTGGTACGGTCGCACACTCCGCCCACCAATGTTTTTCACCAGCAATCCACTGACTGCCAGCGCGTTGTCCCGCACAAATTCTGCGTCGAGCCGGAATCGTCCCTGGCGGGCCAGCCATCGATTTTCCGGGTCACGTTCCCGCAGTTCCGCATCCGCCACGGATGACTGACGGTAGCCTCGAGTCAGCAGCAGGCACCGCACGAGGTGCTTGATGTCCCAGCCTGACCGACGAAATTCCGTCGCCAGATCATCCAGAAGTTCCGGATGGCTGGGCCATTCGCCCTGTGCTCCAAGGTCGTCCAGGCGCCGAGATAACCCGGCACCGAAAAAGAGCTTCCAAAGACGATTCACGATCACTCGCGCCGTCAGCGGGTTTTGCTCAGAAACAATCCACTCCGCCAGATCCAGACGCGTCAGTCGCCGGTCTGCCGGAGGTTCTGCGGCAAGCACGGCAGGGATTGCCGGAGTCACCTGCTCGCCACTGTCGTCCATCCAGTTGCCGCGTGGAAGGATCCTCACCATTCGCGGTTCGACAGCCTCCGTCACCAGCGTGCTTGGCAGTGTGGTTTCCAGAGCCGCTCGCCGCGATTCCAGTTCCTTAAGCTGCTGCCGGGCGGGTTCAAGCGCCGGTGTGATTCCGCGATGCCATGCTGCGAGACTTTTCTGCTGCTCGGCACTCCGTTCAGGCCCTGAAATGGCAAGAATGGAGGCAATCTCTGCCGGGGGCAGAGCAGATCCGGAGACGGGTCGCTTCGCCGTGGAAGCCGACAACCGGAAACAACCAAGGTTGTGTCCGGGATTGTTGTGATTCTGTTCCAGCGTGATGACCAGCTGAGCACCTTCGGGGAGTGTCAGATCGAGAGCCGTTTCAAAGATGGCGAATTGCGGTTGCGTGGCCTGTTCCATCACGGCCCAGCCCCAATTTGCTCCCTTCGCGTCACCGTCGATGGCAGCGGCCGCCGCCCACTTGCCATACGGATGGCGATCTGCGGCCCCGGTTTGCTCAAAACTGGCAGCAGCACTCTGCATCCGGATCGGCTGCAGGGTGTCGCTCCCGCGAATCTCCACTCGCATTTCCGTAAGAACGAAATTGCCGTTGGCGGCCCGCCCAACTCCTTTTTTCGGGAGCGAATCATCAGGTGCCACATCGAGCCTCAGTGCGGTTACGCCCGGCGGCAGGGAGGAAAATGTGAGGATGCAGGACTCGGTCGCGGGATTCGGACCTGTTGCAAGGATCATGCCGTCACTGCGTTGCTGCAGCACCGTACCACTGCGAGTATCGAGTTTGACAGGATTGAGTGCCACCCAGGTCGTCCCCTGCTCCCGCTCCCACAACTCACGAAGTGCCGTCAGCTCCGGAGTCTCTGTGGAGAGGACGGATCTGACTTTTGCGATCTCGCTGTCGAGTTCCTGCAGTTGTCGCGATTGTTCGGCCGTCGGTACACGCACGAACGGCCCCCAGTTCCCGTCTGAATTCGCCCCCGAGTACAGCCCTCGCTCACGAATGTCCGCAAAAAAAGCCTCAAATCTGTAAAAGTCACGTTGGGTCAGGGGGTCAAATTTGTGGTCGTGGCACTCGGCGCACCCAAGGGTAATTCCCATCCACGTGCCGGTTGCATTTCGCACCCGCTCAGCGATGTATTTGGCCAGATACTCTTTCGGTTGCACGCCCCCTTCAGCGCTCATCATTCCCAGCCGGTTGTATCCGGATGCAATTCGATCTTCGAGCGTTGGTGACGGAAGCAGATCTCCTGCCAGCTGCTCAACCGTAAAGCGGTTAAAAGGCTTGTTTTCGTTGAAGGCCTCAATCACATATTCGCGGAATGGGGAGACACTGACTTCCTGGTCCCCGTGATAGCCCACACTGTCTGCATATCGAACCAGATCCAGCCACCACATGGCCATCCGCTCGCCGTAGTGGGGCGATGCCAGCAGTCGATCGACCGCCCGTTCCCACGCTTCGGATGACTGATCCGCCATAAACTCCTGAACGGCTTCAGGTTCCGGAGGCAGGCCCGTCAGATCAAAGCTCAACCGCCGAAACAGCGTGACCCGATCCGCCTCGCTGGCTGCAGTCAGACCACGATCTGCCCGCTCACGCTCAAGCCTGGCATCGATTCGCTCAGCCGCCCGCTTTGCATCGCCGCCGGCAGATGCGTCGTCGGGTTCCGCAATTGGCAGGAAAGACCAGTGCCCCTGAAACTCGCCACCCTGAGCAATCCACTGTTGCAGGAGTTGGATTTGCTCGGCACTGAGCTGCTTGCCGGTTTTCGGTGGCGGCATCAGCAGGTGTGCGTCTTTAGTGGTGATTCGCTGAATGAGTTTGCTTTGAGCAGGCTGGCCAGGGATGACGGCCCCTTCCGCGCCATTCTCTCCGTGGAGCCCGGCCTGAGTATCCAGACGCAAATCGGCTTCTCGCTTATTTCGGTCCGGTCCGTGACAGGCAAAACAGTTGTCCGAAAGTATGGGGCGGATGTCGCGGTTGAATTCAAGCCTGCCGGCGGTGCCAGCGCCTTCGTCGGCAGCAAGCCTGCAGCAAGGCCAGAGACAAACGGACAGAACCAGAGCAGAACGCAGCAGCATGGTTGGGTTCCACAGCAGGTGAGGAGCGCAGGGGGCAGGGAAGGGAATTTTGAACGTCTGTGCCGGCGACTATTCTGCTGCGGTCGTGGCACGATGTCCAGACCACCGTCCCTGCACATTGTCAGAAGTTGGCGACTGGACAACCGGAATCAGCCCGTTCGTCGAAAAAGACGATAGCCTGCCGACTGACGAGATTTCCCGAGTCCAACACTGCACCAGACCAGCAGGGGCATGGCCATGGACCAAAGAATTCCCAGGATCAGCAGGCCCGGGAAGGCTGGGGACGAGAGTTCGACCGCGCCCAGCCGGGCCCCGCCCAAAAAGGCGGCCGGAGCCCCGATGAGGCCAGAGATTCCTGCAAGCAGCAGGTGGCCCTGGAGCCATGACAGGGAATATCGCAGAGTCGTCGCAAACTGCATCCAGAGCACAGTCATCCAGAACGGGGGCAATCCCGGGAGTATGCCGTGGTCGGAAAAACGCAGAATGCCCGCCCAAATGCAGACCCCATCCACGACGCAGCCTGCCAGCATCGCTGTCAATGTCAGCTGCAGCTCCACAAACGCCTCTGCAGCGAGGCAAATATGGGCAACCACAAGCAGTCCGGCAAATGCCGCGGCCGGACCGCCAGCCCCCATGGACGCCCCGATCACACAGGCCAGCCAGCCGACCTGGTACATCAGGAAATTCAGCCCTTTTGCCGCGTTCATCCCGCCTCCATTTTCAGAATCCGGAAACCGTCCTGTCTGCAATTTCCACACATTCCTCCCGGATCCCCCAATTCGCCGCGTTTTTGGCTAAACTTCCTACTCCTGCCGGTTTGGAGTCGGTAAAATCTGCGTCAATTCGGAAGCAATTTCCGCTCGATCTCTTTGTCCCATCCAAATTCCATGGTGCAGCCAATGCAGTCCCGCCGGTTTCCCACAATCCGCAGTCTTCTTCTTTCACTCTTCACGCAGGGGCGAAAGTCCCGTGCAGGACGACAGGCTGCTCATCGCCGTCGTACTGTAGAGCACCTCGAATCCCGCGAACTCCTTGCCGGCAACGTCCTCGTCCAGCTGCAAAATGGCAACGCGGTCATCACCGGCGACAGTGCTGCCAACCAGTTCGAAATCACCGGTGGCCTCAACAGCATCCTTGTGCGTGGCCTCGATGGCACAACAATCAATGGGGGCACAGCCACATTCACCCTCGCCTCCACGGCCACTTTCGGTGGCAGCCTGCTGATCAGCCTGGGTCAGGGTAATGACCGCCTCAGCATCGGTGCCGACGTGTCCCTGGCGGGCGTACGAATTCTCGGCGAAGCCGGTGACGATACCGTCTCCATCGCCTCCAGCACCATCAACGGCAACCTCGTCATTGATGCAGGTGATGGCAGCAACACCATCACGCTGCTGAATTCCCGGCTCAAATCCCACGTGGCTCTCAGTTCAGCCGGCCCATCACTCACCAGTCTTCGTGGCGGGCGAATTGACGGTCGACTGAATGTTGACACTGCGGCCGGTGACGATCAGGTTTCTGTCGACGCCACAACCATCAGTGGCAAGGCTTCATTTCAGGTCCGGACCGGAAACGATGTCGTCGCCCTGCGAAACGCCACGCTCAATGGTGAACTCTACATCGACGCCGGACGTGGCGACGATGTGGTGTTTGTTGACGGTTCCACAGTCGCTCGCCGCTCAGCCATCTGGATGCGTGAGGGCAACGATAACCTGAAGATTCAAGGCAACTCACGCTTCAACCGCAGACTCCTCGTCGGCGCCGTACTTGGCAGCGATCGTGTCGAGTTCACACCTGCCACCGTGCTGCCCGGACTCACA
>JBJTOM010000165.1:0-10141 GCA_046074585.1 Planctomycetota bacterium | reverse complement strand
TGACTGGTTACCCCGCTTCCTCACGGGCGCGGCTCGGTGGGGGCGTTTGCAGCGTCCTTTGCCCGCGGACTGCCGTCCGACGGCTCTGCAGCGTTACTGGGGGATTCACGTGTGCCGCACGCTGTCACATGGGGTGGCGTCCAAAAGGCGACTTTTGGTGTTCTGAACGCCGTTTCGTCATCCCAGCCTCGCCCTTCCGGAGACTGCTGTTGCGGGGGTGCATTCAGACGGCGTCGACTTTGCCGGTGCTGTCAGCAAATTTTTCGGCTGGTGTGCCCAGTTTCTGCAGGATGCTGACGAACAGATTGGACAGCGGTTTGTCTTCGTGAGTCACGTCTTTCTGCCAGGGTTCCTGTCCACCTTCCCAGGCTCCTCCTTCCGGATTTTGGGGGCCGTAGTTGAGGTACTGGTTGTGGCGGAAGCCCATGCTGCGGCCTCCTGCGAGGATCAGGGGATAATTGCGGGACAGGTGAAAGGCACTGGAAGCGGAGCCGAACAGGCAGAGTGTGTTGTCCAGCATGCTGCCTTCACCGCCGGGTTCCGGTGTGTCCTGCAGTCGCTGCAGGAACCTGGCCAGTTCTTCGCTGAGGAAGCGGCAGTAGGTTCCGAAGTTCTTCCAGCCACCGGGTTCTTTCGTGTTGTGCGACAACTGGTGAGTGAGATTGAAGCCGACGGCGCGGGCGAGGTAATCGCTGATGCCGACACCATTTTCGCGTCCGATCTGCCACGTGGCAACTCGCGTTGAATCGGTGCGGAAGGCGAGGTAGATCAGTTCGTACATGGTCTGGAGGAATTCGCGAGGCTGTTCGGGAGTGAGTTCCAGATTGAGGCTGCCGGCATCGACCCTGGGCAGCGGGGTGTGGATCCATTTGGCTGCCTTCTGTACGCGGAGTTCGGTTTCGCGAACTGCGTGCAGGTAGTCTTCGAGGCGTCGCTGATCTTCGGCAGAGAGTGACCGCTGGAGCGACCGGGCATCTTCGAGCAGATCATCGAGGGCGCTGCGGCTGAGCGCCAGTCGACGGGCGGCGTCCGGGTCGCTGGAGACAAACAGCAGGTCGAACAGGCGTTTGGGTCGATGCTCGGCGGGAATCGGACGACCGTACCGATTGAAGGACATGGTGTGTGCTCCGCGGGGGGTGCCGGTGCCACCATCTGTGGACATGACGATGGAGGCAATCCGGGTCTGGTCACCGACGTGGGCGGCGAATTCCTGATCGAGCGAGATGCCGTTGCGGTATTCGCCCGACGGACCTGTCGGGGCTCCGGTGAGAAACTGGTCGGCGTTGGAATGCCCGTGGATGCTGCGGGCGGAGGGGTGTGAGAAGCCTGAGAGCACGGTGAGGTGGCGACGCAGGGGTTCGAGGGGTTCGAGGCAGCGTGTGAGTCGGAATTCACTGCCATTGCCATGCGGAAACCATGCCCATTCGTCGAAGGCCGCGTCATTGGCCAGCGGCATGGGAACTCCGTCCGGCTGGTAGAAGCAGGCGAGCCGTCGCGGGGGCGAGCGATCGGCAGACTGGTCAGCCCGGGCAGCAGTGGATGTCAACAGTGGCAGTGCGAGGGCAATGCCGGAACCGCGAAGAAATCGGCGACGGTCCAGTGCAGCGGGATCAACGGCCATGGTTTGCTTTCGGGGGGGGGGGGAGCGGTGTGTGGAGGCGGGATCGTGGACAATCCCTGACAAGAGACTGCCGGAGGTGCTTATCGGTTTTGGAAGAGGTCACTGGATGCGAGAAGTTCGATGAGAGTTGCCAAACCGTCTCCTTCGGCTCGCAGCTGACGGGCGATCTGTTCGATCTGAGCGGCATCGCTGAACCGCAGCGGCCGCCCCAGCCCATAGGCAGCGAGTCGGCTGGTGAGAGCGGTGATGAACTGATCCTGACGGTATTCCAGCAGATAGATTTTGAGTCCCTCGGCGCCGCTGAGAGTGGTTTTGTTCCAGAGTTCGGCCGTGGCATCGACGGGTTGTCCGCGGACGGCCGTGCGCCAGCTGCCGACCGCATCGAACTGCTCAAAGGCAATGCCCCAGGGATCAATGCGGGCATGACAGGAGAAGCAGGCGGGCTGGCTGCGATGATTTTCCAGTCGCTGTTTCAGACTGAGTTTCAGGATTTCGGGGTCCGCGAGGTCGATTCGGGGCACGGCGGGTGGAGGTGGTGGCGGGGGATCGTTGAGAATTCGTTCCAGGAGCCAGATGCCGCGTTTGAGCGGATGTGAATCGAGACCGTCGGAATTCATGGCGAGCAGTCCGGCCTGGGTGAGCAATCCGCCACGATGCAGTTCCGGTGGAAGGGACACGCGGCGAAACTGGCTGCCTGGCACATCCGGAAGACCGTAGTGCCGGGCCAGCCGCTGGTTGACCATGGCGTAGTCGGCATGGAGCAGGTCGAGCACACTGGCGTTGGTCTGGAGCACCTCCTGAAAGAATGCGACCGGTTCGGCCTGCATGGCTTCGTGGAGACTTTCATCGAATCGGGAATGAGCGCGGCGATCGACCTTGAGAAAGCCCAGCAGCTGCAGTCCCAGCCATTGCCGCACAAACTCCGGAGGCAGACGTGCGGAACGCGGATCGGCCAGCATCCGCCGGACGGTCTGCCGCAGCACTTCCGGCTGCAGGAGCTGACCGCTGTCGGCGAGTTTCAGCAGTGCTTCATCCGGGATGCTGCACCAGAGGAACAGCGACAGACGCGTTGCCAGCTGATGGGCATCCAGCCTTCCGTCGGGACTGTTTTCGGAAACCTGTCCGAGATACAGAAAGCGGGGAGATGCGAGCACGGTGGCGAGCACATCGAGGATGGCTTCCTGAAAATCGCGTGCCCGGGGACGGATGGTATTGAAGAGCAGGAGCTTGCGGTCCAGTTGCTGCGGCTCGATTCGACATCGCCAGGCACGGCGCAGGAAACGGTCGAGGATTTCGCGGGCTGCTGTCTGCTCGTCCGCGGTTGCGCTGGTCTGCAGGAGTGTCGTGTGGGATGTCGGGGGCCAGGTTTCCCAGGCTGGCGCTGTGACTTCGACATAGTCAATCTGCACAGGCTCCGGGGAGTCACTGGAATTGACGATCCGAATCAGTTCGGAGGGGCTGGGCGTTTCGCCCATGCGATTGATGCCGCGAACGAGGTTACGTGGCTCGATCTCATCCAGCGGCACGCGCCATTCCAGCCATGCGGGTTGAACGGCATCCGCCGTGACCGGATGACTGATGTGGCTGATCCGCATGGACGCCTGAGAATCGTTGCTGGCCTGCCAGCCGAATTCCAGCTGCAGTTCGGGGGGCGCGGTGTTTGCGGGAGTGGCGGAAGCCGTGGTGGAGGCGGGCATGCGAGCGGCCCGGACGCGGATGAGCAGCGGGCCGGCATCCGGCAGCTGATCGCCCAGTTCGACTGTCAGCCTGCGACCTGGCGGTACTATGGCGGTGCGACCACCAATCGGCGGTGGCGAGGGCAGCGTTGATTGTGGCGGCCATGCATATTGAGCACCGCCGTAGCCCCACTGAATGCCTTCTGTGAGGCCGCTGACCGGATCCAGATAATACGCACCACCATGGCGACGACTGTGCTGCTGTTGAAATTCTGTGAGGGCCGTTTCGAGCGCGGCGGGATCAGACGCATGCTGTTCCCGAAGCTGCTGTTGCTGTTTGTCAAGTCGCGCCCATTCGTCGGCAGACGCGGCCTGCATGGAACAGCCCCAGTACAGCAGGGGCGGACGGTCACCGCGCACCGTGGTGCGCTGCAGCGCCTTCAGGAATGACTCGCGGCACACTTCCAGCTGACTGGCGGACATCTGCAGGAGTTCGGCGCTGTTCTGGAACCCATCCTTTGAAAAGGGTTCCGGTGGCAGATCGCGGGTGAAACTGAAGGGCTGACCCAGGAGATCCTGCAGGGCATAGTTCAATTCGTATCGGGTGAGGCGGCGAAAGGCGGAGCTGCTGTGCGTGGCACGCTGCACTTCGGAGGCTGCGCGGAGCTGTTCAGACAGCCACTCCACGATGATGGCTCGGTCGGCATCAGCGAGCGGCTCGGCGTCCGGGGGCGGCATTTCGCTGCGGGCTGTGACTGACGAGATTTCCAGCCACCAGGCGGTATCGGGACCGTGCAGCAGATCCGGGTTGAGTGTATCGATGCGAATGTTGCCCTCGACCTGATCCGGTCCGTGGCAGGGAACGCAGGAGCGCTGGAGGAGCGGCGCGATTTTCTGCTGGAAGCCGACGAGGTCTGCAGTGGGCGCCGAACGCGGCGCTGCGATGGTGGCTGCCGGGGTTGCCCGCTGGACCAGGAGTGATCGGGCGCGGCCCGTTTCGCGGGCGGCTGTGAGGTCAGTGGCGGTTGGAGGTTCGGAGGCAAAGACAGACGCCGCATCGCCCTGGGGAGCCGCCGATGCCCAGAGCATCAGTGTGCAGGAAAGCACGGCAGCGAGCGCAGAAGGCCGGATTAAAGAACAGGTGAACGGCATGAAACGAGGGCCTGAGCGGGAGGGCGGGTGGGGGCTGTGTCAAAGCGAGTCGGGAGGGGGTTTCAGCATAGCGAGAGGCTGTGGCGGGGGCAATCAGAAGTTGATGAAAGCCGGTCGGAACTGCAGAAGAAAATCAGTAAACGTGTCGAGCTTTCAGCCATTCCAGGGACTGTGTCTGCCATGCATCCCACATCGGGCCCTGATAGCCGTTCAGGCCGTGTCCGCCGGAGGGCAGTTCCAGATACTTTGCGGGGACTTCGGCGGCCTGCAGTGCCCGATACAGACTGCGGCTGTGTTCCGGCGGGACCGGCTGATCGTCCACGGCGTGCGTGAGGAACATTGGCGGAGTGTTCGCGGTCACCTGCTTTTCACTGGAGAACAAGTCCACCAGATCCTGCGGCGGGTTTTCGCCGAGCAGGTTTTTTCGTGAACCACTGTGCGTGCCAGCGCCCATGCTGACGACGGGGTAGACGAGGATGGCGAAGTCCGGCCGTGTCGAAGGGCGATCGAGCGGATCCGGGGCTGTCGGATTGGCCGGCTCAAAGTGGGTGGCTGCCGTGGAAGCCAGATGCCCGCCGGCTGAGAAGCCCATGATTCCCACTCGATCCGAATCAATCCCCCACTCGGTCGCTCGTGCCCGGACGATCCGCAGGGCGCGCTGAGCATCGAGCAGGGGGACGAAGGACCGCCCGCGGGGCAGACGATATTCGAGAACGATGCCGGCGATGCCGTGGGAATTGAGCCATTTGGCGATGCCATGTCCTTCGGGCCCCGTGACCAGTCCGCCATAACCGCCACCAGGGCAAATCACAACGGCGGCGCCGTTGGGGTACGGAGCGGGGTGCACGGTGAGCTTCGCCCCGCTCTGCTCGAATGTCCGGTCGCCGTTGGGCGCCTTGTCGGGCCAGAGTTGCACTTCGATCGGATCGGAGGGTTTGGCGGGGGGCGTTTGCGGGGGCAGGAGGAGTGATGTGAGGACCTGTGCATAGATGCGGTGGCCGAAGTCGTTCGGATGGTTGACTCCATTGCCTGTGAGGTCCCAGTCGCGTTTGCGTTTGAGCATTTCGGTCCAGATGGAGGTCAGATCGGCGAGTGCTGTTCCGGGCCCGGTGAGTTCCTGCAAAGCCTGTCGATAGGCGGGAAAGAGTTCCTGCCTGAGCGTGGTCCAGTCGGCATTTCCGAGCATTCCCGCGACGAGGATGAATTCGGTGTCTGGCGCTGCGCTGCGGATGGCTTCAAGCATCCTGGCCACATTGGCTTTGTACTCAGCGGCCGGCCGGCCGGAGGCATCATTCATGCCGAACGCCAGCAGCACCAGATCGGGTTTGGCAGCCAGCACATCCGGGATTTTTGTGAGGCCCCAGGGAGTGGACGTGCCGCCGACAGCGAGGTTGGTGAGCGACACGGCCGGGGACGAAACAGCCTGCAGATGCTGCAGCAGGAGGTCCTGCCATGGTGGCTGAAACGGCGGCGCCTTCGCCCAGCCTGATGCATTACAACCTGTGGAAATGCTGTCGCCAAGGAGGACGATGGAGAGCGGCTGACGCTCGCGGAGTCGGGTGGTGCTGCGCGGGAGTGTGGCTGAGGCCAGTTCAGGGAGACCGGCCGTCCAGGCTTCCGCCGCATGTTCGTAAGTCACGGCCATCTGCATCTGGTGATATTCGTCTGCCGCACCAAACAGAATCTCACCGTTGCCATCGCGATGGGTCAGACGGTATTTCTGGGAACCGGGTGGACGCCGCAGCTGATCCGGGGTGAATGAGGGAATGCGGGATCCGGCCGGCAGCACGATTTCACGCGTGTTGGGGGTGAAGCGGTAATCACGGCCGTGCTCGAATACGGTCGTCGGAGTTCCGCGCCATTGGGTGGCCGGAGTGATGCGGATGAGTTTCCGGATTGGAAAGAGCAGTTGTCCGCGGGCGATGCCCGATTCAGGATCGCGAATAAAGAGCACCGATTCACCGTCGACCAGGTTGCCCTGCCAGAACGGCTGCAGAACCTCTGCTGAGAAGGTCCAGGAAGACTGCGGGGGTTCCGCAGCGAGACTCATGGCCTTGCAGCAGATCAGCGAGAGCGCAGGGAGCAGAAGTCGGAGTGGAATGCCGCGAGACATGTACGAGCCTTTGGGAGGGGAGCAGGGTGACGTGGCCGGATATCTGTGACGTATGGCTGAAGCAGCCGGCGGAGAACTGTTGATTCAGCTGCAGAGGTTAGTCGGGCGGAGGAAAAAGTGAAAGCTGAGCGGGCGGGAAACTTCGTGCCGCTCGGAGGGATTCGGGCGTGCAGATTTCAACTTCTGCCGCATTTCGGTTAGACTCTCGTTGGGGTCGCGCTGGCGACTCAAGGCGCGATTGCGGGGGAAACAGATGGTTTGGCGGATCTTTCTTGCCGCAGCAGGCTGCACGCTGTGGTCTGCAGCGGCCGCTGCCGAAGAGCCACTCAAAATCAGTGGCAAAACGATGGGGTCCTATTACGCGATCACCATCGACGAACCCGGCGGGGCAGATGCGGTCCGGCTGCAGCGGGACATCGAACAGCTCCTCTCAGATCTCAATCGCCAGATGTCCACCTGGGACGACTCCTCACAGATCTCGCAATTCAATCGCCTGCGCAGCACCGACTGGTTCCCCGTTGGCCGGGAATTGGCTGACGTCACCACCGAGGCACTGCGACTGCATCAGCTGACGGACGGAGCGCTCGATATTACACTGGCCCCCCTGATTGAAGCGTGGGGTTTTGGCCGCAGCCGTCGGCCTCGGGTCCCGCCGGATGCCGAAATTTCGAAGGCACTCGCCGACATGGGGCCGCAGCATCTGGAAGTCCGCCAGGACCCGCCCGCCATTCGCAAGCAGCGTCCAGCTCTGCAGATCAGCGTGAACGCCCTCGCACCCGGCTACGCGGCCGACTGCATCTCCCGACTGCTCAACGCCCGCGGCCTCAAAAGTCATGTCGTTGACGTCGGCGGTGAAAACCTCGCAGGGGCAGCGAAGCGTTCAGGCGACCCATGGAGAATCGGTGTCGAATCGCCCCTCGGCGGGCTCCAGCGAGTGCTCCCTCTGACACACATGGCGGCCGCCACGTCCGGCGACTACCGCAATTTCCGTGAAATCAACGGCCGTCGCTATTCCCATGTGCTGAATCCCCGCACCGGCCACCCCGTTGAAGATCCGCCGGCTGCCGTCTGCGTGCTGCATCCCTCCTGCATGACCGCCGATGGACTGTGCACCGCACTCATGGTCCTCGGGCCCGATGCAGGGCTCAGACTGGCTGCACAGGTTGGCTTCGATGTGATGTTTCTGGATCTGGATCCGGACGGGAAATTAATCGAACACAGCAGCGGACGGTTTCTGGAAGCCGCGAAATAGTGGTGAGGAGTCGGGCATGAGCTGGATCACGGAAACCCCCTGGCCGGGGATTGTTCTGCTGCTGGGGTGCACCGCTGTCAGCCTGCTCCTGGGTCTGCAGAAACGCGGGCTGATCGTGGCCGTCTGTCTGCTGCTGGCCGGACTGCTCTACGTTGTCGAGGACGCCATCGTCACACCAGCAGAAATGCTCGACGAACATCTTGAAGCGCTCCGACAGGGTTTCGTCGCCGATTCCGAAGACCAGGTGTTTGCTCAGATTTCCCCAACCGCTCCGGAACTCCGCGAACTCGCGAAACAGGGACTGCAACGGGTCCGTGTGTCGCCCCTGCTGCACATCCAGGATACAGAAGTCACTCCGTCGGCAGATGGCCGGACGGCCGAGGTATCGTTCCGCGCCAACGGGCCGCTCACCCTGCGTCAGAATGACATGCTGACGCGTGTCTCTACCCGCTGGAAAACATCCTGGCGGCAGGAAGGCGGCAGTTGGAAGCTGTTCCACGTGCAGCGGCTCAATCCGGTCACCGGCGAAGAAATGGGCGTTCTCAACGCGCAGTAACGATCGCTACAACCACTCCAAATCGTCAACCAGCCACAACAAACTGCTTGCTTCGCGATCCGGAGCGCTTTAAATTTGACGGATCAGGATACGTGCGCAGGATATTGAAATCGCGGGTTGTTTTCTTTTTTTTCCGCGTTGCGCGAATCCCCTGTCGCCCCGCCCTCCCCGCCCTCCCCGGTCTTCTCCGCTCGAAAGCCGCAGACGTCATGGCCAAAAAATATCTCAGCATCGACGAAGCCGCCTCCATTCTCGGTCTCACGGCCGCTCAGGTTCGCCGTGCCATCGACCGTCGCGAACTCCACGCCTACAAAGACGGCGCCTCATTCAAACTCAGCGAACAGCAGGTGGAAGAATTCCGCCGCTCGCAACAGGCCGACTCCTCACCCGAATTCCCGCTCCTGTCCGGCAGCCAGGACGACGATGATGCCGGCCCGATCGATCTGTCCGCCTCCGACAGCGACGTCCGCCTGATGGCCGACGAACCGGCTCCCAAACGCGGCAAACTCGAAGACCTCGTCAATTCCGGCAGCGACGTCCGCCTCTCCGGAGATTCCGGCCCGCGTCTGGGCGGTGGCAAGGATGATCAGATCTCCCTGTCCGATTCCGACAGTGATGTACGCCTCGCCGAAGGCGCCGATTCCGACAGCGATGTGCGACTCTCCGACGCACTCGACGCCACCGGCGAAATCCAACTGGGTGCGCTCGATTCCGACAGCGACGTCAAACTCTACGGATCCGACAACCTGCTCGGAGACGACAGCGACAGCGACGTCAAACTCTCAGGTGGACGCACTGACAGCGATATCCGTCTCGCCGACGATCCGTCCCGCCCCCCAAAGGGTCTGCTCCCCGACGACAGTGACCTTAAACTCATTAACCGCCCCTCTTCTGTTCGCGCGAACGAACCCGACAGCGGCATCACCCTCGACGTTCGTGGCTCCGGACTCAACCTCGGCGGCGCCGACAGCGGCATCTCACTGGAGCTTGACAGCGGCATCAGCCTCGACGCCAACGACAGCGGCATCTCACTGGAAAGTTTCGACAGCCGCACCAAAGCCGGCGGTGATGACAGCGGCATTTCTCTTGATGCCGGCGACAGCGGTATTTCCCTCGACCTCGATGACGACACAGGTCCCGCACCCGTCGACACCAGCCGCACTCAGCCCATGCAGGTCGTCCCCGGCGCACGCAGGTCGCTCGACGATTCCTCAAAAACCATGCAGCTTGACATTCCTCAGGGTGGCGTCGGCAAAGACAGCGAATTTGAACTCGCCGGTCTCGATGATGATGACGCTCCAGGCACCGGTACCAGTGTGCTCACCTTTGACGACGACGACCTCGGTGACTCCAAAACCATCACCGACTCCTCCCTCAGCGATTCATCAGGCCTGATCGACGAAGCCCCCGCAACCGAAGACGAGTACTCAGAAGAGTACACCGGTGAGGACTACGAAGAGGAATCCGGTGGCAGCGACGAGTACGAAGACTTCGACGAAGCCATGGAAGGCGAAGATGGAGAAACCGGAGGTTTCGGCCCCGGCTCCGGCCCCACCGCCAGTCCCGCTGTGTCTCGTCGTGCGGAAGTTGACTGGGGCATGGGCATCAAGACCATGATCGGATTCTCTGCGCTGCTCGGTGTTGTCTGCTTCGTAGTCGGAGTGGAACTCATTCGCACCATGTGGATCTGGACTCAGCCCGGCAATAATGCCGAAGCTTCCCCGGTGCTCAGCCTGATCAGCGGGATGTTCTAGGCTGACCACGCCGGCCC
>JBJTOM010000164.1:0-14403 GCA_046074585.1 Planctomycetota bacterium | reverse complement strand
GTAGGCGCGGGTGGCGACGATGCGACCGATGGCGCCGTCCTGGAGACGTTTGATGGTTTTGATGTAGATGGGTTCGTGGTGGCGTTGCAGACCGACAGCGACGGCGAGATTTTTCTTTTTGGCCAGTTCGTTGGCGTCGATGACTTTGCGGACACCGGCAGGATCAACGGCGACCGGCTTTTCCATGAACACGTGTTTGCCGGCATTGATGGCGGCCTCGAAATGCAGCGGACGGAAGCCGGGAGGCGTTGCGAGGATGACGATATCGACGTCGGATGCGAGCACGTTTTTGTAGGCGTCAAGTCCGACGAACTGGCGGTCTTTGGGCACATCCACCTTTTCACCATGCTGGCGCTGGAGCGTGTTGACGGCGCTGCTGAGGTTGTCCTCGAAGGCGTCGGCCATGGCGACCAGTTTTGTGGGGCCGGTGGTGTTCATCGCCTGATCGGCGGCCCCGCGTCCACGACCTCCACAGCCGATGAGTCCGATGCGGATGGTTTCGTCGCTGCGAACGTGAGCAGCGCGGACGGGATTGAGCCCGGCGATCAGCGAAGCGCCCGCAGCGGTTGCTGCTGAGCCCTTCAGGAAACCTCTTCGTGTTGCATCACTGGCCGGTGACTTCATGGGGACGCCCTTTCGGTGGGAACTGGAGCGAGTGGGATGGTGCCGCAGGGATTGCTGCGACGGGAGTGAAATGGTATGGATGCGAGCCATTGAACGCAAATCAAACACGGCAGCGGCAGGGAAAATCGGAAGCGTGGACAACGGCGTTGTCGACTCGGCCTGCAGATTTCCGAACATCCTCAGAACCGGAGCCTGCCTCACCGCTCGCCTTTTCCCCCCCAACATGGTCTATTACATGCTCCACAAAACCACCTCGTGGCCCGAATCGCAGTTCTCCGGAAAATCGCATGCTCCTGTCCGCCCTCCACACGTCCCGGCTTGAACGCATTCTGCACTCGTCCGATCTGCAGTTTGCCGATCTGGCGATGGGGACGTCTGCCGGAATGTCGGCATGGTGTTCGTGGCGACGGGAGTCTGCGGCGGAATCCGGTCGGCTTGATGTCGGCGAATCCGCAGCTCCCGCCTCGCGTTATCTGGTCGCATCACTGACAAAACCCTTCGCCGCAACGCTCGCCGTCCAGCTCGCAGCAGAGGGCTGCTTCTGGCTCAACGAACCTGTCCGCCGGTTTCTTCCGGCGTTCTCCCGCGGACCGCTCCGCACCATCACCCTCCGACACCTGCTCACGCACACTTCCGGACTCCCTGATATGCTCCCGGACAACGAACTGCTCCGCGCGCGGCACGCCCAGGTGCCCGAATTCGCCGAAGCCGTTGCCGGCGTTGATCCTGAGTTTCAGCCGGGAACCGGTCTCAGCTACTGCAGTATGGGATTTGCGGTGCTCGACGCTGTCATTCGCCATGTCACCGGACAGGCAATCCGGCAGCTGTTCCAGGAACTGCTCGTTCAGCCCTGAACCTGCAGAACTCATGGCTCGGCCTGCCACCGACTCAGGCCCCGCAACTGCTGGAACAGACAATTCCCTGTGAACTGCCGCCAGGTCAGCAGGCCGATTCCAGCTGGCACTGGAACAGTCTTTACTGGCGCACGCTGGGCGCACCCTGGGGCGGCCTGATCACCACCACCTCCGACCTCGGCGAACTGCTCGCTCTCGTGCTCCGGGGAGGCAGCACCCCCTCCGGCACTCAGCTGCTCTCATTTCACGTCATCGAGTCGGTGCTGAGCAATCAGACGCAGCATTCAGCCTCTTTGGGTGAGCAGGATCGACTGCGGCGAGCGTGGGGCTATGGCTGGCGATTCAACTGGCTCGATCATTCCGGCTGTTTCAGTGACCTGCTCCCTGCAGACTGCTGCGGTCACTGGGGCGCCACCGGAACGCTGATGTGGGTTGACCGTCGTTCAGGCAGCTGGGGTGCTGTGCTCACCAATCAGCCCTGGGAACGCAGTCAGCCTGCCATCCAGCGACTCGCAAACGTGCTTGTGGATGCAGGAGGGGTGTGGCGTGACGCGTGAAGACCGTTCATCAGGTGGCAGCTCGCTTCCGCAGCAGATCCTCACTGCGGTGCAGGCAGTGGATTACGTACCCATCACAGCGAAGGAACTGCGGCAGCAGCTGGAGGTGAGGCGTGAGGAGCTGGAGGACTTTGCCGCGGCCATCACGACACTCGTGGCAGGTGGCCGTCTGCGGGAAGACAAACGCGGGCGTCTGAAGCCACGGGGAAGCATCGGCACGATCACGGGAGTGCTGCGGCGGATCACCAGCGGTGCAGCGTGGGTGATACCTTCGCAGCGCGCCCCTGAACTCCATGGAGCCGATGTCTACATCGCCGCGACCGATGTGGGCGACGCCCAGACCGGCGATGAAGTGCTTGTTCGCCTGCTGTCGCGCCGCCGCGGTGGCGGTCAGCGCTGCGGAGTCATCGACCGGGTACTCGAACGCGCCTCCACCACGTTCGTGGGCACCTACTTCGAAACCGGCGGGCAGGGCTATGTACGCGTGGACGGGACAAATTTTTCAGCCCCGATCCACGTCGGTGACCCTGGTGCCAAAGGTGCTCAGCCGGACGACAAGGTTGTCCTTGATATGCTGCGGTTCCCCACGGACCGTCGCCGCGGAGAAGGCGTGGTCACCCAGGTTCTGGGACGGCGTGGTGATCCGGGTATCGATACGCTGACCGTCATTCACAGTCTCGGCCTGCCCGTTGAATTCTCCCCGGAAGCGCTCGCCGAAGCCAGAACTCAGGCTGCACTCTTCGACGAAGAGAGCCTGAGCGGTCGCGAGGATCTCACGGCAGAAACAATCGTCACCATCGACCCGGCGGACGCGCGGGATTTCGACGACGCCATCTCGCTCAGCCGCAGCGAAGACGGCTCCTGGCACCTCGGAGTCCACATTGCCGATGTCTCGCACTTTGTCCCCGAAGGCAGCCAGCTCGATCGGGAAGCACAATTGCGGGGCACCAGCGTCTATCTGCCCGGGCACGTGATTCCCATGCTGCCGGAAATGATCAGCAATGGCCTCGCCAGTCTTCAGCAGGGACAGTTGCGGTACACCAAATCGGTCTTCATCGAATTTGCTGCCGACGGTTCCGTGCGTGGATCCCAGGTGGCTTCCACGGTGATTCGCACTGCACGACGTTTTGCCTACGAAGACGTGATGCCGATTATCAACCAGCCGAATCGCACGTTCCCCGACGTAACGGATTCCGTCAGACAACTGCTTCTGCACATGCACCAACTCGCAATGCTCCTGCGAAAAAAACGCTTTGCGCAGGGGGCCCTGCAAATGGGCATCCCGGAAATCGAAATTGTCTTCGGTCGCGATGGCGCCGTTCAGGGGGCAAAGCAGAGGCATCACGACGAAAGTCACGAGATCATCGAAGAGTTTATGCTGGCTGCCAATATCGCCGTCGCAAAACTCCTTGCCAGCCGCGGCATCCCGTTTCTGCGGCGCGTGCACAATGACCCCGACGAACTCCGCATCAACTCCTTCCAGCAGTTTTGTCAGGGACTGGGACTCACCCTCAGAAAACCGCAAAGTCGCCACGAACTGCAGGCACTCATTCGCAGCGTCTCCGGAAAACCGCTCGAACGAGCCGTCAATTTCGCTCTCCTGCGCAGCATGAAACAAGCCGAATACTCCCCCGAAATCGCCGGCCACTACGCGCTCGCAGAAACCGACTATTGCCATTTCACCAGCCCCATTCGCCGATACCCGGACCTGACTGTCCATCGACTGCTGGATCGATTGATTCACAGCCGACCGATACCAAAGCCCCCGTCCGAATCCCTGCAGCGACTCGCCAAACACTGCTCCTTCACCGAACGCCGCGCAGAACGCGCCGAACGGGAACTCATCCGCATTCGACTCCTGCGATTCATGGCGCAGCGCGTGGGGAGCGAACTGGAGGCGACGATTACAGGAATCGAGAGTTTCGGGATGTTCTGTCAGGGCCTCGAAATCCCCGCCGAAGGCATGGTGCACCTGTCAGCGCTCGGAGATGATTTCTTCGAGTTCGATTCCGTCGGCCGAACACTCACCGGACAGCGCACCCGCCAGGTTTTTCGGCTTGGTGATAACGTCCGCGTCCAGGTCGTTGCCGTCGATATCGACCGTCGACAGATGGAACTCCGGCCAGTCCGTTTCCCCGGACGGAGCAGACGCGGACCGGAACCATTCCCTCCAGCACACCGCTTTCCGGCCTCCGCACACGCGCCCGAGACAACGGAACAGCCCCCCCGCCGGTCCTCCGGAAAGCCATCCGAAAAACCGCCCGGAAAATCCTCTGCACCCCCCGGAAAATCCTCGCGAAAGCCGCCCGGTAAGTCCTCCGCTGCTGAGAGTGGACGTCGTCGAGACGACCGTCCGAAATCCGGACGCGGCAGATCGCGGGGAAAACCGCGCTGAAGATCGGCAGAAACCGCCGAATTTCACGCAATCCGGGCACTCAGCCGGGAACGCATCCGCATTTGCAGTGCCAGAGACCACAGAAACGCCTGACCCCTGTGGGCGATGGACAGGGGGCTCGCCTAGAATGTCCAGTGATAAACATCCGAAACCAGGGCGGACGACACGTCTGTGGCGGCCCGACTTCGGTCACAGCAAATGACTCCGGAACAATGGCGGGATATCGGGAGCATATTACGGTCAGTGGTGTGCTGGGGATCGGCTGGGGCTCCGCCGCGTTTCTGCTCGGCGGCTTCAGTCTGATGCAGGCCGTCGTCACCGCAGTGCTCACATGGATCGCAGGAATGCTGCCCGACCTCGACGCCGAAGGAGGGCGGCCCATTCGGGAACTGACAGCCCTCACCTCGGCACTCGCTCCACTCCTTGTCGTGCAGCATGCGCACTCGCTTGGTGTCTCTGATGATCACACCATGTTTGCCGGAATCGCCGCCTGGGCGCTCGTTCGCTACGGCTTCACGTTCCTGCTGGCGAAACTTACGGTGCATCGTGGAATGTTTCACAGCATCCCAGCACTGCTCATTGCCGCCGAACTTATGTTTCTGGTCTATCCCAGCCCCGAACTGCGCGTCCGCGTACTGATGGGCCTTGGAGTCGCCATTGGCTTTCTTTCCCATCTGCTGCTGGATGAGTTCTACAGTGTGCAGTGGGACGGTGCTCGCGTGCGTCTGGCCAAATCCGCAGGCAGTGCTCTCAAAGTCTTTGGTGACGAGGCGCTCCCAAATGGCATCGCCATGGGACTTCTGCTGGTGCTCACCTGGGCCGTGCTCCTGAAACTGCAGATTGTCCGCGACCCGGCCCGAATCCCGGCCCCGGAAATGTATGACATGACCAGCAATCTCTCCGACGCGCCCCCGTTCCGCATGGCCGAAGAACCCGGCGTTCAGGAACTCCGCTAACCCCCAATTCCCCCCTCTCCCCGCCAGGGGTGAGGGGTCGTGGGTGAGGGGTCAAACCCCCAGCAACGCCCCACTTCTCACTTCTCACTTCGAAACGCAGCCCGTGGTGGGGTATCCCGCTTCCTCACGGGCGCGGCTCGGGTGGGGCGTTTTGCGTCATGGCACAGATGGCACAAATGGGACCGATGAGACCCATGTGACGGATGGCCTGCGTGCCGGAGCGGGGCTGAGCTCCTGTCCCTCGTTAACGCCTCTTCATTTCGCCCTGGCGACACACGCATGCCGCGGCAGCGCCGTTGCCCGCGGACTGCCGTCCGGCGGCTCAGTTGCTCTTTACCGGGGGATTGACATCCCCCACTCTGCCACCTGCCACCTGCCACTTCCCACTTCCCACTTCTCGCCTCGCTCACTCTTTGCTCCCTTCAGAGGGGACAGGATTGGGAACGATCCGTACACTTCGTGCCGGACGAGCGTTGCCGGGGATTGACATTCGCGGGAGTCGCCACTTCGTCTCTCAGCCATCAACACACATCCAGTGTTCCCCTGCAAGCCACACCCTATGAAGCCACCTGCGACCGAACATACGGCTCCCCTGCTGCGTCAGCGGGAGCTGCTTGGCCCCCGTGCATCTGAAGCCATCCCGGTGGTGCGGCTCAAATCCCGCAGTCTGCATCCGTTCATTTACCGCAAGCGAGTGGATTCGTCGGAAGGGGTTCGGGCAGGCGACCTGGCGGCGGTCTACGCGCCTGGTGAATCGCAGCCCTTTGCCTATGGCATCTGCAATCCCCGCAGCGAACTTTTTTTGCGGCTGCTTTGGCAGGGACCGCAGCTTCCGGATGATGCTGCATGGCGGATGAAACTGCAATCGGCGGTTGATCTTCGACGACAGCTGCTCAGGCTGGATGAAACGGGTACAGCCCGTCGCCTGATTCACGCCGAATCTGATGGGCTCTCCGGTCTGGTGGTTGATGAATTCCATGGTGTGCTCTCAGCGGAAGCATTTTCGCTGGGCATGTACCAGCGCGGGGCTCGACTGCTGCAGATGCTTTGTGAGCTCACGGGTGCTTCCCACTGGATGCTGCGTGGCAGTCCGCAGTTTTTGTCTCAGGAAGGTGCCGACCCTCCGGTGCTCACATCACCCAACTGCCCGGACAACGTGATCATCCATGAATATGGCACGCGATTCCGCGTGCGTTTTTCGGGCGGCCATAAGACAGGATTTTTCTGTGATCAGCGAGAAAACCGCCGGCGACTGGCAGAGTTCTGTGGGGGGCGGAGTGTGCTGGATCTCTGCTCTTACACGGGGGGCTTTGCTGTCCAGGCGAAAGCGCTGGGGCAGGCCGACGAAGTGATCGGCGTGGACCTCGACGAAGAACCGCTCAAAGTGGCCCGTGAGAACGCAAATCTCAATCAGGCCCGTATCCGGTTTGTGCAGGCCGACATTTTCAGCTACATGCGTGAACTGCTCAGGAATGGCCGCCAGTTCGATGTGGTCATCCTCGATCCCCCCAAACTCATTCGCTCACGTCTGGAAATCGAGGAGGGCACGCGGAAGCACTATGCCATGAATCGACTGGCCATGCGTCTGGTTCGCCCTGGAGGGCTGCTGTTGAGCTGTTCCTGCGCGGGGCTGCTGCCGGAGCCTGAATTCATTCAGCTTCTGGCTGCGGCTGCCAGGTCGTCAGGCGAGGATCTGGAGAGCTTTGGAACGCCGACCACCGGCCCCCGTTCCTTCCGCATCCTCGCCCGCTCCGGTGCAGCCCCCGATCACCCTGTCTGGTCCAACTGCCTTGAAACAGACTATCTGAAGGCGGTATGGATGGTGATGGACTGAGCGATCCAGGCAGAGGCGTGGTCAGCGAGTGCCGCCGATGGTCTGGATGTCCAGTGTCCGCCGGTGCGGTGTCCGGGCATTCGGGGCGGGGGCTGTGGTGTTGGTGAGCAGATCAGAAGAGGTGATGGTGGGCGGGGAGGGCAGTGGCCGGGATTCCGGAGCCGGCTCTGACGTGCTTCTGCGGAGCGGGACTTCGACGGGGAGCCGCACCGAAAACACGCTGCCCTTGCCAAACTCACTCACCAGAGACACGTCTCCGCCGAGCAGACGCGAGAGTTCGCGGACGATGGACAGTCCCAGTCCTGTGCCTTCGTATTCGCGCGTTGTGTGGTCGCGGCCACCGGGAGCTGTCGAGCCCTGCCGAAACTTTTCGAAGATATGTTCCTGTTCCTGCAGTGGAATGCCAATGCCGGTGTCTTCCACACTGAAGCTGACGGTGGCGGCATCGAGGATGCGGGATGAGACGCGGACGCGACCGCCTTCGGGAGTGAACTTGATGGCATTGGAAAGCAGATTGTTGACGATCTGACTGATCTTCCCGCGGTCCTGAATCAGTTCGGGCAGCGGGGGACGCGGGGCATCCATGCGGAGGTCGATGCGACGACGGTCGGCCAGTGGCAGCATCTGCTGCACCTGCAGTTCCAGGATTTCTTCCAGTCGCAGAGCGCAGGGGTGAATTTCCATTTTTCCGGATTCGATCTTTGCCAGGTCCAGGAGGTCATTAATCTGGACCATGAGCGACTGTCCGGAGGTCTGGATATTGGAGACATAGCGACGCTGTCGGTCGTCGAGATTGGGAGCTGTCTGCAGAATGTCGCTGAACCCCAGAATGCTGTTGAGCGGGGTACGCAGTTCATGACTGATGGTTGCGAGGAAGTCATCCTTCAGACGGTTGTTGTTGAACAACTCCATGTTGGCCTGGGCCAGCTGATCAATTTTTGCATCGAGGTTTTCGTTGAGCGATCGGAGTTCGTCATTGACGGTCATCATGTGTCGCAGCATGCGATTGAAGGCATGGCTGAGTTCTTCAAATTCGTCTCCGGTGCTGATGTCTGCCCGCAGATTCAGATTGCCACGGGCGATTTCGTCGCTGACGTCCTTCAGATGCTGCACGGGGCGGACAATGATAAATCGGACAATTGCCCAGGCAGCGAGCATTGCGAGGAAGGACGTGAGGATTGCTGTGGCCAGCAGCACGGCGCGATTGTGGGCCAGCTGGCTGTCCACGGTATCCATCGGGAGCGTAATGGTGGCAATTCCGTAGAGCGGAGGTCGTTCCGATGGCTGGTTGAAGGCGTCGTTGAGCGCAGAGTCATTTGGCAACTGTCCGGCCCTGTCTTTGTTCGCTTCCAGAGAGGTGCCCCCGGATAACACCGCCTGGTTGAAAACGGACATCAGACTGCTGGGCAAACCGCTGCGAATGGCTCCGTCTGGCTGGTGACAGAGGATGCAGTTGGCTTCCATGCGAATGGCAGAGTAGTAGTAGAGAAAGCGGCTGCCGTCTTTTTCGAGGAATTTCGAGTATTCGTTCAGAGCATTGTCGCGATTTTCAAACTTTCCCCGCGCTTCAAATTCGTGTTCATCCTGTCCGGCCACGGTGACAGGACGCAGATCCCACGACGGTCGGAGATCTGTCACGGCAGGCATGGATTTTTGAAACGCATCGAGAAGCATCGCGGGGGTGTCGGCGGAACCCGTGGGAGACGCGGATTCGCCGGCAGGCTTCAGAAATCGCGTGTAATGCAGTTGCTGCAGCAGCCGCGGAACCATCAGCCGGGCAGCTTCGATCTGCTGCAGCTGAACCATGCTGCGCGTGAGCGAAGCGTACCACCAGAAACTGGTGGTAATCAGACACAGCAGCGCGATGCCGAAAAGAAAACGGCATTTGCGTTCCAGGCTGGTCTCGCCGACCAGTTTCCTGAGTGTGCGATAGGAAATCACAGCGGGTTCTCGACAGATGACGGACCGAACGAGCTGACGGACCGAGCCTTGCGGATCTTCCCACGAAATGCCCGCGGCTGCAAATGCGGAGCCTCGGCAGGACGGGGGACAGAGAAAATTGCCGAAAGATTCCCCGTGCACAGCCCCGCTCCCATGCCCAACGGCAGCCACGCCCCCGCGACACCGCCAACTCCGCCGGTCTGAGCTTGCAACGAACCGCGTTACCGTCCAGGATGCCTGCTCGGCCGTCCAGACAACTGATGCACCCGGTCCGGCAGCACAGCTCCCCGGATGGTCGAAAAAGGCAGACAGGTTCCATGACGGTCATGCGTTTCACGGGAAATCCTCGCCCCACGATCGGCGTTGAAATTGAACTCCAGCTGATTGACTCGCGTGAGCTTTCGCTGAGAAGCTGCATCGATCAGGTTCTGGCTGCACTCCCGGAACACCTCCATGACTCCGTCAAACCGGAACTCATGCAGTGCTATATCGAAATCAACACCAAAGTCTGCGGCACCGTGAGTGAGGCCGGGGATGATCTCCGCGGAAAACTCGCCCAGCTCGAAGCCATCCTCCATCCCATCGGAATCCGACTGCTCTGGGCCGGCACCCATCCCTTCTCGTCCTGGCGACACCAGAAAATCACCGTCCACGAACGCTATCATCGACTCGTAACCCTCATGGAGGACGTCGTCCGACGTCTCGTCACATTCGGGCTGCACGTGCATATCGGCGTGGATTCAGGCGATAAGGCCGTGATGATCTGCGATCGAATGCTGCATCACCTCCCACTCCTCCTCGCCCTCTCCGCCAACTCGCCGTTCTGGGAAGGACGCAGCACCGGGCTGCAGTCCAATCGCTCCAAGATCATGGAAGGTCTGCCCACTGCCGGACTCCCCTACCAGATGCGCAACTGGAGCGAATACGTCTGGCTCGTCAAACACCTGATGGGCACCGGCTTCATCAACTCCATTCGCGAAATATGGTGGGACATTCGCCCGCATCATCACTTCGGCACCATTGAAGTCCGTGTCTGCGATATCCCCCCGTCACTCGATCACGTCCTCGCTCTCACGTCCCTCATTCAGTGCCTCGTACATACAATTTCCAATGACATCGACGAGGGAACGTTTCAGTCTGAATACCATCCGATGATGGTGGAACAAAACAAATGGCGGGCCACACGGTATGGTGCGGATGCGTCTCTGGTGAGCTACCGCGACTTTCAGCAGCGGTCAGTCCCGCAGCTGGTGGACGAACTGATCGGCCGGCTGAGCCCCGCGGCACGCGAGCTCCAGTGCCTCAGCGAGCTTGAATCCGTGTCCAATATCCCCCACAACAGCGGCGCAAAACGACAAAACGACCTGTATGAGGCCACCGGCAGTCGCCGCAAAGTCGTCGAAAAACTCCTTGAAGTCCCTGCCTGGCAACCGCTCCCCGAACACCAGCCACTGCCCGCGTCGTCCGCGCAGGAGTGAGTTGCGAGAGGGCGGGGCGGGGATGGTCAGGAACACCCTCCGTGGTTGATCAGGCGGACTGTACGACACTCCCGGTGAGACCTGTGGTCTCTGCGTCTCGGCAGAGCCTGCCGGGGGAAGAGCGGACTATCACGTCACATCCGCGTCGAAGACGCGAACCTGCGCCCAGGAGTCGCGGTTGTCGGCGATAAATTTCAGGTGGTCGGGAGCCGTCTGATAGGTGTCGTGTGAGGCTCGGGAGTCGAAGACGACGTTGAGGCAGACGTGGAAGGCGTGGTCATTGACTGGGCGGGCGTATTCAGCGGCGAGTGTTCCGGCGAAAAACGCGACCACTCCGGGATGGTTCTTCAGATAACGATGACATTCCGCCACCAGATGATCAATGGCTGTCTGAGACGTGTCCTTGAGGGTGAAGAAGACGACATGTGAGAGCATTTTCGGGGCTGACATCCGATTTGCGGTCCTGAATGGGGAGATTTTTCGGGGAGTGCAGGATCAGCGACAAAGGAATGGCGGCGGCCTTAGCTGCCGGCTTCTTCTTCACTGCGGTTGGCGGCGAAGAGGTCATTCTGGACGGGGATCAGGCAATCGAGGATGGAGCGAAGGACTTCGGCGGGGGAGCCGTTGGCGTCGACTTCGTGGATGATGGACGAGTCGTATTGTTCCAGCACTGGAGCGGTGACTTCGCGGTAGACGCGAAAGCGATTTCGCATGACTTCCTAGTTGGCGTCGTCGATGCGATTTTCGCGGATGGCGCGGCGACGAATGCGATGGATCATATCCTCTTCGTCGGTACAGCGGAGGTAAATGACTTTGCGAATATCGAGGTATTCGCGGACCATTTCGACCTGGTGCACATTGCGGGGCATGCCGTCAAGGATGAGCAGGTCTTCGCGGGGTTTGAAACGGGAGAGAGCGATGTAGGCTTCGACAGCCTTGCGCCAGATTTTGATGGTGAGTTCATCGGGAACAAGCTGCCCGCGAGAGATGTGTTTGTAGACTTCGCGGCCATGATCTGAGCCGATGTCGATGGAGCGAAACACGTCACCGACAGAGAGGTGAAAGAAGCCGGGAATATGGGCAAGAATGCCGCCCTGAGTGCCCTTGCCAACGCCGGGGGGCCCGAAGAGAGGAACGCAGACGTATCGCGGGTGCATGCGGAAAGTTCCAGGGAAAGTGCAGGGCGCGGAACCAGCAGAAGGAAGAGACGGGACTTGCAGGGCGGCAGGCAACGGGCATGCAGCCACAATTTGTGGGATATCGGCGAAAGCAACATGAGTATGACAGTCGGGGCCAGCCATCGCCAGCAGTTCCCGGGGAAACAAGGTCTGTGCACACAGGTTCTCAGGCCCGCAAAACGGCGTTCCCTGCTGTGTGCGGCAATTCCGGTGCGGCCGTTGATCTGCAGCAGCAGTTTTTGCCGACCGAGGGTGGCTTGTGGGTGCCCGTCAGAGATGGAACGACCGTGAGAACCGATTCAACCGGAGAAAATTGAATTACCGGCACAACCCCCACATTTTAACTCAACCCGACCTGCCAGACGGTCCGATCGAACAGAGTAACCGTCATTGCCGGCGCTCCCGGCACAATCCGTAAATACGGCTCGATCGGAACAATCGATGAAACCCACACGATTTTTTGCCACAGCCTCGCTGGTGCTGAGCAGTCTTGCTCTGATCACGGCGGCAAACATCTCCACGGGAGATGAAGGTGTAGTCCGGATGTCGTCGCTCCGGCCTCAGGAGGGCGCAAGTCCGGCACCTGCCGCGGGCGCCGCTGGTCAGGCCCAGCTGCCCCCCGCGCCAACCCCGGGGCCAGCCCCTGTGCAGGGTGCTCCCGTCCCTCCGGACGCTGGTCTGTACCCGCAGCCACAGGGTTTTGCTCCGTATTTTGAACGCACCGTGGCGGCTACGGAAATGCTGCCTGGCGTGTACCAGCCGGAGCAGCCTTTTGGGCCGATCCTGATGTTCGAGACCAATCTGGGTGGCGGTGTGGGCTACACAGATGGCTCGCAGCGGAGCAACGCCCGCGTGCCCTACCACGTGGTGCCCAACACCATGCTGCTGCTCGGAGATGTTTCCGGCGGTGTCACATGGGACGGTAAGCCCTACGTGAGCGGTGGCGGCATCTACCGCTACTACGATCCGACTCGCAATCGAGTGTTCGGCGTGAATATGTTCTTCGACTATGACGAGGGACTTGGCTTCGGCAATCGGACCCGAACGACGGCGGGTTTTGAATCGCTGGGCAAGTATGTGGATTTTCGAGCCAATGCCTATGCGATGGTGGGTGATGATACGGCTCTGCTGAGCACTACAGTGCTGCCAGGCGTTGCTCTGGCCGGCAACAACGTGTTCCGCCAGCACCAGGAAGTTCGAGCCAACGCCTATTCCGGTGGCGACTTCGAACTCGGTGGTCCGTTGCCGCTGCTGGGGCGTTACGGGATGAACATGTATCCCGGCATGTATTACCTGACCAACGATGCCGGTCACGATGCTCTCGGCTTCCAGGTTCGCTGGGAGGCGCTGGTCACGCAGAATCTGACTGTCAACACGACACTCGCCCACGACGGCACCTTCGATACCAACACGTTCGTCGGAATTCAGTATGAAATTCCCAACTATCGTCAGCAGCGGACGTTCAGGCCGCGAGTGACTCGCGAGCGTCTGATGGATCCTGTGGTGCGTGCGAACCGCATTCACCAGCATATCGACACGGTCGTGCGGAACGAGGCGATCATCAATCCGCAGTCAGCGAATCCGTGGAACATTCTCTATGTGGATCCCAATCTGCTGGTTCCGGGCAGTGGTACCTTCGAAAACCCGTACAATTCGATGCAGCTGGCGAAGTTCAACAACAACGCTGGTGTGGACATCATCCGCATCACTCCTCGCCAGGACGACACGGGCACCAATCTGACGATCAACGGTGGCATTTCCCTGTTTGATGATCAGGTGCTGCTGTCATCCCTGCTGCCGTTCCAGCTGGAACCGGGCGCGGTGATTCCTGCTGACGTGAATCCCAATCCACCGCTGGCACCGCTGCTGTCTGATCCTGTGATGGTCGCCGGCGGCAGCGTGGTGCGGCTGGCCAGCAACAACCAGATTCTGGGGCTGCGGATCGACGGCGCCAACGCGGCCGGGACGGTCTTCGGGAATGGCGTTTCCAATCCGCTGCCAATTACTGGCGTCACGCTGGCAGGCAACGAATTTACCCGCTACGTGGACGGCGCGAAGCTGTCGAACGTGTCCGGACGGATTTCGATCACGGACAACCTGTTCAACGGTCTTGCGGGCACATCCGAGGATGGTCTGGATCTTTCCATCGCGGGTGGCTCGACGGCCAGTCTGCTGCTGGCGAACAACACGGCAACCAACAACAGCGGGACTGGCCTGAAGGTGGTCGCTCTTGATGGTTCAACGGTCAATGCAGATGATCCTGACGCATTGTTCGCCGAAGGAATTCTGGACAACGTCACCAATAACAACGGCACAGGCGTGCGTGTTGAGGCACGAAACGGAGCCACCGTGAATACCGTTGTCGAAGGAAATACGGCTAACGACAACGATACTGACGGACTGCAGTTCATCTCTGACAATGCAACCTTCAATCTCGCCAGCCTGGCCAACAACACGGCGGACGCGAACGGTGGCAATGGCGTGCTGATTCACTATCTCAATGGCGGCATTTTCCGATCCGTCAGTGAAGACCTGAATGGCAACGGCGTGCTGGACATCGGCGAAGACTTCAATGGAAACGGCCGA
>JBJTOM010000163.1:0-5934 GCA_046074585.1 Planctomycetota bacterium | reverse complement strand
GGCGAAATTGCCGAACTCCGAGCTGCGTTCTCGAAGCTGCATCAGGCTGCTGTTCGCGATCTGACGGATGCGGGGCTGAGGTTGCAGCTGGCTGAGACGGCCGATAAGCTGGGCCAGCCGCAGATGGCGGCCGCGTGGTATGCGGCCGCCCTGGGAATGGCGCCTGGCGATATGCGGATTCAGGATCAATGGCAACGTTTCCTCAGCCGGCACCCCGAATTCACGGCCAGCCCGAAGACCGCGGATGCCACCCAGGCCGGCACGCCCTCCGACAACCGGGCGACGCACGGCGCACAGCCGGCGGACTTCTGATCCTGGCTGTGTTCAGCACGGCTGTTCTGCTGGTCGGCTGTGATGGCACAGCACCAACGCCGGATGATTCCGCGGCAACTTCACAGGCATCACCGCCTCGACTGACCGAGCGATCGGGCGGCATGACAGTGGTCCCTGTCCCTGTTCCTGCTCCTGCCCCGGCCGCGATCACGTTTCAACCACTGGGACCTGCGTTGCTCCCGGACGTTGTACCTGACAACGGCGCGCAGCATGGCTTTGCCACGATTCTGGAGTCGCTTGGCAGTGGCCTGGGGGTGCTCGATATCGATCACGATGGGCGGGAGGATCTGGTGATTGCCGGGGGCGGAGATCTGCAGGGGCGTCAAGTCCGCGGGCTGCCCCTGCGGGCGCTGCGATGTGGTGACCGGGGCTTCACGGACGTCACCGCTGCATCACAACCTGAATCCTGTTCGCTTTACAGTCACGGCCTGGCGGTCAGTGATTTCAACAACGACGGATTTGCCGACTTTCTGCTCACAGGTTATGGCGGCATTCGGCTTTATCAGAACTGCGGAGACGGCACGTTTGCTGATGTCACCCTCCAGACGCAGCTGGAAGCGCCCACGTGGAACGCATCAGCGGCGTGGGGTGACCTGAATCACGACGGTTACGCTGACCTCTACGTCACCGGCTACGTGAACTGGTCATTTGAAAATGACCCGCCCTGCTATGCGGCCGACGGAACAACGCGCGACAACTGTTCGCCCAAACTGTTTTCAGCGGTTCCGGATTCGCTGTTTCTCAGCCAGGGCGATGGCACGTTCCACAATGCGACTCAGGAATGGGGTGTGCGGAATGATGGCAAGGCTCTTGGAGTCATCATCGCCGATCTTGATCAGGATCGTTTCCCGGATGTCTACGTTGGCAATGACGTGATGATGAACTTTCTGTACCGAAATCAAGGCGGCCACGGATTTGCGGATGCGAGCATTTCCAGTGGAGCGGGTGTCAGCAGCCGTGGCTCGCCGGATGCCAGCATGGGTGTGGAAGCAGCCGACTTCAATCTGGACGGACGTCCGGATCTCTGGGCGGCCAACTTCGAAATGGAAAGTTTTGCACTCTATCAGAATCAGGGGGCCATGCTGTTTCGGCACATCAGTGAAGCCACCGGCGTGGCTGCTCTGGGTGATCAGTTCGTCGGCTGGGGCTCCGTGTTTGCGGACTTCGACAACGACGGAGATGAAGACATCAGTGTCTGCAATGGAAATGTGGTGCAGTACCCGACGCATTCGCCCTGGCTGCAGCGCATGGTGGTGATGGAAAATCGCGAGGGCGAGTATTTCGCGGACGTGACAGCTGCGGCCAGTCCTGACATGCTCACACCCCGACACGGGCGCGGCCTGGTCTCTCTGGACTGGAATCAGGACGGCCGCCCGGATCTGGCCATGTCACCCATTCACAGCCGCTCGGAGCTCTATCAGAACACGTCGGCCACGTCAGAACACTGGCTCTGCGTCGAGCTGTGCGGGGTGATTTCGGCGCGTCACCCGGTTGGCGCTGTGGCAGTGCTGGAAACCAACGCACGGCGTCGCATCCGTCTGCAGAAAGGTGGTGGCAGTTATCTGTCGTCCTCGTCGCCCATCCTGCATTTTGGTTACCCCGCCGCTGAAACACCGGTCAGACTGATTGTGCAGTGGCCCTCCGGAACCGACACTGTCATTGAAGCCCCCGCCGGCAACAGGCTGCTTCGAATCATTGAAGCAAGGCCCTGAACGCCGGAAATCAACAAAACAACAGAATGCTCGAACTCTATTGTTGGCAAAGCAGGCATCGGCGACCGGAAAGTGCGATCATTTCTGAAGGGAACTGACTGCGTACTGGCAGCTCAGGGGTTTTCTGAAGACCCGTTTTACCAGTACACAGTTCAGATCCTCAGCAGTCCGCGAAAACCACGGGACGCAAACCACGACTCCGCCCCGTTGTGAAAGACAAACACGCAGTCATACCGGCGTTCACAGAAAAGTGCTCCGCCACGCACGCGAATGGCTTCCGGAGTACTCACCCAGCTGGATGTTTTCAAATCACAGCATCGCAGTTCCTGCAGCCGACGATACTGCTCTTCTGAGAGCAGTTCAATCCCCATTTCACTCGCCATATCGAGAGCGGTGGAGAGTGGCTTTGCCTGCCGGCGGGAGTCCAGTGCTGCGCGGTCATAGCACAGGCTGCGACGCTTCGCCGGACTTTCTGCTGAACAATCCACAAAGCAGATTTCACCGCGAGGCAGCCCGATGTCCACCACATCCGGCTCACCACCGGTCTCTTCCATGCGGTTGAGCGACCAGAGCTTTGCAGGGCGCGATTCGAGCCGCTCAAGGACTTCGGTCCAGCGGAGCCCCGCATGTCGCTGAGGACACTCGTGAAACCGCGTTTCCAGCCGCTGCAGCAGTTCCCGGCAGAGTTCCGGGGACAGAATGTGCTGGGCACTCATGCGAATCTGCCGGAATAAACAAACAGTCCGGCGTGCGACCGCTGTGAATCAGCCACACGCATCATCGAGAAGGAATGATTTCGGGGGCACATAACAGTCAGGAATTTATTCGTCCGCATCTTCCGTCTGGTAGGACAGCAGACTGCACACGGGGACGGGGGCCAGTCGATCGCGGCCGTTGAGAAATGTGAGTTCGATCACGAAAGCAGCGCCGGCGATCTCGGCCTGCTGGAGTCGGGCCAGTTTCAGACAGGCTTCCATCGTTCCGCCCGTTGCCAGCAGATCATCCACCAGCAGCACGCGGTCCCCCGGCTCGATGGCGTCCGTGTGAATCTCGAGGGAATCCGAGCCGTATTCGAGGTCGTAGCTGAATCGCTGGGTTTTCCATGGCAGTTTTCCGGGCTTGCGAACCGGTACGAACCCGGCGTTGAGTTCCAGTGCGAGCGGGGCACCGAAGACAAAACCTCGCGCTTCCGCGGCCACCACCTTCTGAATACCGGACTTGCGCCAGGGTTCTGCCAGAAGTCGAATCGTTTCCTTCATTGCTGACGGGCTGGCCAGAATGGGCGTGATGTCGCGGAACATGATGCCCGGCCTGGGAAAATCGGGGATCGCACGGACGCAGGATCGCAGGTTCATATGGAAGCCTTCCAGGAAAGTTGCGGGCAACGAACTGGTGGCTGCGGATGATGGCAGCGATCGCGTGATCGTACAAGTGTGCTACTGGGGCACGGTAAGGAGAATTCGATCGCCAGGGCGAAGTCCCGCGACGACATGCACCTGGTCCTCGTGGATCTCACCGGTCTTGATCCCCATTGCCCGCACAAGATGCGGCTGGGCGGGATCCTGCAGAAACACACAGGGACCTTCGCTGCGACGCTGAATGGCCGATCGCGGAACCACAATCGCATCGCGGTGATCGGCG
Organism: Planctomycetota bacterium; assembly: GCA_046074585.1. Taxonomy (GTDB): domain Bacteria; phylum Planctomycetota; class Planctomycetia; order Planctomycetales; family Planctomycetaceae; genus SXXK01. The sequence goes on along the minus strand of JBJTOM010000163.1, from coordinate 2,248 downwards.
AGTGAGAATGTCACCATGGCGTCCATCCGCGGATGCAGGTGCTGGCGTTGCTCAGCCGTCGGCTGCAGCCAGGCGTCGGCCCAGTACTCGGCAAGCTCGATCCCGTTGACCCGGCGAATGCGGGGCATGCTGGAAATGCGTTCGATGGTCGCGCCAACCACATCGCCCTCCCGCCCCGGCAGGCTCACCTCGACTGACTGCCCGACGGAAACACGTGACAACAGCGTTTCATTGATCGGGAAGGACACTTTCAGCCGCGATTCGTCCGGGATCTCAAAGATGGGTTGCGAAAAGTAGACTGAACGGCCCTCTTCAATCGTGCGAATCCCGCGGCTGCGGGCGTACCAGTTGTTGGCATGAATGAGCCGGCCCGTGGCGGGCGCTTTTAATGTTGAGGCGGCGATGCTTTCCCTCGCCGTGCGCGCGTAACGTTCGTAGATATCAAGCCGCCGCTGATCGGCCAGCGCGATCATGCGCGAACGGGTTTCGGCGAGTGAGTTGGCGAGGTCGGTGCGGGCGAGATTCAGCTCCAGCATCTCCACGCGGTGCTCCAGCTGGCGCCGAGTTCGCGGAATGGAAAACGTCTGCAGCAGCTGCTGCTGGCCGGCCTGCCTGCGACGCTGCTCGGTCCGGCTGGTCACCAGCAGTTGCGATGCGGCAACCTCGGCGTGATTGGCCAGACCCAGCATCCAGAGCCGACTGAGAAAATTGCGGTCGTCGGTGGCCGTCTGCGCCTGCGTTTCGCTGACGGCAATCTCGCTTTCAAGACGATCCAGCTGAGCAGGGAAGGTGCCTTCAAGCGTCTCAGCAAGTTCCAGCTGGGCGTTCTGCAAAGCGTAACGAGCGTCGGACAGGCGACGCTCGGCGGCGGTCTGCTGCAGCTGTTGCTGCTGCAGTGAGGCTGTCAGGGCCGCATTGGCGCGGATCAGAGCGATTTCGCGGGATCGCAGAAACTCTTCAATCTGCGATGAATCGAGAACGCAGACCACCTGATCCTTCTGGACGAAAGTGCCTTCCGGGAGCAGACTGAGGATCGGCACCGTCCACTGGCAACCGGACTGCACGACTTTGCTGGCCTGGGCTTCGATGGTGCCCTGCACCTGGTGCGGAACACGAAACCGAGTCGCCTGCAAAGTGAACAGTGCTGTGGGGGGCAGCGGACGATCGCGCGACATGCACCATGCAGCCACCGACGCACCCAGCAGCAGCGCTGCGGGGATGGCGAGCTTGCGAAGCATGCGACTTTGAGCGACCGGGGAAAGCGCGGAATCTGATTGAGCCATGTGTTGCCTCTGGGGAGGGACCGTGGCGGCATGGCGCGCCCCGGCGGAGGAGTGGGAAGGTAACGGAGGGACCGGGTTTGGGATCCCGGTGTGGTGGGCCGAATGGCCCGAGAGGAGAGGTGCCGAGCGAAACCGGCTTATCACATTTTAGGACTTCATCGGCTGCGTGAGTCGGGGAAATTGCGGGGTTCGCGGGAATTCTCGGAAGCAGGTGCAACCGCCGCGAGTCACTGTGAATTTCAACAAAATCCAGGATTTTTTTTAAGAATGGAGATCCTGCGGGCGAAAGCCCTGGAGTCTTGAAGTTCTCGGGAATCCACTGAAACGACGCGGCACGCCATTGACCTTCGCCGGAAAACAATCGCCATGGTGGCTGCGTTGTCGGCTCTGCCGGGACTGTCCCCGGCAGGCCCGGAGCCATGCCGAGGTGCATGCCAAGGTGCAGGTGCAGCAAAAGGTGCATGGTGCAGCAAAAGGTGCATGGCACCCAAACGCCGAAGGTGTTTACTGAATACGCTTTCCGACGGCGGCTGGGTTCCGGAGTCGCTGCTGTCGCGGCGCGGTTTTTGGGTCCAGTGTGCCGTGCAGGTTTGTGGGCGGAGCAGCGGGGGGGCTCAGCAGGAGCGTCGCCCTCCCGGCAACGGCCTTCGCCGGAAATGGAACGCGACAGAGGCTGCATCGTCGGTTCTGCGGGGACTGTCCCCGGTGGCCTCGCGGGCCGGATTCCGGCCCCCCCCACTGGCTCTGCAATCGCGGTGATCACTGCAACTGCCCAAATCACCACAAACCGAAAAATCGTTCCAACCACAGGCAAAGGTGCATGACATCGAAACGCACTCGCCAGCCCCGGAACTCGCACGCGTCAGTCCTTCCCCGCTTCCCACTGCGAACTTTTATGGGGCGTCCGGGTAGCCCGCTTGCTCACGAGCGCGGCCTGGAGGTTGCGTTTTGGGCGGGTTGTGTGA
>JBJTOM010000162.1:0-14552 GCA_046074585.1 Planctomycetota bacterium | reverse complement strand
GCTGAGTTGTTCCGAACATGTTGGAACCTCCGGCATAGCGAGCGGTGAGATTTTTCTGTCTGCCGCCTTTTTGTTCAATGAGCTTCAGGAGTTCATCGAGGGCGGTGTCGGCATATTTTCCAGGGGGGCCGGTGCGGCCGGCGGAATCCGGGTGCACAATGTGTGCCAGTCCACCCACAACATTCAGCCGATCGTACAGGACAAGTCCGATGCAGGATCCGAGGAGTGTTCTGAGGACACCACCGCCGCGCATCACATCGAGTTCGCCCATACCCACGCGACGATTGTATTTTTCGATCGGTGATGGATCAGAATTCGGCACGGCAGGCATCATTTCGGTTCGGGGAGCTGCAGGGATTCGAGGAGCCTGCGGAGATCATCGAGCGAGTCGGCGTCGGGGATCCAGAGGAAGGTCCAGGCGAGCGGTCGTCCGCAGAGTTCGAATCGCGTCTCTGTGTAAACCAGCAGGCTGTCGGTGAGTGCCTGATTCATGAAGGCGGACTGCAGCAGGCTGGCGGCGTAGTCCCGCAGGAACACAGGGGGGGTGGGGAGCAGGCGGATGGGCAAACCGGAGCGTTCCGCAAGTTCGGTGCCCAGTCCATTGAGAAAGGCGCTGCCGGCGATGTTCATGGTTTCCATGGCAGCCGAGATTTCGACGTCACCCCAGACGCTGGTGGCGGCATCGGGGCGACCGAGGATGAGGTCGGCGAGTGTCAGTCCGCTGGCATCCTCGAAACCCAGAAGCATCTGACCGGTGTACGAACCGAGCATGCCCATCAGGCAGGCGCAGACGGCTGAATCTGCGGATCCGAGCAGTCCGGTGGCCTGCTGCAGACTACTTTGTCCCACGCGTTCGACAGTCATTGAAAGGGGTGCGGCACACCATGCGGAGATTGCCTGCGAACATTCGGCTGCACCGCGGTTTACGGCGGGAATGAGTTTTTGCAGGAGTTCGGGGCTGAGTGCTTCCTGTTCCATGGAGTGCTCCGTCAGGGTGGCCGGCGATGGTTGAGGGAGTTAAATGCCGGCGGTTTGTTTTCGAGTGCTGCGGGGGCGGTTTTCGTCGCGTTCGGCCCGGGTCTGAGACGTGAGGTCGACGATGGCGGGTGAATCCAGCATCAGGCAGACCGTGCCGTCTCCAAGAATTCCCGCGCCGGAAAGTCCCCGCACGGGAATATAGTTGTCGGAGAGCGATTTGATAACCAGGTTGGAGCGACCGATGAGACTGTCGACGGAAAGTCCCAGGGTTTTCCCGCGGGCCTGAAGAATGAGGACTTCCTGGCGACGATTTTCCGGGGAATCAGCTTCGGTCTCGGTGATTCCGGGCCCCCTGCCATGCCAGCGGAAAATGCCATCGAGGCGATGCAGGGGAACGAGGGCCCCGCGAACTTCGATCGCCTGATGCCGGTGGATGGCATGGATCTGCTGCGGAAGCACGGAGACGATTTCGCGAACATCATCAATGGGGACAGCAAAATGACCATTCCCGCAGCGGAACAGCAGGCTGTGAATGATGGCCAGCGTCTGTGGGAGGCGGATGGTGAAGGTTGTTCCCTGGCCTGCGGTGCTGGAGACTTCAATGGTGCCGCTTAAATCGGAAATGGCAGCCCGGACAATGTCCATTCCGACGCCGCGACCGCTGATTTCCGTCACCGCACTGGCTGTACTGAAGCCCGGCTGCCAGATGGTTTCGATGACCTGCTGTTCGGACATGGCGTCCGCCTGCACGCGGGTCGCCAGTCCCTGGGCGACGAGTTTTGTGCGAATGCGCGAGGTCTGGATGCCGCTGCCGTCGTCCTGAATGGTGATCAGCACGTTGTTGCCGCGGTGTACGGCGGCCAGAGTGATGGTACCGACGTCTGGTTTTCCCGCAGAACGGCGGGCGGCCGGCGCTTCCATGCCGTGATCAAGCGCATTGCGGATGAGGTGCAGGAGCGGGTCACCGAGTGCATCAATCATCCGCTTGTCGAGTTCGGTCTTTTCTCCCTGAATGACCAGCCTGACCTGTTTGCCACGATCGACGGAGAGATCGCGCACGACGCGGCGGAAGCGATTGAACAGTGGCCCGACAGGGATCATGCGGGTGCTGAGAACGCTCCGCTGCATATTGCGGGAGACACGATTGAGCTGATCAAAGGCTTCCACCATTTCCGCATGGAAGCGATGTCCGGTTTCATGAACGGTCGTTTCCCGGTCCAGCAGTTCCAGTTCTTCGTCGAGTCCGCCGAGGAGTTCGCTGCAGACGCGGGGGCCATCCGGCTGAGTTTGCAGCCAGCCCCGCAGACGCTCAAATCGCCTCCGTAGATCCTCACGCAATTCCGTGGACCGTCGCTGTCCGGGCGTGCGACGGTAGGCGGGCGTGGTGTCGGTGATCAGCTGGTTGCAGCGCGCGTTGGCCACGACCAGTTCACCGGTGAGATTCAGCAGCTGATCCAGTCGCCCGATATCGACTCGCAGCGTTTCCTGGACGGCCGCGCGAACATCCCGACTGGAATCTTCAACGACCGTCCCCGGCACACCGATTCGGTCCGCATCGGCATCGGCATCGGCATCGGCTTCGGGAACGGGAACGGGAACGGGAACAGGAACGGAATCCTGAGGTGGATCCTGAATTGTCAGCGGTACTGCCTGGGAGGCAACTGCGGGGGCAGTCGGCGTGGAATTGGCGAGCGAATTGACCACGGGTGCTGGTGCTGTGGCGGGAACGGCGAATTCTTCCGGCTGCGCGGCGGATGGACCGAGCGCGGTGACGACGGAATCACCGCCCAGCGCTGATGTGCTCACATCCACAGACTCGACACCATCAACACTGGCGATGCGCCGCACCTCATCAACGGGCTTTGCAGTGATCAGGCAGAGCGAGAACAGGGTGAGGTCTTCAAAACTGTCAATATCATCGACAGGCGGGTCGCAGGAGACGATTTCTCCGATGGCGGACAGTCGCGAGAGGATCAGCCGGGCTTTGAGGTCTGCCAGCTGAAGTCCCTGACGGAAACGCACGCGAACTCGGAGGCCTCCTGCCTGGCTGAGGGAGTGTTCGTGGGGGAGGGCCAGCGGCGTGCCCTGTGGCGGCACTGCAGAATGACTGGCCGGGGGGCTATCCCCGCCTGACTGTCGAGTGGTGGCGGGGGGGGTTGTGGTTCTGCTGGAATCGCTGAGGTCCCGGATTTGTCGCAGCAGTGGCTCCGGATCTCCCTGACTGAGGTCCCCGACCCGCAGTCTGGACAGAAAGGCGCGGAAGAAATCGACGGCGTGGAGGATGAGCGTGGTGGTTTCGCGATCGAGTGTGGCGCGTCCGGAGCGGTACGATTCGAAGCGTTCTTCGAGCTGGTGTGCGAGTGTGCCGACGATTTCGAAGCCCAGCATGCCTGAAGAGCCCTTGAGGGAGTGCAGCATGCGAAAGGCGCGGTTGAGTGATTCGGCGTGTCGGGGATTTTTTTCCAGCTGCAGGATGGCTTCAGTGAGGCCTTCGAGTTCTTCGTCGGACTCGTCTATGTAGACCTGCAGGTACTGCGCCATTTCTTCGGAGAGAAACGGGTTGTGGTCGTCGTGGGGTTGAGCATCCGCAGAGGTCATGGGCGGGCTCCGGGGTTCTTCTGGTAGATGAAGGCGGATCGTCGCTGAAGCTGCTGGAGGTGATCGTGGAGTCCTTCCGAGGGACCGATGACGAGATACCCACCGTCTGCCAGAGCGCGCTGCAGGTGTGCGGCAACAACAGTTTTTGATTGCTGGTCGAAGTAAATCATGACGTTTCGGAGAAAGATGCAGTCATAGCCGCTGGCTGGCGGTCGGGTGATCAGGTTGTGTCGCTGGTAGCGGATGAGTTTTCGGAGGGGGGAGCGGACTTCGCAGAGGTCCTTTGCGGAATCCGGGTCGGTGGAAGCGTCGGCGCTGTTGGTGGCCGGCTGAAAGTACTTGTGCTGAAGTTCAAGGGGAATCCCGGCGAGCATTCGTCGTTCGTACAGGCCTGATCGGGCCTGCGCGAGGACGTGTTCGCTGAGGTCGGTGGCATCGATTTCGATCTCGATTCCGCGGAGCAGTTCGGAGTATTCGAGGAGGCAGATGCCGATGGTGAGGGGTTCCTGGCCGGTGCTGCAGGCTGCGGACCAGATTCTGAGGCGACGCGGATGCTGGCCTCGCTGGATGCGGGAGCAGAGATCTTCAAGAAATTCAGTCTGCAGCCATTGAAATTGCTTTTCGGTGCGGAAGAAGGATGTTTCGTTGGTGGTGACGGCATCGAGAAAGAAATTGATTTCGTCGCTGCCTGCGGGGGTTTTGAGGAGTGAGAGGTAATGCGAATAGCCGGGGAGTTGCAGGGCGCGGATTCGTCTGCGGATGCGGTTACTCAGCAGCGTGATGCGGTTTTCAGGCACATGAATGCCGCTGAGCTTGTAGATCAGCCGACGAAATTCCTCGAATTCCGCTGAAGACAGCTGCGCAGGTTCCATAACGCCTCGCTGCGTGCAGTGGGTTCAGATGGGTGCTCAAATCAGACGCGAAAGCGGGACACGAGATCTCGCAGAGCCGACGCCTGGGCCCCGAGCTGTTCGGCGCTGGCTGCCAGTTCTTCAGAGCCGGCGGCGGCGGCTTCCGTGGTGCGTCCGACGGAGCGGATAGAGGACTGGACTTCCTGGGCGCTTTCGGTCTGAGTTTCCGTGGAGGCGGCGATGCGGGAGATGCCGGCGGCGGTCTGTTCGACAGCCTGGACGATGGATTTGAGTGAGCGACCGACGCGGACTGAGAGTTCAGCGCCTTCAGCAACACGGCGAGTGGATTCCTTGATGAGCTGAGTGATTTCCTTGGCTGCGAGGCTGGAGCGTTCGGCGAGTTTGCGAACTTCATCGGCCACAACGGCGAAGCCCAGCCCGTGTTCGCCGGCGCGGGCTGCTTCGATGGCAGCGTTCAGAGCAAGCAGGTTGGTTTGACTGGCAATCTCGCTGATGACCTGAATGATGTCATTGATCTGCTCGCTGGATTTCTGGATGAGTTTCATGGACTGGACCGCTTCTTCGGTGGAGGTGCCACCTTCACGGGCAAGTCCGGCAGTGGCATCGGCCTGCTGGCGTGCCACGGCGGCGCTTTCGCTGATCACCTGCATGGACCTGAGCATACTCTCGACGGCCGACGACATCTCTTCAACGGAAGCCGCCTGGGTCTGTGAGGATTCGCTGAGATTCTGGGAGCTTTCCGCGATTGCCTGAGCACCCTCACTTTGCTGATCAGACGCTTCCACGACTTCGCTGACAAGATTTCGCAGGTCGCCGGACATCCGCCCGACGCTGGCCGCGAGGCGACTGAGATCGTCATCACCCTCTGAATTGACATGCTGGGTCAGATCCCCGTTGGCGATGGCGGAGACAACCTGCATCAGCTGGTTTACGCGGTGCCGCAGATTCTCTTCAGCCGCCAGTTGGGCGTCACGCAGCTGCTGCTCCCGCTCCTGAGCACGGACCTGGTCGGTAATTCGTTCCCAGTTGATCATCGGGCCGGCGTAGTTGCCGTCGGCATCGCGCACGGCAGAGACGCTGAGTGTGAGCACTTCGGGGCCCAGCTGGATGCGCGCCTTGTGGGGCAGGTTGGCAGGATCGGCCAGAAACCTGCGCTGGTGTTCCGGGTTCCTGTGGAAAATATCGATTGGCCTGCCGAGCATTTCATCGACGGGGATGGGCAGCAGGTGCTGCATTTCCTTCAGCGTGTTGCGGGACGCCGGGTTCATGTAGACAATCTCAAGATTGCGATTGGCCACCATCACTCGAATCTGTGAGTTTTCCAGGATCTGCTGAAAGTCGATCTTTGGAACGGTGGTGCGAGGGCGGCCGGGGCGTGCCGTGCTTTGACGTTTTGCCATGGATTTCTCCGGATCTGCTGCGTGGAGGATGCGGGTGAAGGAGTGGAATGAGCCGGGGGACGGGAACGGCAGGAGCGGGTGTCGATCGTCAGGGGCCTGCGGTGAGTGCCCCGTTGCGGGCCAGTTCCCGGACGAGGTCCATCTTCGCCGGGTCCAGCAGTTGTGGGACGTTGAGCAGTGTGACCAGGCGTGCATCGAGTTTTGCGAAGCCGTCAATGAAGCTGCCGCCATCACCGGTGAGCATATCCGGGGCAGGCAGGACCTCTCCGGGGGCAATTCGCAGAACCTGCGTGACGGAATCCACGGTGCAGCCGATGATTCGCGGATGCACATTCACGACGATGGTCCGTGTTTCGGAGTCTGCGGGAACGGAGGGCAGGTTGAGCAGCCTGCGGAGGCTGACGACCGGAATGATGGTGCCCCGCAGATTGCTCACGCCCTCAATATAGTCGGGAACCTGAGGCAGTTGGGTGAGTCGGTCGGGGATCACGATTTCCTGAATCTGTTCGATGCGGAATGCGTAGTCCTGATCGGCCAGTCGAAAACCGACGAACTGGGCCGAGGTCCGGGACCGGGTCATGGAATCAGAGAGGCCTGCGGCGGGAGCGGTGGTCAAGTGCGGGCTCCGGGGGAAACGGGGCTTGAGAACGGCAGTACTTCGGGGGCGCGGATGGAAAAAAGAAAAATCTTTGCTGAAAGCGCCGGGACTCCCCAAATATACAGGCAGTGGCTCGCCGGGGGCTGAAATCCGGGGGAATCGGGGGAAAGATTGGCGAAGGCGGGGCGTTAAATTCGGAATTCAGGGGACTTTGGGGGTGTGAGTCAGCGTGAAAATGGGGCCTTTCGGAGCGGGATGTGGGTGAAAACCTGCATATACCGCAGCGGAGTCGGCTGGGGTGAGAAAGCGGGGAAAAGAGCGCAGACGGGACGGGTTTACATGGTTTGGCAAAACCTGTAATGTTCACCCCATTCCGTGAACCGGTCGCTGTCTGCGCATGGAGCAGTCAGCCCGGGTAAGCTTCATGGAACACTCGCAGACCACGTCCAGCGTGGGCGGGTGCATGGCCTGGCTGGAGGATTTTGCCTGTGTCGTCGATTCAAGAAAAGGTGATTGGAATCGTCGGAGAGCATCTGGACGTTCCGAAGGAAGAAATCACGCTTTCGAGTTCGTTTGTGGACAATCTCAAAGCGGATTCCCTGGATATTGTCGAACTGGTGATGGCACTTGAGGACCACTTCGAGGTGAAGATTCCGGACGAAGACTACGACAAGATCAAAACTGTCGGAGATGCCGTAAACTACATCTCGAACAAAACCAAGGCTTGATTGCCCGTTTTGCCGGTATGAGTTCTCCTGCGGATTTCGGATCGGGCCCTGCCCTGATCCGATCCGCGGGCGATCAACGGTGTCGTTTGTGTTTTGAGTGTTTCCTGTGTCGTGAGCAGTTGTCATGGTTCGCCGTCGCGTAGTGGTGACAGGGCTTGGCGTTGTCACTCCGCTGGGCTGCGACGTTGCCGATGTCTGGACAGCGATCTGTCGCGGGGACAGCGGTATTGGTCTGATCCAGCGATTTGACTGTCGCGACTTCAAAGTTCGCTTTGGCGGAGAGATTCCGGGATTTGATGCAGCCTCGCACCTGCAGATCGATGCCCGGGAACTTCGGCGGGCAGACCGATTTTCGCAGTTCGCTCTCGTCGCGGCCCAGCACGCAATTCGCCAAAGCGGCATCGATTTCACTGCCGGTGACCCGTGGCGTTGCGGAACGCTCATGGGGAGTGGTATCGGAGGTCTGGACGAGATCGAACTGCAGCATTCGGTGCTGTTTGATCGTGGCCCCGACCGTATTTCTCCGTTCATGATTCCCAAGCTGATCATCAATGCAGCCAGCGGCAACGTCTCTGTTCACTGGAAGCTGCACGGTCCCAGTACAGCCGTCTGCACGGCCTGCGCTTCGGCCACCAATGCAATTGGGGATGCGGTGCGGCTGATTCAGTACGGAATGGCCGATGTCATGGTGGCCGGGGGCACCGAAGCGGCGCTCACCCCCATGGGAATTGCAGGCTTTGCCAGAATGGGTGCGCTGTCGACTCGCAACGACGCTCCGCGCGATGCCAGTCGGCCGTTTGACCGGGATCGTGATGGTTTTGTGCTTTCGGAAGGCGCCGGAGTGCTCCTGCTGGAAGAACTCGACTTCGCTGTTCGCCGCGGTGCTGTGATTCTCGCCGAAGTCGCCGGCTACGGCCTCTCCTCAGACGCCACCCACCTGACCAACCCGGACCCCCGAGGTGCGGGAGCATCACGGGCTATTGCTTTGGCTCTGCAGGACGCCGGAGTGGCTCCGGAGGATGTCGATTATGTCAATGCGCACGGCACCAGCACACCGCAGGGAGATGTGGCGGAATCACATGCGATTCGCGCGGTCTTCGGGCGACACGCAGACGCGCTGGCGGTCTCCAGCACCAAGAGCCAGATCGGGCATTTGCTGGGAGCATCCGGCGGCGTGGAAGCGGTCTTCTGTGTGAAGGCCATCGAAGAGCAAACGGCTCCACCAACGATCAACCTTGACAACCCCGATGACCAGTGTGATCTGGATTACGTGCCGTGGGACGCGCGGCAGATGCGGATCCGCTGCGTGCTGAAGAACAGCTTCGGCTTCGGCGGACACAACGCGTGCCTGGTATTCCGAAAGTATGCAGGCTGACAGCGCTGCACGGACGAACGGCTGGTGTCAGACCTGTGGTTCCCAGCCGGGCCGATAGTCGCGTGACCACAACTGCATGGCGTTGTCATTGTTCTGCACCTGTCCGTTTGCGGGGTCGCAGCGGAGTGCATCACCGGTGCGGTGTGCGATATTGCCAAGGTGGCAGAGGAGAGTTGACTTGTGGCCCTGCTCGATTTCTGAATTGAGCAGCGAGGGATCATTTCGGCGGATGGCCTCGATAAAGTTTTCGGCATGTGCCTTCATGCCGTCACTGCCATCCTTCCGGGCTGTTTCCTTACCCTTGTCATCCAGGATCACATAGCCGGAATCGTTCAGCTTCATCGCACCTTTTTCACCGTGGAAGCTGACGCCGAAACCAGATCCGTCCATCCCGTGGCGATTGCAGCTGAGGCATTCCCAGGTGATCTGCCGCCGATCAGGAAACTCAAATGAGACCACATGTGTGTCGGCGGTTTCCTGGTCGTCCTGAAACGCGTAGCGACCACCGGATGAGACCACGCGGGTGGGATAGTCGACGCCGAGGCCCCAGCGGGAGAGATCAATGGAGTGAATGCCGTTGTTGCCAAGTTCGCCGTTGCCGAAGTGCCAGACCCAGTGCCAGTTGTAGTGCAGCCGATTGGAGGTGAAGGGGGCGTCCGGTGCGGGGCCCTGCCAGAGTTCATAATTGATATGGGGCGGGACGGGTGCGGGCGTGCCGGTACCGATGGTGCCACGGGTGGCTGCATACCAGCTGCGACTGTAATAAACCCTGCCGATGGCTCCGGTGTGCAGCAGCTGCATGGCTTCACGAATGGTGGGGCTGCTGCGGCGTTGATTACCCATCTGTACACAGCGTTTGTGTTTTCGAGCGGCTTCGACGAGGAGTTCGCCTTCGCGCGGGTTATGGCTGCAGGGCTTTTCGACGTAGCAGTGTTTGCCGGCGGAGCAGGCGAGGATGCCGGCGGGAGCGTGCCAGTGATTTGGGGCGGCACAGAGCAGAGCATCCACGCCGGGATCGTCGAGGATTTTCCGAAAATCGCTCACGGCCTGAACCGGCTTCTGCAGCTTTGTGGACATGGACTCCTGAAGCGCTTTGACGCGGTTGCTGTCGACATCGCAGACGTAACGCAGTTCGACGCCCGGCAGGCTGCCGAAGACGGAAGCCAGAGCCGCCCCGCGACTGGTCCCCATCACGCCGACCACAATCGGGCGTTCGTCGCTCCGAGAGACACCTGTCGCTGACGCTTCCGAGGTCAGCACACCGGCCGTCACCACTGCGGCCGCTGAAGTCTCGAGGAAGTTCCGTCGCCCGAAGCCGCTGTTAAGTTGAGAATTCTGCATGTCGGGATCACCTTACTGTCTTGCCAAGTGCCGTACGAATGCCACGCGGGACGGACAGCAGGATACTAATGAAACACGCGCAGGGCTGCCACCGTAGCGGCATGGGAACTGCGCTGGCAGGTGGCAAAGACCGCAAATCTCCTGTTTCTTCCGGTTATCCAAAGGCATGTAAAGTTCTCTTGACAAAAATCCCCTAAATCCCTAATATCACCAAAGCATCAAAATCTACCATCCGTCGTTTTTTTCCCGAATCGCCTAAAACGCACGCCGCCTTTTCAGGTTGTTCAAAAAACGCTCGGTTGCCCGGCAGGATTTTGACACCACGGAATCGGTGGGGAATGCTTTGCTTAGACTGTCGACGACAGCGATCAGTCAGTGTCCGCTGGTTGCTGAAGGTCTGTTTCACCTGAAGTTTGGATTTGGAAAGGTTGATCATGAAAAAGTTGGCTTTGCTGGCAGTTGCCTGCCTCTCTCTGACCTGCAGCAACGTGTTTGCTCAGGACGCTGCTCCTGTTGTGGAAGCGGCCCCCAATGCCGCTCCTGCCCCGGAAGCTGCCCCGGTCGAAGGTCATCCGATCACGCTGTTCTGCAACGTGAAGTACAAAGACCTCAACGAAATGGCCCCCTGTGCCTCCCCGAAAATCATCGCCGTTAAAGATCCCTGCGCCTGCTACGACGGCTGCTGCGCTCCGCCCTGCGTCTACATCAAGATCTGCGTCCCCTGCGGCTGTGAAGTGGTCTCCTGCAGCAAAAACGGCGACCGCATCCGTTATGACTACGGCAAGTATGCGGTTGACGTTCGCGTGAAGAAGGGTTACATCGAAGTGGACTACCAGGACTGATCCCTGTCACGGTGTCACAACCTCGATCGTCTCGAAAACGACAGGATCTCTCCTGTCGTTTTCTTTTTTTGGAATGCTGCCGTGAATCAAAACATCCTCGTCAGCCACTCGCCGAAGCAGCCCCTGCATTCCACCAGCGCTGACAACTCAGTCCCCACCGACGGCATAGTGTTCTTCGACGGTGTCTGTGGATTCTGCAATCACTTCGTCAATTGGGTGATCCGCCACGATCGTCGCCGACAGCTTCGGTTTTCACCCCTGCAGGGTCAGACAGCCCGCCAACTGCTCCCTGCCGATCGCTGGCAGCAACTCTCCACCGTTGTGCTGCTCACACCCCGGCACGCCTGGATTCGCAGTGCTGCCGTGTGCCGCATTCTGTGGGCCATGGGCGGACCATGGAAAATCCTCGCCGCGATGCTTTGGGTGATCCCATTGCCACTTCGCGATCTGGGCTACAGGCTCGTCGGTCAGGTGCGTTATCAGCTGTTCGGCAGGCACGATCAGTGCCGGCTGCCGTCCGCCGAAGAGCGGGCCCTGTTTCTGGACTGACCGCGGGAACTCAGGCCACCCGTCGTCTGCGGTCTTCGCTGCCGGAACTCTGTTCGACAATGCGATCGGTGATCTGCCAGAGCACTTCGCGAAGTTCGTCGCGACTGCCGTAAAGATGATTTTTCAGCAGGGCCAGATCGCGTTCTGAAGCGCCGTCAGCCGGCAGTCGACCACGTGGGGCACGAAAAATCTTCTCGTGAATGCGAGCAGAGTGCTGTTCCGTCTCATAAAACAGCTCTTCATACAGCTTTTCCCCGGGCCGTAGTCCAGTGAAAACAATGTCAATGTCCTCCGGATACCGCTGGCCGGAAAGTCGAATCATGTCCTTTGCCAGTTCCACGATGCGGACTGGTTCCCCCATGTCAAGGATCAGGACATCTCCACCTTCGCCGATAGCGCCGGACTGGAGCACAAGCTGCACGGCTTCCGGAATGGTCATGAAATAACGCTGCATTTCCGGATCGGTCACGGTGACCGGTCCTCCATCTTCAATCTGTCTGCGAAACGTCGGCACAACGCTCCCGGCAGAATTCAGCACGTTTCCAAATCGCACCGTAATGAATCGCGTGCGGGAACGCTGGGCAACGGCGGCAAGATATTCCTCCGCAATCAGCTTGGTGGCTCCCATCACATTCGTCGGCCTGACAGCCTTGTCTGTGGAAATCATCACAAAGCGTTCCACGTGGAAACGGTCTGCAAGATCCACGATGACTTGAGTGCCAAACACGTTGTTGCGGACGGCGGCCTGAGGATTGCTTTCCATGAGCGGCACATGCTTGTACGCGGCCGCGTGAAAGACCACGGCGGGGCGGTGCTGCATGAAGACACGCAGCATCGCCGCTTCATCGGTGATATCCTCGATCACAAACTCGATTCCCGCCCGCCCGCATTCCCCGGTCGCCCTGAGCTTTGCAAATTCCTGTTCCAGCTGGAAAATGGCAAATTCCGACTGATCCAGCATGACAATTCGCCGGGGTTCGAACTGCAGGATCTGGCGACAGACTTCTGAGCCAATGCTTCCGGCGGCTCCGGTCACCAGCACCACGCGACCTTCCAGTGACTCGCGAATTCCTTCAAGGTCAAGGCGATTGGGATCGCGACGGAGCAGGTCATCGATCGTGATATCGCGCATCCGCAGCTGGAACCGGCCTCGCGGAATCTCGTCCACTCGCGGCACCACATGCGCGTCAACTCCCTCCTGCCGACAGACATCGCTGATCTCCCGAATCGTCTTCCCGGGGAGGCTGGAGGGCAGCAGGATCATTTCGGCACCGCTGCGACGCAGAAGTTTTTCGATGCCGGCCGACGCATCCAGAATGGGGACACCCCCAACAAGTTCAGCGCGCGCCCCGGCTCTGGGGGACACCAGTCCGACAACACGCAGCGATGATCCGGCCGCCTGCAGTGATGTGAGCAGTGCGTGGGCCTCGTTGCTGTTGGCGTAAATGAGCGTGCGGACGGCTTCCGGGTTGCGGAATCGCTGCCGCAGCATGCGGAGCGAATTGGCGGAAATTCGGGCTGCGGCCAGAGTGGCTGCAGAGAGCACGGTATCGATGAAGATCACCCCCCGCGGAATCTCGGGTATTGTCTCGGGGGCCTGCTGCAGTGCTGCCAGCAGAATGCCACTGATGCAGCACACGGCCGCAGACCATGCCATGTCGTGAATCGTGGAATATCGCAGCTGCCGTCGCCACTCACGCGAAAACAGCACGATCCCCACCTTCAGCAGCACCACCAGCGCAAGGCCGTTCAAGAACACGCCAACCGCATACTGCTTCTGCTCAAATTCAAACGCTTCCCGCGATGTCAGCCCGACGGGCATCACCGCCTCGGTTCCCAGCATTCGCTGGAGGATCTGCAGCGGGTCCAGATCGAACCGCAGCAGCAGCGCACACAGGAACGAAAACGTGAAAATGCCGGCGTAACAACACACGGCAATCGCCAGACGTGGCATGATGAAACCTCGATGGAGGCAGCGATAAGGAGGCTGAGGGGCTGCGTTGGCAGGGTGCCTGACCCCTCACCCCCGGTCCCTCTCCCCTGGGAGGAAAGAGGGGAGATTGGGAGAAGCACTGAAAACTGAAAACTGAAAACTGAAAACTGAAAACTGACTCTCCCGGCAAATTCTGCTGGAACGTGGATTTTGTGTCCAGACCAGCTTTCAGAACGAAAAACGCGTGTTTTGGATGAATTCCCTGAATTCCGGCTGCCCCCCGGAACGGGAGCAGGTAGAATTCGGGGCGAAAAACTCCGTTCCCTCCAGTCTCCGCACTCGCCCATGCCCTGCATCAACTGGGACGACTTCTCCGACAACACTCCTGCCAACGCCGAGGTACGGCTGCTTGGCACTGTCGACCTCCCTGCAGTGCTGGCCCTGCAAAAGCTCATGGTTCATGAAGTCCGGCTGCAAAGTCGTACCAACGCCTGCATTCTGCTGTGCGAACATCCCCCAGTTGTGACGGCTGGTTTCGGCCCCAGCCTGCTGGAACTCCCGCTTGACGCTCGCGAGCTCACTTCCAGGCTCCTGCAGGTCCACCGCGTTCGGCGTGATGGGCACGTCATTCTGCATCAGCCAGGTCAGCTGGGGGCCTACGTGATTGTGTCTCTGGACGAATGCGGGTTTGACGAAGCTGAATTTCGTCTGCGGCTGCAGCGGGCCGTAATTCTGGCCTGTGGCGACGTCGATGTCCGCGCAAGCATCTGTTCCGGGGACCCCACCGCAGTGCATGGGCGACACGGCGTCATTGCAGAGCTGGGCCTGCACGTGGATCGGGGCATCACCAGTTTCGGCGTTTTTCTGAATGTCAGCGTGCGGCTGGACGAAGCCCGTCTCATCGGTCGCGGACTGCTGGACCAGCGTGTCTCATCGCTCAACGCCGAACGCGTCCGGCCCACTCCCATGCCTCGGATTCGCTCGGCACTCGCCACCCATCTCTGTGAACAACTCGGCTACCCCGACTATCATCTGCATACCAGCCACCCATTTCTCACTCGATCCCGGACGCTGATCCATGACAGCTTTGCCAATCCTGACGCTGACGGCACCTGATGTTACCGGTGACGCGCCCTCGCAGCCGGCCGACGCAGCCGTCCGGCGACTCCCTCGATGGCTCAAACGCCCACTGCCCCAGGCTGGCATGGCCTGGACCAGCGGCATTATTTCTGACCTGCGACTGGAAACCGTCTGCGAGAGTGCCAAGTGCCCCAACCGCTCCGAATGCTGGTCCTCAAAGACTGCCACCTTTATGATCGGTGGCAACGTGTGCACTCG
>JBJTOM010000161.1:0-2634 GCA_046074585.1 Planctomycetota bacterium | reverse complement strand
ACCAGCGGCGATGAGGTTGTCGAGAAGGTTTGCCGGATCTGCGAACTTCTGCCATTCCGTCTCGTCCCCTCCGATCCCATGCAGCAGGTACAGAACAGGATATTTCTGGTCCGCTGTATAGAGCGGCGGGGTGTAGACGTTCAGTTTGCGGACTGTGCCCACCGTCTTTGACTGGTATTCGATCATTTCCAGTCGGCCGTGCTGGATTTCGGAGCGTGTGGCTGTGATGTCGGCAGACGGTTCGGGATAGATCTGCCTGTCGTCCGGGCCGAGTTCGAATGGCCTGGGGAATGCGGAGGGCCGAGGGGGTTGTGCGGCAATTTCGTGAAGCGAAATTGCTGCTGATGAGATCGCCATGAACAGGAGGCCGACGCGGATTGAAAAGGCTGAAGATGGCACGATGGGGGCTTTCTTGAGGACAGATGGTGTCTGATTCCTGACCGGTCGGATTGTAATTGGGGACCGAGCGAAAAAAAGCTTCGGGTGCTGACGGTGCTTTTCTCGGTCAGAAACCGAGCAGGCCAGCTCCGGGATTTTCACCGGCCTTCAGTTCCCGTCGAACGCAGCGACGTCTACTGCCAACTCGTGTCCGCCACACCATAGCGATCTGTCGAGTGCATTGGATTCCGATTTTGAATTCTGAAAGCCCGCCATCCGCCCTTCCAACCTGCTCACTTCGGTCACGATTGCAGATTTGTCACTGCCCAACCGCATCGCTCCGGCCCCGCTGACACGATATCGAGCGGGCACCTCACGGTTGCCGCATCAGATCATGGCGAAGTACTACGGTCAGCGGGCTTCAGCCGGATTGTTGATTGCCGAGGCAACAGCGGTCATGCCGGACAGAGCAGGCCTTGCGGACACGCCCGGAATTTCTTCGCAGTGCGTCACACAGTATATTTTTCAATGGACGACTGCCAATTGCACCTTCGGCGTTTGCCATTCAGGGCATTGAATCCGGATGGCAGGCATGGATGTGTGGTTCGCTCCGATCAGTGCGCGAACCCACACGGGTTTTCCAATGTTGCAGAGTTCACCGGCTCCGTGACCCATGCGACTCGGGCTCGCTGTCGCTCGCGGCATACTTTGCCCGCAGGCTTCCGTCCAATGGCCTTGACTTTCGGGCAAAAGGCGGTGTCGGGAGGCGAAGCTCCTGCTGAGCCGCATCCCTGCCGCGAGCGTTACACCGATCCCTGCTGCTCCGTAAAAACGCGGGCAAGCGACCACAGCGCGCACCAGCATTCGGTGGCTCGGCAGAAGCCTCGCCATCCGGGGGTCTTCACCCATCTGCTCAGAGGATTCCAGAGAACGTCAACGCCATGGGGCTTCTGCCAGGCGGATGGGTGGCCAGCCGCGGGTAAACCCATCGAATCGCTGTTACTTTGGGTCGTTTGGCTCGCTTCGTGTCGTTCTGTATCATCCCGTTTCAATCAATTCGCGCATCCCCCGAACGGACTCACACACATGGCTGACCCCGCTCCCGCTGCTGCTCCTGTTGCCCCTTCCAGCCGCCCGTTTGCCCATCTGCACTGCCACACGCACTACAGCCTGCTGGATGGGGTCAATCGCATTCCGGACCTCGTGGCACACGTCAAATCACACGGGATGAATTCCGTTGCGATCACTGACCACGGCAATCTCTACGGGGCCATCGAATTCTACAACGCCTGCAAGTCCGGTGGAGTCAAACCGATTCTTGGCTATGAAGCCTACGTCGCACCCGGCGTCCGCACCGATCGCAGTGCCAGCCGTCAGAAGGAAGCTGCCACCCACCTCACGCTGCTGGCCATGAATCGCAAAGGATTTGACAACCTCATTCGCCTGTCGTCCGCCGCCTACCTCGAAGGCTTCTACTACAAACCCCGCATCGACCGACCGCTGCTGGAAGAATGCAGCGAAGGCATCATCTGCCTGTCCGGCTGCGCCTCCTCAGAACTCTCACGATTGCTCCTCGCCGACAACATGGACGAGGCCCGGCGGCTGGCCGAATGGTACACCCGCGTCTTCGGCGACCGCTTCTACCTTGAAATTCAAAACTCTGGCTTCGAGATCCAGCGACAATGCCTCGAACGCACCGTCGCCCTCGCCCGCGAAATGGGACTGCCGCTGGTGGCCACCAACGATGCCCACTATCTCACTCAGGCCGATGCCAAAGTTCAGGACGTGATGCTTTGCGTCAACACCCGCACGACCGTTGACGACGAAAAACGCATGAAGATGGAACACGACGGGCTGCACGTGTGTCCGCCGGAAGAAATGTACGAGCGTTTCCCGGGCCTCGAAGACGCCGTCGCCCGCTCCCAGGAAATCGCTGACCGCGTCGACATGCAACTGGGTGATCGCAAGCTCTATCCCGTTTTCCGCCCGCCCAATGGCAACACCGACATCCAGTACCTCCGTGATCTTTGCCGCGATCGCATGCACGAACGCTACGGCGAAGAACTCACCGATGCCCACTGGAAACGGCTCGACTACGAACTCAGCGTCATCGAATCCAAGGGCTACGCCAGCTACTTCCTGATCGTCTGGGACTTCGTTGAATTCGCACGCCGCAATGGCATTCCCTGCGGCGCCCGCGGTTCAGCCTGCGGAGCCATCGTGGCCTACCTGTTGCGACTGGGCGACGTCTGCCCA
>JBJTOM010000160.1:0-18184 GCA_046074585.1 Planctomycetota bacterium | reverse complement strand
ATTTGAAATCCCAGTTGGGGCGACCGGAGACGTAGAGAATTCGGCGGGCACTGGAGGGACGCTGGACGGCGATCAGCTGGGAGTTGTTCACCAGAGTTGCTTCTTCGGAGAACTGTGAGCCGTCGGTGTTTTCGAGCGATGTCTGCAGACGATAAAAAACGGTGCCGCTGCCGGTCGGGCGATGGCGAAAGCGGAGTGGTGCGGGGTCGTTGGCATTGCGGGTCTGGGTTTCCAGAGGCACGCCATCTTCTGAGAGCAGTGACATGCGGAGTCTGCCGGATTCGGCATTGAGCGTCCCGGGGGAGACCTGAATGGCCACAGGAGCATCGTCGAATGCAGACTGACTGATGGTGAAGGAACCGATGGAGGCGTCGGGCAGTTTGATTTCGGTGGAGGGAAAGACGGGATAGAGCGGGGGGAGTCCGTCGAGTTCGCTGAGTTCTGAGGAGAGATCAGTGGCGTTGCCGTCGGTAAACAGGAGGATGCCGGCGAGAGGCTGGCCGGCATAGCGCTGCCGGAGGCTTTTGAGGGCTGAACGGAGGGCAGAGGCGGAGCCGTTGAACTGGAGTTTTTCGAAGCTGTTGGTTTGCTGCAGGCGATCGGTGATGGTGTAACGGCGGAGCTGGAAGTCCTGTTCGAGGCGTTTGAGCCAGCCGAGCGGTTGAGTGCCTTCGCCGGAGGTGAGGAGTGCTGTGATTTCGGCTGCACGTGTGGGGGCAGTCGCGGAAGGCCGGACGTCGAGACTGCGGCTGGTATCCACGGCCACAGCCAGCACGTTCGCACCGGAACGCGGCCGGAGACTGCTCCAGAGAGGATCCACGAGGCAGGCTGCGAGCAGGAGCCAGGCGAGCGATCGGCAGGCGGGGCCGGCCAGCCCCCGAATTGACCCGCGGACGCGGTGGCGATTGAGCCAGAAAATCACGGCCAGTCCCGCAATGGCCGCAAGGATCGCCGGGAAGAGCCAGTTGGGATCACCAGCCACCAGGCTGGCGGGAGTGAGGAATCGCAGCATGCTTTGCCCCTGAAGATGGTCTGCACAGCCCAGTGTACTCGACCAGCCCCGGAAAGAGCGAACGAAATCGGGGGGCCTGCAAACGATTTCTGCCCGCCTCTCCCCGGGAAGGGGAGAGCGACGGGGGGCAGATGGATGATCCGCACCCGGACGCTTCAGTCATTTCCTTCCAGGAATCCCCTGGTGGACCTTGTCCCGGACCAATTGAAATCCTGATCTCCGCGCGATAGTCTTCGCAATATCCTCGCAGCAGCGAACCGAACCTCCATTTACCAACGGATCGACGATGACCAGTTCTGGCGATAATTCAGGAAAACGCCCCACCAATCCCGCAGGCCGCTGGGCCCGTCCGTTGTCAGAACCAGGCGGGCTCCCGGATGACGTCGGTGGCGAAGTGCTCTTCGACGACTACGACGATCAGCCCGTCAGTGGCACTGTCGCCAGCTCCACTGCCGATGTCACAGCCGCCTCCGCCAGTGCGCAGGCCGAACCGCAGGCCACCAGCAGCCCGGCCTCATCTGCCCCCTCCTTCGATGAAGATCTCGATGATCTCATCGTCTTCTCGGACGAAGACGAAGATGATGACGACGATCAGGATGAGGAAGCCGATAACGAAGTCAGCGATGAAGATTTTGACTTCGAGGAGGAGGAAGATGATGAGGAAGATGATGAGGATGAGGATGACTTTGGGTTTGGCGGTGATGTCAGGGAAACGCCGCGCCGTGTAACGGCAGGCCGCCCCGAACCGCCGGCCGCCGAACGTTCGCGTGCTCCCGCCCGCCCGCGCCCCGAAGCCGCTCCAAAACCACCCGCCGAACCTGTTCGGCCCACCGCTGTGTCCGGCGCCGGCGACGACGAAACGTACTGGAACGAAGTTGATCGCTGGGTGTGGGAAGAACCCAAACCAGAAACCAAAGCCGCACAACATCAGCACTCAGATGAACCCGACGACTCCGACGCCGTGGAAGACGCGTCTGCGGACGCCTCTCCCGAAGATGCAGACGCCGACGGCACTTCTCAGGGACGTTCAGGGCGTCGTCGCGGTCGCCGTCGCGGGGGTCGCGGACGTAACCGTCGTCGCTCGACCGAATCCACCGCTGCAGATTCCAGTGACCTCGCCGAGACCGAATCGTCTCACGCCATCGAAGATGACCTCAGCGAAATTCTCTTCGAGGAGGACCATGAGGACGTGGTGAGCGTCTCCGCCGGCAGCGCCCGCGCTCAGCGACTTGCAGAAGAACCGCGATCACCCGTCGCCGAAGAAGCCGACCTGGAAGAAGCTGACGACAGCGAGGCTCCGGAATCCACGGAACGCTCTGAACGCTCCGACCGACGTGGACGTCGCGGACGCCGCGGACGGGGCCGCGACAGGGATCGTGATCGGGACGATGCCCGTCCTCCACGCTCCGAATCCGCACGTCGTCCCCCCGTTCAACACGAACCGGAAATTGACGAGGACGAGGACGTCGCGGCTGAAGACGACGGGCCTGTCGGTTTCGACGATGAAGAACCCGCACCTCGCCGCGGCCGCCAAAACCGCGATCGGGTTGATGACACCCGGTCGGCCCCCAGCCGCGAAGAACGACCGGCTCGCTCCCGAAGCGAGCGTGGTGAACGATCGGAACGTGGTGAACGAACAGACCGCAGTGAGCGAACCGAGCGCAGTGAGCGGCCGGAGCGAAGTGAGCGAACCGAACGCAGCGCACGGCCTGCCCGCAGCGAACGGCCCGCGCGTGCAGAACGCAGTGAACGTCGCGAACGCGACGATCGGGATGAACGGGACGATCGGGATTTGCGAGATGACCACGACGATCAGGAGCCGCGCAGCGAGCGGGAACCGCGTCGTCGCCGGCCGGTTCGTGACCGCGAAGACGCCCGGAGTGCCCCGCAACCGGCCCCTGTGGCGTCCGAATACAGTGACGTCCCGACGTGGGAAGAGGCCATCGGCTGCCTGTCTCTGCGAACGCCATCTGAAGACCACGCGCGACGCACGGAAAACCGCCACCGCCGCAGTTCCGGTGGCGGCAGCAGCAGTTCCGGGCGGGACAGCCGGCCACCCCGTCGCCGCTGAACAAAAAATCCCGGCGTCAGAACACATTCTGACGCCGGGATTTTGAATGGGCCCAACAGGACTTGAACCTGTGACCTTTCGGATGTGAACCGAACGCTCTAACCAACTGAGCCATGGGCCCGTGTGACCGGCTGGAAGTGTAGCAGACGGAACAGGGAAAGACAATCGACGACGATTTGCTCTCAGGAAATGGGCGAACAGCGATTTGCCCGTTACCTGGGATTTTGCCCTGCCGCTGCGAACGCCCGTCGGGCGGATTCGACAAAACTGCGAATTTTCTGGGGATCCTTGATCCCCGGAGCGGATTCCACGCCGCTGGCGGTGTCCACTCCCGCAGGCGATGCCGCGTTGATGATGCGGGCGACGTTTTCCGGTGTGAGTCCTCCGGCGAGCACGAGCGGGGGGCGGGGGGCCAGTCGCCAGGCGGCGGGGACGGATGGATCGACGGTCCGGCCGGTTCCTCCGTATTGTCCGGGAACAAAGGCATCCAGCAGCACAGCATCGGGCCGAATGATTCTCTGCAGTGTTGTCACAGCTGCGAGGCAGTCAGCGACGCGATCCGCGGACACGCGGAGTGCTCGGATGCACTTGATTCCCGGCAGCTGCTGCATGCAGGAATAAATCTGCTCCGCCGTTTCATCACCGTGAAACTGAACTCCGGTGAGTCCGATTGTGTGGACGGTCTGGAGGATGGTGTCCGTGGCGGCATTGACGAAGACACCGATGAATTCCGGGAGTTTCAGTCGGGGATTGGCGGCTGCGGTTTCGCGGAGCATTTCTGCGATGCTGACGGCGTGTTCAGGAGGAACAAATCGCTTTGAATCCGGAAAGCAGTTCAGGCCAATCGCGTCCACTCCGGCCTGCATGGCGGCGAGTGCATCTTCGGTGCGAGTGATTCCACAGATTTTAATCCACATTTCAGGCCTCCTGCGACGGGGGTTGCGATGGTTGACCGGAATGATTGAAGGCGCGGAACACAAACAGCCAGACGACGGCGACCACAGCGACGGCGATGGAAACGGCCAGCCATGCCTGGCGACTGGCGGTGCCTGCCATGTTCTGCACCGGCAGGAGCACTCCTTCGCGACGTTCCTGCACAATCACCATCCAGCTGGTGCGTTTCACGGGTGACAGGGCGGCCATCCATTCGCCTGACCAGGTTCTGGCGGCTGGTGACGTGAGCAGTCCGATGGGATCGGCATAGAACGACAGGCGGACTTCGCCGGCCTCTGGAAGCGAGGCATCTGTGGTGATTCGAGCAGCGATAGCGGGATCCAGTTTGAGCTGCTGGAAGAGTTCACTGTCGGCGGAGTTCTGTTCGGCCGTGCGGAGGAATTCTTCGGTGAGGCAGGGGTGATCAAGCAGTCGGATTTCGGAGTCATTGCGGATTTCCGCGAGGGCAATCACGCGTTCGACAGTGGCCGTGCCTTTTCCGGTCATTTGACCGCGGAGTCGGGACTGGAGATCACCAAGGTGAGCGGTGCGGGCAAAGACTCCGATGACCTGACCGTCCTGATTCCGCACGGGAACGCTCAGCGCCACGGTTTGTCGGCCGGTGGTGGTGCTCTTGTAGGCCAGGCTGACGTGGGGTTCGCTGAGCGGCTGAATGTCGGCGGGCACGCTGTCTCGGGGGTAATCCAGTCCGCGTCCGTGAAAGTAATCGCGCCAGGCGAAGGTATCTCCGAGCGTGCGTTCGCTGAAGTCTCGTCTCCAGATCTGGACACCGGCTGCATCTGTGAGGAACCAGCTGGTGTCGGTACCGCGACTGCGTGTGGCGGAGGCGGTTTGTGAGCGTTGCCAGGCGCGATCCAGCAGTTGCATCCAGCGCGGGCGGGCGTCGAAGGAGGCTTCGGCGAAGCGGAGCATTTCGGCGGTGGATTCGCTGGCGGGCCGCAGGAGCAGGGCTTGGAGCTCCTGACGAAGTTCGTCGCCGGCCGCCAGCGACTGCAGTTCATCGAGGCGATCCTGGAGTTCGTCTTCGAGTGCTGCGGCCTGCAGCCGCGCGGAGAGTGCATCGCTTTCGAGTGCGCGGCGGGTGAGCTGCTGTTCGGCGTCGCGCAGGTTCTCTCGAAGAGCACTCACAAAGATCGGTATCAGAGCGGCTGCGAGCAGCAGCGGGACGAGCAGTCCGACGGCCAGCAGCGGACGGCGGGCCCGCTGACGATCGCGCGCCTCGAAGGCATCAAGCACTGCCTGAGCGTTGGGAAACCGTTCCACCGGGTTGACTGCGAGGCAGCGTTCGAGAATTTCGGACAGACGCGGATCCACCTGTCGGAGTCGCCGATGGGCTGTGGGAATGCCGGCCCCGCGGACCGCGTCGCGATAAATCCGCAGCCGCTCATCGATCGTCTCTGCTGACTGCAGCTGAGCCTGCAGCGGTTCGGTGCGATGGGGCGGCTGACCTGTGAGCATGTGATACAGCAAAGCACCAACTGCGTAGACGTCCCAGCGGGCGTCGGGAGCAGCGTCCGGATCAGCCTGCTCCGGTGACATATAATAGAGTGTGCCCAGCGCCGGACTCTGTTCGTGCGACATCCGCGCCTGACCAAAGTCACACAGCCGCGCCGAACGCTGACCGTCCAGCAGGACGTTGTCCGGTTTGAGGTCACAGTGGAGCACTCCGGCACCGTGGGCGTCAATCAGCGCACTGCAGATTTCCTTTCCCAGCCGCACCGATTCGTCCACTGTAAGCGGGCCGCGGGCAAGGAGTGTGCCCAAAGAACCGTTCTCGACATATTCCATCACAAACCACGGCGGATCGCTGTTCCAGCCCACATCGAGCAGCCTGACGATATTGCGTGAGGTGTAGACGGCCGCCAGCTTTTCGACTTCGCGGTTGAGCATGGCCCAGTTGAGTCCGTGGCGGTGGGGATAGAATTTGATCGCCACCATCCGCCCCGTCCGGTCTTCCCGCGCCAGCCATACCACACCGTAGGCGCCGGTTCCCAGACGCCGCACAACCGAATAGCCTGGCGGTTCCACCGGGGGCTGGCTGCCCTGCAGGCTGAGCTGTCGCGAGCGTTCCGCGGCTGACTCGTCCTGAATCTCTGTGTCCCCCGCCAGCCGCATGCTTCGTTCCTCTCTCTCATCTCCAGGCAATCCACAAATGTCCGATCAACCGCCACGGCGTTTCCAGAAGTCAGCTGCCGGGCCTCGCCATGGCACCTGCCGACGCAGCAGCAGCCATGGACGGCACCAGCGGGGTTCGACGATGCAGCATGAGCAGATCGCGGAGCTGTGTGCCGAGTTGTCGGAAACGGTTTTCCGGGAGCGAGATGCGACTGCCATGCACAGCGATCCCCACGATGTCGTCGAGCCCCGTCTTCAGGGTCTGCGGGAGTGCTGCGATGGAAGATGGCAACTGATGGCCGCCACGCAGCCGCAGCCAGTCCGTTTCGAGCGGTGAGCCGGTGACTTCCATGCAGAAGCGGCGACAGAGCACTTCAGCGGCTGCGCCGAATTCTTCCTGCTGAATCTGCCGCACAGTCTGCACTCCGTAAACCGACTGCATCAGACGCGATTTCCACTCCGGAAGGGACGGAAGCCTGCGGCGGAAGAGCAGTAACAGAGCCCAGATGGCCACTGTGACACATACCAGCAGCAGCATCGTGCGCAGCCAGCTGCCTGGACGCACACTGCGAGGACGGTCGCGGAGGGTGCGATTGAGCAGATCTGATTGCTGGAGCTTGTCGAGCAGCGCGTTGGCCGTGCGGAGGATGGTTTGGAGATCTGCGGGGGGAGGCTGGAGCGAACGCGGAGGCCGGGGAGGCTGAATCGTTGGTGGCGGGGCATTGCGGAGCAGATCCGGGAACTGCGGTGCGGGAGGCGTTGATGGTGGCGGATCGCCCTGCGGCTGCTGTGATGACTCCTCTGAAGACAAACGGCCGCTCTCGATCACCGCATACTGCCGACGCCCTGCCGCCAATTGCAGAACGGTGTTGATCGCCAGAATGGAATTGCTGCCGTGCCAGATCATGCCGTCTGAATACAGACTTTTGTCCGCCGCCAGAATCAACAGCCCAGCGGACGCTGAGGGATCGGTGCCAATCGCCAGCACTGCGGCGTTTGCGGCTGCCGGTGGCTGCAGCTGAGCCGGGCAGCGAACCACCACAGTCCAGGCCAGCGAACGGTCCTCAGGTTCAGTAAACCAGCCACTGCGGTTGACCACAATCGATGGAACAGACTGCACAAGTGGCTGTGTGGTTTCCACCGGCAGCGTCAGCACATCACTGAACCCGGAATACTGCAGCTTCGGGTCGCTGGAGCTGATGGGTCCGGGAAACCAGGTGGTAATCCCCGGAATCCGCACGAAGGCCTGTTCTTCAAAGGCGACCAGCGCGGCACCACCCTGAGCGACAAAGCGGCGCAGACGCAGCCAGTCACTGCGGGACACATTCTGCAGCGAACCAAACAGCAGCACCGCAGACTGAGTTGGATTTTGGAGCACCTGTTCGAGGTTGTCCGGGGCAGACAAGCCCTGTTCTTCGAGCAGTACCCGCAGGCCCTGGTAGCCCGTGTACCACGATTCATCCGCGTTTTCAGGCGGCTGACAGACCGCAGACACACCGCAGCAGCAGAAGCAGCAGACCACGACCGCGACCGTCAGCTGGACCGCGGTCCGTAGAAGCCTGGCGGAAAGTGATGAAAGGGGTGAGCAAAGCATGCATGGATTCTACCACGACGGGGCTGTGAGTTGCCAGATCCGGGAGGTGAAAAATCGGGCAGGCATGGCTGTGCTGCACGGATGGCCCCCAGACAGCACGTTGCCGGAGATTGGCTGAGAGCTGCCCTTACCAGGCGTAAGCACCCAGGCAACTCAGGACCCAGGGTTTCACCCTTATTGTTCCACAAACGTTTTTTGCGGGTCATGAAACCGGTTTTCGCGAGTGTACCCGACGGTCGGCAAAGGCGTGCGGGGAATGCCAATCCCCCAGTCAGGATCTCTGACCGTCGCCCTCTGGCGCGCTATCGTGAGGCATGCGGATCCTTCTGATCATTGGCAAAAGGCGGCAACCTCCGGATTTTTTGGTGGAATCACCACATATGGCTGGCTTCAGGAGAATGTCACCAGCGGTCTGGGCGCGGAGCGACTGCAGCAACGCTGGAAAGTGGTCCGCAATGTTGCCGGTTTGAGGACGTGATTCCGTTTGTGATCAGTTCGGTTGAGTCGTCTCGCTCTTCGCGACCCGTGCCAAACAGATCCCGGCATGCAGCCATGTCATGCATCCTCTGAAGCGCCTTCCAGACAGTATCGGTCTCGGGTTCATCAGCACGTGGGCGGTTCACGTAACCACCGAGCTGAGCAACCATCCGAACCAGCTCCTGAGGTTTGGGTGGCGTCTTCGGTGGTGAGCGTTTTTGAGTGACCTGAAAAACAGCCTTCCATTCCGATGGCTCGAAGACAGCTTCGCAATCCATATCGGGGCATGCTCGCCCAGGGCGAGTGACTGATAATGTGCGCCAGGAAATGATCATTGCCACTGCCAGAAATCGCCGGACGCGATCGAGGGTTTCCAGGCGACGACTTTCTGCTTCGCAACCCTGGTTCAGCACTCGAAAAAAACCTCGATCATCCACCTTCCGGGAATATGTTGCTGCAACCCGCAGGATCTGTTCCGGCGTATCGATTGGCAAATTCGTCAGCAGCAACCACTCGACTGGTTGTTCTCCCTCGGGCGGATCGACGCATGTCATGCGAGGCTGGCAGAGCTGGCCTTACAGGCCGGAAACGCACCATCAGGATTGCCGCCTGTGATGCCAGTTCCTGCAACCCTGGGGTGAAATATTCTGGATGCATCACGCCGCCCACCCGCACCCCAAAACTGCCGCTCAACACCGGAAGTGCCAGGTTCCCAAACTGCATCCCCGATGCCGTGACAGGGCGATCAAGTCTCACTGGAACTGACGTGGGCAGATTCGTTGAGGGGCAAGGTGACTTCGTCTGTGCCTGCGGCGGCCACGATCGTCCGCACGGGCTCCGTTCTTAGCACGCCGACGTTCGTGTCTGGTTCGAATTCGGCCGCATGATATCGGCTGCATGCTGGTGTCGGGTGTGAGTTTCGCAGAGCGAAACCCGACAATGTGGCACGGTCTGGAGGCCGTGGATTCCGGGATTTTTTGCAGGGTATTTTGGTCGGGATTCCGCTTCCTCACGGGCGCGGCTCGGTGGGGGTGTTTGTGCGATGTTGGGCGGCAGATGTCGTTGCGATGCGCGCGGGGTGGTGCATGGCACCTGGACACTTGGCATGGCACCTGGACACTGCATTTGCAACTGAATTCTTTGCATTCCGAGGGTTCCCACGCCTGATGTCTTATTTGACACCAGCATCATGACAGATCCGCGGAACGTCGCCTTGTACACAACGGACGCCGCTGGGAGGGACGTCCCGGGAACTGGCCCGCTTCCCGTTCGGTGAACCGGAGCAGAACAGTTCTCAGAGGCAGGCGCCTGCGTTTTCGAACTCCGAGCCCTTGTATTCTAAGTTTTATTGGGTAGATTCGATTGGTGTGTGGGAGCTCAAAATTCCTTTCAGCCGGAGGCCACCGCGTCAGTGGGGCGTTCCCGCGTTCTAAAAACGATCCGAGAGGGGGGAGTTGTGAACATTGACGAAAAGGCCATCCGGCCGGTGAAGGAAGATACGGCGCGGCAGGTTGTGA
The DNA here is from genome assembly GCA_046074585.1 of Planctomycetota bacterium. Taxonomy (GTDB): domain Bacteria; phylum Planctomycetota; class Planctomycetia; order Planctomycetales; family Planctomycetaceae; genus SXXK01. The sequence continues at coordinate 8,444 of JBJTOM010000160.1, read as the reverse complement.
TCAAGTTGCGCGAGGGGATCTCGCCCCCCGAAGCAGAACTCGCCCTTGCGCAGTTTGGACAGCGCGGGGCAAAGGCGAAGGCGCTCGTGGCGAAAGTGGGATCGCTCGCCTTTTCTCGTTACATCTCGGAGCAGGACCTCGCCGTGCCGGGGGGAGAGGGGGCCGATGGGTCGATTCGCACCCGTGCCGCTGGTGAGCAGTCGGCACGCAGCAAGGGATGGGCTGAACTGCGACGGTACCTGGTGGCCGACCTGCCGCCCGATGTCGATCCTCAGTCTGTGACCGAGGCGCTCGCGGAGCTCGACGAGGTGGAGAACGCGTACATTCCTGGCGGCCCCACGCCGCCGCCGGTGAACGCGGCCGATGATCCGCTTGCCAGAGACCAGGGCTATCTTGACGCGGCACCGGGCGGTATCGATGCGCGGTTCGCGTGGGGCTACACCGACGGTCTGGCGGTGGCGGTGGTGGACCTGGAACGCGGTTGGACGCTCGATCACGAAGATCTGGTCAGCGGCGGTATCACCCTCATTTCCGGGGTGAATAAGGATTTTCACGGGCACGGCACTGCAGTGCTCGGCGAGATTGTTGGAGTAGACAACACGATTGGAGTGGTCGGGATCGCCCCGCGTGCCACGGCTCGCGTGGTCTCGCAATGGCGTACGAACACCAACTACAACACTGCCGCGGCCATTGCGAGTGCCTCGGCGTTCATGAGAGCGGGTGATGTGCTCCTGCTCGAAGCGCAGACGGGACACCCCAACGCCACCGGCTATGTGCCGGTGGAGGTCGAGGACGCAGAGTTCGACGCCATTCGCGCCACTACAGACGACGGGATCATCGTGGTGGAGGCGGGGGCGAACGGCGCGGTGGACCTGGACGCATTCAGCAACAGCGCTGGTAAATTCATCCTCAATCGTGCGCACGCCGACTTTCGCGATTCAGGGGCGATCATGGTGGGCGCTGCCTCGTCCGCTGTTCCGCACACGCGTCTGGGTTTCTCCAACTTCGGCAGCCGCATCGACTGCTTCGCATGGGGCGAGTGGATCCAGACCACGGGCGACGGCTGGCTGGGGACGAGCACAACGGCCTACACATCGTCGTTCAACGGGACATCGGGCGCCTCCCCCATCGTGACGGGCGCGGCACTGCTGTTGCAGTCGTGGCGTCGGGCACGCGGGACTCCGTATTCGCCGTCCGTCATGCGGTCGCTACTCTCAAACGCCTCGCTCAACACTCCAAGTGCGTCGCCGATCACCGACCGCATTGGTGTCATGCCCAACCTGCGGGCGATCATCGAATCGCAACGAATGCGGCGGCCGATCGAACCGTGGCGGTGGAAGCTGATGGCAAGAATCCTCTTTGGTGTCACTGCCGACGGTGGCGGACTCATCCTGGTGCCCGGACGAGGGCCCGTCCCTGTCGATCCGTGGGGGCCGCTGCAGTTGGAGGAGGTGACGCCCGAGGTGCGTAACGCTTTGGCCGCCATGGCGGTGTACGAGATGGCCACGCTCAGCGAGGACCCGGCGAGTGCGAGCAGCATGCAGAAAGCGGCGCTCGCGTCACTGCGAAGTGCCGCCGACCAACTGGAAGCGAAACTCGCCGCGAATCAATGAGTCCCGAGATGGGACAAAGAAACAGGAGCCGTGCCACTCGGGAACACATTCCACTGAAATGCACGCTCGTGTCGCGCGGCACGAAGACTCAAAATCTCCTGGCAAATGTCAGAAAATGCACGTCGGAACGCGAGACTGGCGTGCGTACCATGGCAGCCACTTTGTCGCCTTTCGCTCTGCGAAAGGACATGAATGCCGTTCTTTCGCAGAGCGCAAGACGACTCTCGCGGCCCCGGATGGCGAAAGTGACTGCTATTGGGCGTGCGCGGGCAGATTCGTTGAGGGGCGAAGGCAGCTGTCCGGCCTTTGACCGCCCGGCTTCTGTCGCGGGGGGTTCACGAAACTGGGGGGGGCGGTCAAGCTGGTTTTCGAGCTTTTGAAGCAGGGCCTGCAGGGCGTCGTTTGTGAGCAGAACGAGGTCGGCTTCCGGCGCCACCACCTGACGGAAGATTTGCTGCAGCGTGCGAATGCGATCTTCAAGTTCCGGCACTAGAGTGATGTCGGACGCGCGTTGGCGGGGGCGTAGCCCGCGGACTGCCGTCCGGCGGCTTGACGGGGCTGGGACGGGGTATGCTGTTAGTTGTTTATCCCCGGTAAATCAGTTCGGAGATTGCTTGTCCGTGAGAGAGGATTCGCTGGGGTCGCCCGCCGAAGTCGAGGAATTCGTGGTTGGGATCGATGCCGAGATGCTGGTAGAGAGTGGCCAGCAGGTCCTGTGGGGTGAGCGGTCGTTCAACGGGGTATTCGGCTTTTGAATTGGTGGCTCCGATCACCTGGCCCATCCGCCAGCCACCGCCGGACACCAGTACGGACATGGCATGCGGCCAGTGATCCCGTCCGGACAGTCCGGAGGCCTGACTGATCCGGGGCGTGCGTCCGAATTCGCCCATCGCCACAACAAGAATTCGCCGATCAAGGCCACGGGCATGGATATCTTCGATGAGTGCCGACAAGGCGGGATCCATATCCGCTGCGCGAAACAGCATGGCGGGCGCGAGGTCCCAGTCGTACATGGGAATCACGTGGTCATCCCAGCTGAAGTAACGCTTGAGCCCATTCTGCGGAGCCAGTGCGTCGATCGTAATCAGTCCCGCACCGGCTTCTGCCAGACGCCGCGCCAGCAGACAGCTTTGGCCCCAGAGTGTGCGTCCGTAACGATCCCGCAGCGAGTCCGATTCCCGTTCAAGATTGAATGCCTCGGCCACTTTTTCGCTGGACAGCATTTCCCAGGCCTGCTGATGGAAACCCGAACTGCCTTCAGCCACGTGTCCGCCCTGCAGATCACGACGAAACTGGTCAAACTGTTTCATCAGTGCCATACGATCGGCCAGACGACGGCCATCAAGTCCGGCATCGAGCTTCAGATTGGCCGGCCGAAACCCCGCGACAGACGGATCGCCAGTCACGTATGCGGTGTGACTCACCCCAAGATACTGCGGGCGAGTCATGAAGGGTTTGGTGGGAATGCCAATGTACTGGGGCAGCCCGGAAGGATGCCGACCGCGAATTCGACTGGTCACCATCCCCATGTCGGGATGTTCAGAATGCGCCAGCGATGTGGGATCCGGACGGAGCGGTGTTTTGCCGGTGAGCATCTCGATGGAGCCGTCGTTGTGGGCCGACATCTGGTGGTGCACCGAACGAATCAGCGAATACCGATGGGCCTGAGCAGCCAGTCGCGGGAAGATCTCGCAGATATCGATCCCCGGCACAGAGGTGGCAATTGGCCGGAAGGGCCCACGGTACTCGCTGGGCGCATCCGGCTTAGGATCAAATGTCTCCAGCTGACTGGGGCCCCCCCACATCCAGAACAGAATCACGGACGTATCAGCCGGCCCACCCGTTTGCTCGCGGGCTGCCAGCAGTTCAGGGAGCGACAGGCCGCCGAGAGCCATCGTGCCGGCACGAAGAAATTCGCGGCGACCCACAGGGCCTGCGCAGGAATGCCGTGTCATGGTCGCAGATCCAGCAGGAAGGAAGGATGGCAGGAGGGTGTCGGGGTGGGAAGACCGGGGGATCGTCTGGCTCACTCGGCCCTTGTCTTACCCGGATCGGCCCGCTGAATCAATTGCAAAACGAGTCGCTGGCTTCGGGTTTTGCATCATTTTGGGGTGGCGAATACGCAGACCAGAGATGCTGGTCCCTCACGCGGCAGGGGCGCAGTCAAAAGGTACGACGGACTTCCAGTCCGTCGTACAAAGATCCGCGCACGGCGCGCTGAAGTTACGGAGGAACAGTCTAACCGGGTGTCTGCTTCATCCAGTAGAAGCCTTCCACCGGCCAGAGGTCACCGGCGTTGCCAGTCGCCTTCAGGCGTACCTCGTACAAAAATCCAGCCCGATGACCACCGGTTTTCAGATGTACCGATTGCCCGTCAGCACTGTGGCGGACTTCCGTCACGTCCTCCGATCGTCGCTCGGAATCCGCCGTGGCGTAACTGCCTTTCCAGACTCGCGTGAAGGACTGCAGGTCCCAGTCTTCCGGTCGCGTGCCCGTGTCAGCAGGCAGCGGTGCGAAGAATTCCACCTGAAACCCGTCCGCCACGGCGCGGATTTCCCGAATGCCATTCGGCAACTCTCCGACGGGCGACAGCCGTTCAATGCAACCGGTGTTTCGCGCCCCCTGCCAGCCACTGTCGCGCAAACTGCCGATATATAACGTGTGATCGGGTGCGAATGCCACAGAAATCGGTCCCTGCAGGTCCGCTTCCATTCCCGGTTCCGGCAGTCGACTGAACCGATAACAGGCCCCCTGAACAACACCGTTCACCTCCTCAAAACTCATCCGAATCAGGCACTGAGTGTCGTACTCACAGCCAACTGCCTGCCCACGGAGGGCCGCGACTGGGTAATCCTCAGGAATGAAGGCCAGACTGTTGACGCTGCGAGTCCACGGATGCGGGATCTGCAGGGCCGGTGATTCCGGCTCCCTGTCCGGCTGGTCATACCGCGAGGGAACTCCGTAGCGTCGTCCCGTCAGGATGTGATTGACCTCATTGAATGTGTTCTGCACACCCTGATTGTCTGTGGCAAAGAGTCGTCCGTGAGCATCGAAGGCGAGGCCCATGGGAAAACGCATCGAGAACGCGATCGGTTCCATTCGACCGGTCGGATCGATTTTCAGAATCGTGCCTCGCCAGCGATCGTTGTCCGGGGACCGTTTGTTCTGTGAGTAGTCGCTGCCCAGACCCACATACAGATTGCCCTCGGCATCCCGCGTCAGCCCCGACGTCCAGTCGTGATAGTCATCGCTGAAACCCCATCCGGACGCCAGCACCTGACTCACGTCCGCCCGCCCGTCCCCGTCCATATCGCGCAGTCGCAGGAGTTCCGGTTTGTGGGCGACGAGGACATCAGCGCCGTCGACGAGGACCCCATAGGGGGCTGCAAGTCCGTCAGCAAACACATCGGCCGTGTCATACTTTCCATCGCCATCCCGGTCCCGCAGAATCCGTACTTCACCGCGAAGCGAACTGACAGCCATCCGTCCATCCGCAAACCACGCCATGCCTGTCGGCATCAGGCCGGCTGGCAGTGCCAGGCGGGTACCGACAAAGCCCGGAACGCAGTTCACCGCAACGGGCTCTGTGATCAGCGGCGGGACGGCCGGTGGAGAAAACGGCACCGCTGGCAGGCGTGTGCTGAGCCGTCTGAGCAGACGTTGTCCTGACTGCAGGGACAGTGGCTTGTTTGTGCCAGTGGGTGCTGCCGGCACATCACTGGTACCGGACTGCAGGAATTCCTGTGAAATTGCCAGACCATCGCTTCGCGGTGGCAGGTCCGCACTTTCGCAGAGCAGAGTGCTGCCGTCGGGAGCTGACTCCAGCAAATACTCAATCTCCACGCCGGTTCCCGCGGCTGACGTGGTGACTGCTGGCGTAATCGCGGCTGCGGGGACCGCAAGGGCACTCACCGAGATCCGCAGGATCGCAGTCCGCAACCCCGGGCGAGCTGTCCATGCGGTCACTGCAGAGTGCGGTGCGGCGGCAGTGGCCACATCGGACGGTGCGGCAGCCGCAGCGACAGGTGCTGTGGCATAGTGCAGTCGCAGCCGTACCACGACATGCGTGGCCGTTTCTTCGATCGAAAGCAGTTCCGCGGTCCGCGATTCGTCGCGAACCGGGCTGAGAGGTTCGTCGGTTTCCGGCATGAGCAGCCGAAACGGACCCGGTTCAGTCGCTCGGCCGAATGCAGCCAGCGAGACACCTGCAAGGTCCCAGAACCAGCTCTTGCCTTCCGTTCGCTGCCGCGCGAATTCCCCGGCTGTCCACTGCACCAGCCGTCCGCTGTCGAGGTCAAACAGCAGGTTATGACCGTTGTCGAAGCCCACCGCGAACGCGCGCGCCGTGCCGCTCCCGACCGGATTGCCTTCACCCAGAAATACATCCCGAATCACGCGTGGCCGACTTCCCTTCGACACCGCCACAACCTGCTCATAACGGCTGGTGACCGTGGGCGGGACAAAACGGGAGTCGGCGAGGGCGGTCCAGAGCTGCCCGATCTGGCCGGACAGCGTTTCATTGAAACCCCGATCGACCGGCTTGCGCAGCTGAGGCATTTCAATGCCGGGCACGACGCGAATCGGATTGTGCATCCAGCGGAGGAAATAGCGGGACCGCAGGCGGCGTCCCATGAGCATCAGGTCTGAGCCGCGAGTCCCCAGCGCGACATTGCGAGGCTCCCAGGGCCCGGCCTTATGGCAGGCCGTACACTGAAATCCGCCTGCACCTGCAAGCTGATTGCCGGAATAAAGTTCTTCGGGGGTGGCGAGTGTCGGGTGTTGCGGATTGACGGACTCGAAGAGCTCCTGTCGTGCGGCATCAGCCGCGTCCGGGATCCGATCCTCCGTAATGAAAAGGCGCACCAGAGCATCGCGTTCGGCCGGGCTGTGGCGGAAACGCGGCATGCGAACGAGCAGCCATGGAAGTCGACGCTCAACGCCGCCATTGACAGCATCTCCCAGCACTTCATCCCGCAGCCGGTCACCGACCGCTGTGAGTTCCGGCGGAATCAGCGCCTGCGCCTGGCCCCGCAGATCGTCCCGCCGCTCTTCGAGACGTGCTGCAATTTCGGAGAGTCCCTGAGTGCCATCGCGGTCATGGCAGGCGAGGCAGGAGCGGCGTTGCAGCAGCAGACGACCCAGTTCGTGACCGGTTGCCACCGGCAGCGGCTGTGTGAGCGAAGCCTGCCAGGCCGCAATCTCCTGCTGCCGGATCTCTGAGAGCACGAAGCGCGGCGCGCGGGTGACAGCGCGAGGGGAGATCGGCACGACAGGTGTGCTGGCGATGGAGGAGCTGGTGTTCGAGGTCCCGGGACGGGGGGCATCACTGCCGGCAGCGGTGCTGACTGCATTGTCGAAGCAGGGGATGCGACTTCCGCTGGCCGGCCATTTCTGAAAGGGGCGCAGCGGCGGGGAGTTGATGCCGTTGATGTGATGACAGGCGGCACAGCCGGCGGCCTGGACGAGTGTTCGGCCACGCTGCACGTCTCCCTGCGGCAATGCAACCTCGTCAGGACCGGAAGACCGGGCGACAGCGGTGGCCGCTGTCGAAGGTTTGGCAGCCATCGTTGCAGACTGTCGTTCCAGCAGTGCTGCGACGAGCTGTCGACGTTCGTCATCTGTGAATTCAAACACAGGCATACGCTGATGGCGATTGAGCAACTGTGGGTCTTTGAGCCACTGGAGGAGCCATGCGGCGGTGCGGCCGACACTGCCGTCCCGCAGATCGGGACCACCCCAGGGGCCGATGCCGGCTTTGACCTGGGGATCGATCAGATGACAGGCGGCACAGCCTGTGGTGAGGAGCAGTTTTTCGCCGGCAGCAGCGTCACCGGGCTTGAATGCCGGAGCAGCCGGCAGTGCTGGCTGCGGTGCAGATTCGGTGATCGTGGATCTGAGGAATGCAATGGCATCGGCCGTTTCGCCCGGTGTGAAATTGAAATGCGGCATCGCGGAATCCGGGGTGCCCCTGAGCAGTCGTGCTGCCAGCTGGTTGTCCGTGCGCCATGGGAGCGTGTCAGTCAGGCTGGGGGCAGGGACCACCGGGCCTTCGGACCAGCCGGCATGACAGGCCCCGCAGCGGAGTGCATCTGCGGTGAAGCGTCCGGCGGAGCTGTGCTGGCTGGCCATTTCCGCAGCGGAATCCGGAAAGCGGCTGAGCACATCTGCGGGGAGTGGTTCGAGGGTGAAATCGGGAGCTGACCAGAAGACCTGAAGCAGGCCTTCGCTGGACGACGGCGGGCGGTAACGAATCCGGAGGCTGTGCTCGTCGCCACCGAGCATCACGGGATCACTGCTGAAAAATCGATCCTCACCCGAAACATCCAGCAGCGTCTGCTCATCCACCACAATCGTGACCTGACCTGAAAGCTGCACGTGGAAACGATGGGGTCCTCCGCTGCGAACGAGCAGCTGACCGCGGAAACTGGCGGCCGAATCGGGATGGAGTCGCGGATCGAGGCGACCGCTGGTGGTCTGGAGCACCGGGCGGATGACAGACTGCTGCAGTACTGTCTGTCCGGACTGCAGTTCGAGTGCCAGTCCTGGGATGGCTTCGTCGGGATCGAGGTCCTGTGGTGCCTGGGCAGCGACAGGAGCAGCCGCTGTGATGGCGGCTGTCAGCAGCACGGGGGCGAGACGGGAGAACAGGGCAAACCAGCCGGGGACGCAGGGCTGCGGATAATTGGTGCGGCAGGGGGATTCAGCGATGGGCATGACTGGTTCCGGCGCGGCTGAGATTCCGGGAGGTGGGGAGGGAGGCGGATGAATCGACCCGCATGGCGAATCGACCCGCATATGGTAACGTGAATTGCCGAGGACGCGGTGAAAAAA
>JBJTOM010000159.1:0-3957 GCA_046074585.1 Planctomycetota bacterium | reverse complement strand
TGGCAACTCTTCGTTTCGCCCCAGCGACACACGCATGCCGTGGCAGCGCCGTTGCCCGCGGACTGCCGTCCTGCGGCTCGGCACCCTGCCCCGCCCACCACCCACCACCCACCACCCACCACACGCTCCACCCCCCACCCCGGAAATCGTCATGCGTCGCTCGCTATCCCTGCTGCTGCTGTTGATGACGGTGCCGCTGTGGGCATCCCTGAGCGGCTGCCGAAAGGCTCCGCCCCCGGCCGTCCCGCCCAAACCACTCACCGTCTTCCACGTGCTGCCGGAACAGCGCGAGGTGACTGAAGAGGAAGAATTCACCGGGCGGCTGGAAGCCATCGAACGCATCGAACTCAGGTCTCGCGTGAGCGGGTACCTGCAGGAGATCAGTTTTGAGGAGGGGCGGCGGGTCGAATCGGGCCAGACGCTTTTCCGCATCGACGCGCGCCCGTTTCAGGCGGAAGAGCAGCGTGCGGCCGCGGCTGTACGGCAGTTCGAGGCACGAGCAAAGCGACTGGAAAGCCAGGAACAGCGGGCGCGGTCGCTCTTCGACAAACGCGCCATGTCAGAAGAGGAATACGAAGCTGTCCGCTTTGAACTCACTGAGGCTCAGGCGTCCCACGCCGCCGCACTCGCCTCCCACCAGACAGCGCAGCTCAACCTGGAATTCACCACCGTCAAGGCCCCGCTGTCCGGTGTGATCGGGATGCGTCAGGTGGATCCGGGAAATCTGGTGGTCCAGGACCAGACACTGCTTGCAGTGATCGTTCCCACAGAGCAGCTGGATGTGCTTTTTGATCTCGATGAACGCACCGTGCTTCGCCTCCGCCGACTCGAACAGCAGGGGCTCCTTCAATCCCCGCTCAAGGCCCCCGTCAAAGTCCGCATCGCGCTCGCTGATTCCTCCGAATTCAGCATTGAAGGAGTCGTTGACTTCCTCGACAACCAGATTGATTCCGCCACCGGCACACTCCGCGCCAGAGCGTCCGTGAGCAACGAATCGGGACTGCTCTCACCCGGCATGTTTGTGCGTCTGCACTACCCCATCGGCCAGCCTGCCCCCGCACTGCTCATCCCTGAAGAAAGTCTCGCCTCCGATCAGGGACGCCCGTTTGTGTTTCTGGCGGTCTCCAAGGATGGCCGGACGGTCGCGGAAGCGCGATATATCGAACCCGGCCCTCTGCAGGGGGCGTTTCGAGTGATTCGCAGCGGACTGGCGCCTGAGGATCGCGTGATTGTGACCGGTCTGCAGCGGCTCCGGCGCAACGCCGAGATCGATGCCCGGCCAAAGGAATGAGGTCCTCGCATGCGTCTGGGAATCTTCGCCGCAACAGGCAGCACTTACGCACGAATTCTGGCAGATGCCGCAGAAAAACGCGGGCATCAGCCACTGTTCCTCGATTTCACGTCTCTGCAGGTCACTGTTCGCAGCGGACGGTTTTGCTGGGAGTGCAGTGGTTATGATCTGCGGACTGTGGATGCCGTGATCGTTCGGACCATGCCCCCGGGAACGCTTGAACAGGTCGTCGCCCGCATGGATCTGCTGGCAGGACTGGAAGCCGCCGGAATTCCCGTGATCAATTCTCCGAAATCACTCGAATGCGCCGTCGATAAATATCTCACCACCCAGCGACTGGCCCTCGCCGGACTCCCCGTGCCGGATACGGTTGTCTGTGAATCGGCCGAGGCGGCGATGATTGCCTGGGATCAATTGGGCGGGGATGTCGTCGTCAAACCACTCTTCGGCGCCGAGGGACGCGGAATTCTGCGTCTGACCGATCGCGAACTGGCTCAACGCGCTTTCCGCACTCTCGAACGACTCGGAGCTGTGCTGTACCTGCAACAGTTTCTCAGCGGGCCCCGATATGATCTGCGACTGCTGCTGCTTGACGGTCAGCTGCTGGGAGCGATGCAGCGAATTCCCGGCCCCGGTGACTTCCGCGCGAATCTTTCGCAGCACGGCACCGCGGTGCCCTGGGATCCCACGCCCAGGGAACTGCAGCTGGCGCGCCGGGCAGCTGAGATCACCGGGGCTGTGTTTGCCGGTGTCGATCTGATGCACCGCGAAGATCTCCAGCCGGTCGTGATCGAAGTCAATGCCGTTCCCGGCTGGAAAGGTCTGGAACAGACCTGCCATGTCCCGGTTGCCGACCGGCTCCTCGAATGGATCGAAGTCCGCGCTGGCTCAGCCCGAAATTGACTGCGGACAACGCCTGAGAACCCTCGGGATTTGTTCTCCGCAGAATTGCCAGCAACCTCCGCTCCTGATACAGCGCCAGACTGAAGTCCTCTGAACCCCGGATGTTTTCAAGGGAGCCCCACATGAGTCGTGACCGTCTGCATCGAAGAGTCTTTGTATCGTGGGCCTCTGTGGTCGCCGGTGCCTCAGGGCTCACTCGTGCCAGCGCCCAGGACGCACCGCCACAAATCCCGGCTCCCACCCCCGCAGAAGGTCAGCAGCCAGCGTCTGACGGCCCCGTCGAAGCCCCCTTCGAACGTGACTACGACGCTCCGAAATTCCGTGCCTCCTGGAAAAAGCAGCAAATCAGTCGCCTGATGCTTCAGGACTTCGTGATCTTCGCCCATTCCGATCTGGACATGACCAGGAAACTCTTCGAACGCGAACCCGCATTGCTCAACGGTTCCATCGACTGGGGTGGCGGAGACTTCGAATCGGCACTCGGCGGGGCCGCACACATGGGACGCAGGGATATCGTGGAATTTCTGCTGGCACAGGGAGCCCGTATCGATATCTTCTGTGCAACCATGCTCGGACAACTCGATGTCGTCCAGGCGTTTCTCACCCTGCAGCCGGCTCTGATCGACGCCAAAGGCCCCCACGGATTCAGCCTGCACTTCCATGCTCAGGTCGGAGCGGACCAGGCAAAGCCAGTGCTCGACTACCTGCAAACCATCAAAACCGTTGAACTCAGGCCCATCCCCTTTTTGAAAGCCACTCCCGCACGGTAACAGCCCACGTGCCTTGTCCTTCCAGCAAAGAAGGCTGCCGGGCTGGGCGAGGCTGCGACAGCGAAACGGTGCCAGAACAGACATACTGGGGTGTTTCAATCCCCTCGCTGTCGTCAGGCCCCACTGCCCGAACGAACACAAAAAACGTCCTTTGGCGTGCGGGGGATGTCAGTTCCAGTTTAAAATAAGCGCACTTTCCGGTCGAAAGAGCAGCAGCAGGTCGGTTGCGGAGTGGTGCATTTTAGGGGTTGTGGGTGGCTTCGCAGCCATCGTGATCACAGGGGTGGAGTCGGGCTTCCGGTCGAACTGGGCCGAGCACGCAATATTGCAGTTGTACCCATTTTGCGGAGCGATGCCGTAGATGGCCCTGCTCCTGAAACCAATCGAGTGATCGCCGCACGCTGACTGCAAATCCGCCACTGAGTGAATATCAATCTCGGGGATCCATTGATAACGCAACCTGCGCCGAGGTTCGCCGGCGACGTTCTTCATTCGACTCGGCGGGAGCGCCCACCAGCGATCCCTGAAGGAGCGAAAATAGATACCGCTTGAATGGGTGACTGTGCTACACAACAGTGCGGGTCTTGGGCAGTTTCAAGAGGTGTCATGCAGGCGACTCTGCACTCAATTTGTCACCGCCCCCCCCCCGCAATGACCCGTTTCGGAGCAGCAGTATCAGAAAAACGGTTGCCCGCGGGCAACAGAAAAATCCCCCGTGGCTATGAGCCCGACTGGTCTGATCGGCTTTGGAGAGCAGCGTGGATGCAGTGCGTGTCAACAGAAATTCCATTGGTTTAGTTTAACGAAGCGATATTTGTCCATGCATTTGACTTACCGCTGCCACAAGGGAGCTAAGGTTTCGTGGCCCGCCCGTTGATCCTGCCTGTCAGTGCAGTTCTCAGCCACGGCCAGGCAACGTGGTGCGCAGGTGCGTTCAAGCGTTGGCAGGGGCGGGTGTCGCGCCCTGAGAGAGCGGCGAACCGGGAGCGGACG
>JBJTOM010000158.1:0-15072 GCA_046074585.1 Planctomycetota bacterium | reverse complement strand
GTGTTGATTCGTGTGCATTCGTGGTTCTGAGCTCGGTGGGGCGCTGCAGGGGTTGGGAACCACGACTCAGCACGAATTTTCACGAATAGTCGCAGGGGGATGGGGTTGAAACGAGGTCAAATGACTGCTGTGTTGATTCGTGTGGATTCGTGTCAATTTGTGGTTGTGAGCTCAGCGTGGCAATGGTTCAGGGTGGAGTCCGAAACACGAAATCCGGTGCGAGTCGAATCGATGCGTCATCCCGGTCTCAGCCACTTCGTGACTCTGTTCCCGTTTTCTGCAGTTCGTTGTTTCCCGCTGCAACGCCAGCTGGTACATTCCGGCTCTCCGTTCATCCCTGCCGTTCATCCTTCCCCCTTCCCCGCACTTCTCAGGGACCCCGCCATGGTCGCCCTGCCTTTCCGGCTTCGGCCGTTTCCTGCCAGCCTGCTGCCTGCCACCGTGTTCGCTGCCCTTGTGGTTTTCGCGGCCATCTCCGGCCTCCGCCCGGCCTCTGCCGACGAACGGCTGCACTTTGAAACTCACATCCGCCCGATCCTGAAAGCGCACTGCTGGCACTGTCACGGGGAAGAAACAGAGCTCCGGGGAAAGCTGGACGCTCGGTTTGCCCGCACACTGCTGGCTGGCGGTGACTCGGGGCCGGCCATGATTCCCGGGCAACACACAGTCAGTCTGCTGCATCAGCGGATTCAGTCGGGAGAAATGCCACCGGGCGAGAGGAAGGTCACCGCCGACGAACTGCAGCTGCTCGCCCGGTGGATCGATATGGGCGCCAGAACCCTGCGTCCCGAACCTGAAGGTGTTCCCGCGGGGGCCATCATCGCAGACGAAGACCGCCAACACTGGGCCTTCCAGCCCATCACACAGCCTGTGGTTCCCGAGGTGTCACCGTCCGGTTCAGTTCGCAGCCCCATTGATGCCTTTCTGCTGCAGACGCTGGCCGGGCAATCGCTGAGCTTCGGGCCGGCCGCCGACCGCGAAACGCTCCTGCGACGCATCACGATCGACCTCACCGGGCTTCCGCCCACTCCGGCCGCCATTGAACAGTTTCTTGCCGACCCGTCTCCGGAAGCCTGGAACACCGTGATCGACACGCTGCTCAATTCCCCTGCCTACGGGGAGCGTTGGGCACGTCACTGGCTGGATGTCGCGGGCTATGCGGACAGCGATGGCTACACCGAAAAGGACCCCGAGCGTCCCTGGGCCTGGAAGTATCGGGACTACGTGATCCGCTCCATCAACGCCGACAAACCCTGGAATCAGTTTCTCGTCGAGCAGTTGGCGGGCGACGAACTGCTCACCCCACCCCTGCAGAACCTCAGTCCCGAACAGTCTGATCTGCTCACTGCCACAGGTTTTCTGAGGATGGTGCCCGATGGGACAGCGGACGGTGGCGTGGACCAGCCGACCGCCCGCAACGATGTGATTGCTGAAACGATCAGGACCGTGAGCACATCTCTTCTGGGGCTCTCCGTGGGCTGCGCTCAGTGTCACCAGCACCGGTATGATCCGATTTCTCAGGAGGACTATTATCGTCTGCGAGCGGTGTTCGAGCCGGCGTTTGACACCACCAGCTGGCGGCCTCCTGCGGCCCGCCTTGTGTCACTCTGGTCTGCGGAAACTCAACAGGCTGCTGCCGATATCGACAAAGAGCTGGCTGACATCAGCCGTCGTCGCACAGAAGAACTGGACGGGATCGTGCGCGACACGTTTGAGCGCGAGCTGCAGAAACTGCCTGCCGAACGGCATGCCGAAGCCAGAGCCGTGCGGGAAACGCCCGCAGCAAAACGCTCCCCCGAACAGCAGGCACTCATCCGCGAATTCCCGTTTCTCAATGTCGACCGTGGCTCCGTCTACCTCTACCTCCCCGATCGGCTCACCGGATTCAACAAAAAATGGGATGAAACAACGGCCGCGGCAAAGTCCAGACGCCCCGCTGATGACTTCGTCATGTGCACCACGGAAATTCCCGGCCGAATTCCCGCGACGCAGGTGTTTTTTCGCGGAGACCATCAGCAGCCCCGACAGGCTGTGGAACCTGGGGAACTTGCTGTTCTTCAGCGGGGCGGATCTATCCCCCCCGACGATCCTGCGCTCCCCACCTCCGGGCGCCGACTGGCCTACGCCAGGCAGCTCACTGACGGCACCCACCCGCTGCTCGCCCGCGTCCTAGTCAATCGTGTCTGGATGCATCACTTCGGCCGCGGACTGGTCGCCACGGCAGCCGATTTCGGGGTTCGCGGAGAACGCCCGTCTCACCCTGAGCTGCTTGACTGGCTCGCCACCGAGTTCATGAACCACAACTGGTCGCTCAAGCATCTGCATCGAGTGATTCTGCGATCCACTGCCTGGCAGCAGTCCGTGGCCCGACGCCCCGAACTGGATGTCATTGACCCCGATAATCGACTGCTGGGACGCATGTCCATCCGCAGACTGGAGGCCGAAACCGTGCGTGATTCACTGCTGGCCATCAGCGGACAGCTCAATCCCCGCATGTACGGCAAGCCTGCCCCGGTCAGTCCCGACGACATCGGCCAGTTCGTCATCGCGATTGACACTCGCGACTCGGCCGGACGCCCGTCCGGCAAAGTTGAATCACTCAACGGCGACGAATTCCGTCGGAGTCTTTACGTCCAGTCCCGCCGCAGCATGCCTCTGGGAGTGCTGGAGCCGTTCGATCTGCCGCGGATGACTCCCAACTGTGAAGCCCGTACTGCCTCCACGTCTCCCTCGCAGTCCCTGCTGATGCTCAATCACCCCTTCCCGGCGCAGCAGGCTGAGGCCTTTGCCAAACGGCTGCAGGAGCTCAGTGACGCCCCCGCCACCCGGATCCAGCTTGCGTGGAAGACCATCTTCGGACGGTCGGCCACCGATACAGACCTGCAATCCGCTACTCGCTTCCTCACCGAAGCCGCCAGCAGCGGCACCAGCAGTGACGAAAGCACTCCACTTGGAAAACTCTGCCATGCCATGTTCTGCAGCAATTCATTTTTGTACGTGGAGTAGTTTGGAACCACGAATCAGCACGAATTTTCACGAATAGTCGCAGAGGGATGTGGTTGAAATGAAGTCAGATAACTGCTGTGCTTATTCGTGTTGATTGGTGTGCATTCGTGGTTCTGAGCTCAGCGGGGCGCTGCTGGGGTTCTGAGGAATCTGGTTGTGTTTTGTTTTCTGAGTTTTGAAGTGCTCTTCGTGGATGAGTTTGTGAGCGCGAGTGTTTGTGGAGAGAGTCATGTCGCATTTTAGTCGCCGTCATTGGGTTCAGCAGCAGGTGTTTGGTCTGGGGGGGGTGGCAGCGGCGTGGGTTCGGCAGCGTTCTGCTCTGGCAGAGCCTCCGAAGCCTGCGCTGGAGCCGGTTGTGTGGAATCTTCAGCCCAAGGCGACTGCTGCGGCACCGGTGGCGACGGCGATGATTTCGATGTTTATGCAGGGTGGGCCCAGTCACATTGATCTGTTTGATCCCAAACCGGAGCTCAATCGCCTGCACATGCAGACCTGGACGGGGGCGATTAAGTATGACAATGCCGGTGAGGCCAGCAGTCGGCTGTTTGGGTGTCCGTGGCGATTTCGGCGTTATGGTGAGTGTGGGATGGACTTCAGCGAACCGGCGGCGGCTCTGGGTGCGGTAGCGGATGAGCTGTGCATGATTCGGTCGATGCATACCGGAGTGAACAATCATGGCGAGTCCATTAATGCGCTCAATACCGGGCGGCAGCTCTCTGGTCGGCCGGCGCTGGGGGCCTGGCTGACGTTTGCGCTGGGGTCCCGCAATTCTCGTCTGCCGGGTTTTCTGGTGCTGACGGACCCTTCGGGGCTCCCGGTGCTGGGCGTTGAGAACTGGCAGAACGGGTGGCTGCCTTCCATTTATCAGGGGACTGTGGTGCGTCCGCAGGAACCGCGGATACTCAATCTCGATCCACCGCCGCAGCTGGCCGGTGTCCCTCAGTCGCAGATGCTGCGGTTCATCACGGAACTCAACCAGCGACAGCTCAACCGATTCCCCGGTGAGAGCGATCTGAGTGCGCGGATGCAGAGTTATGAGCTGGCGGCCGGGATGCAGACGGCCGCCCGCGAGGCGCTTGAGATTGCGCAGGAAACCCAGGTCACTCAAAAGCTCTACGGACTCGATCGCGACGAAACGCGCGACTACGGCACGCGCTGCCTGATCGCTCGCCGGCTGGTTGAACGTGGCGTGCGTTTTGTGCAGTTGCACACGGGGAATCAGACATGGGATCATCACGGTGGCATTGTGAAGGGGCTCCCGGCGGTCTGCGCCCGCACCATTCCCCCGGCCGCTGCGCTCGTGCAGGACCTCAGGCAGCGTGGGCTGCTGGATTCCACGATTGTTCACTGGGGCGGTGAAATGGGTCGACTGCCGGTGATTCAGAACGAAAAGAACATCGGGCGTGACCACAATACGTATGGTTTCAGTCAGTGGATGGCGGGTGGCGGATTTCGTGGTGGCTGCATTCATGGGGCAACGGACGAAATCGGGCACAAGGCGGTGACGGACGTTGTCAATCATTACGACTACCATGCCACGCTGCTGCACCTGCTGGGCCTTCATCCTGGACAGCTCGCCTTCCGTCGCGGGAACGGGACGGCCAGCCTGCTTGATGGGCAGCCAGGCACGATTGTGGGTGCGTTGCTGAAGTCACCGCCGACCGCGTAAAATTGGGGCAGTGCTGGTCAGACGGGACTCAGAGTCTGGCCTGTGGAGAGATGTTGAAAAGCGGAGGGCGATTTTGGGGTCGCCAGGTGGCGGGAAGCTGGCGGGCAGCCCAATGGCCTTGTCTTCCTGGCGGAAGGCGGTGCCGGGAGGGCGAAGCTGGGATGGTGAAACGGTGGTAAGGACACTTGAGATCGTCTGTCGGATTTCATGCAGACGCGGTGGCGGGCATCTTGCTGTACCAACTCTGACCTCACGCAAAAACGCCAAGGCGCGAAGCTGGCATTGTTTGAAATTTGAACCTTCTGTCCTTCCTTTGCGTCTTTGCGCCTTTGCGTGAGACCAACAGTTCTGACGACAACCGGCAGCGGAAGAGACGTCAACTGACAGGTAGAACAAAATACTCCAGCTTTCCCATTCTCACGCCGTTTCACCATCCCAGCCTCGCCCTTCCGGGGTCTTCACCCATCTGATCAGAGGATTCCAGAGAACTTCAACGCCATTGGGGGTGAGCGCAATGGCGTTGACTTTCCGGCAAAGAGCACATCCGGCTCCCCTCGCCCGTAGCAGGGGCGAGGGGGGATGGGGCTTTGGGCGTCAGTTGTTTGCGGGTGGTCCGGCGGCGATGATTTGGGGATCGACTGCCGGGGCATATTTCTCAAAGTTGTTCCGGAACCGTTCTGCCAGTTTGCGGGCGGCTGTTTCGCAGGCGGCGGGATCGCGCCAGGAGAGCATTGGCTGGAGCATTTCGTGGGGCACACCGGGACACGCTGAAACAACATCCAGCCCCATGATGGGATCGCGTACGATGGGAGCGGTGGCGAGGGTGCCGGAGTGGATAGCGTCGATGACGGCGCGGGTGAAGCGGAGGGGCATGCGACTGCCGGTACCGTAGGATCCCCCGGACCAGCCGGTATTGACCAGCCAGACGCGAGCGCCGAATTTTCGGACTTTTTCTGCCAGCAGTTTTGCATAGACGCCGGGATGCCAGACCAGAAACGGGCCCCCGAAACATGGAGAAAACGTAGCTTCCGGTTCATTGACACCCATCTCTGTGCCGGCCACTTTGGCGGTATAGCCGCTGATGAAATAGTACATCGCCTGCTCGGGTGTGAGTCTGGCAACGGGTGGGAGCACTCCGAAAGCGTCACAGGTCAGGAAGATGATATCGGTGGGATGACCGGCGACGCAGGGGATGCGGGCATTGCGCATGTGTTCGATGGGATAGGCACCGCGAGTGTTCTGGGTGATGGAGGTATCGTTGAAGTCAACGTGGCGGTGGGCTTTGTCGTAGACGACGTTTTCGAGCACGGTGCCAAACCGCAGGGCCTCGAAAATTTCCGGTTCACTTTCGCGAGTGAGGTAGACGGCCTTGGCGTAGCAGCCGCCTTCGATGTTGAAGATGCCGGTGTCGGACCAGCCGTGTTCATCGTCGCCGATCAGATAGCGACGAGGATCTGCTGAGAGGGTGGTTTTGCCGGTTCCGGAGAGCCCGAAGAGCACTGAGGACTGGCCTGTCTGGCGATCGCAGGTGGCCGAGCAGTGCATGGAGAGGATCCCGCGGGAAGGCAGCACGTAGTTCATATAGGTGAAGACGGCTTTCTTCATTTCGCCGGCATATTCGGTGCCCAGCAGCACTACTTCCCGCCGCTCGATGCTGAGGTCCACGCTCGTCCGCGACGTCATCCCGGTGGTGTAGCGATTGGCGGGAAACGCGCCCGCATTGTAAATTACGAAATCCGGCTCCCCAAACTGCTCAAGTTCCTGATCAGTTGGGCGGATGAGCATATTGTGCATGAACAGTGCGTGGTAGGGCCTTGCACAGATCACTCGCACACGCAGACGCTGGGCGGGGTCCCAGCCGGCAAAGGCATCGACGCAGTAGATCCTTGAACGCGTATTTAAATAGTCGACAGCACGCTCGCGATTGATGCAGAATGAGGATTCGTCGAGCGGAAAATTGACTGGTCCCCACCAGACGCTGCTTTCGGAGTCCGGGTGCCGCACCACACGTTTGTCCTTTGGCGAGCGCCCGGTTTTTTCGCCGGAATAGGCTATCAGGCACCCCGTATCGGAAATGCTGGTTCCGGGTTCGTGGCGAATTGCTTCTTCGTAGAGTCCTCCGGGAGACAGATTGCGGCAGATATCCCGGACAAAGATGCCATGCTGACGGAGAGAAAACTGATTGTCCACGGGAGCGACCTCCTGAAGGCACAGGTTGAACGGGTGGCACGGGCTGGATGGTGCGGGCTGGATGGTGCGGCGACTGATGTGAGCGAACACGCGGAAGGTGTGCGTCCGAGCACAACCGCAGCGAAGGTCACGGGATCACTGCAAAGCGGGTTCCCGAATCCGTAAATTCGAGAAATGGGGACCGGCGAACGCAGTGTACGCAGGCAACGCCTGCCGGTGTCAAACGATACCAGGATTCTCATCTGTTGGCTGCAGTGTGCTCGACTTTTTCAGCAGAAGCGAACCGATTTGGGACGCAGTCTGTTGCTCATTACCGATGCACCAGAGAGAATCCGGGGGACAGACTTTCCGGCCATGTCACGGCCACCCCACTCGGAGCTCTCCGCTGATGTTCTTCTGGATTCGCGAACTTGCCGGCTGGGGACTTGTCGGTGGCTCATTATTTATCCTGCGTCTGGCGCTGGGCCTGGCCATGAATTCCACCGAACCGCGGATTGTCGAAGCAGCCGTGGTGCTTTCGGGGGCGCTTGGGCTCATGCGCGCGGGAATTCTTCTGATCCGCATGTCCACAGCCGCTCGATTGGCGCGGATGGACCACGACACCGCAACCGGCAGCTGATTCCGCATGTCACCGGACACGCCATCGCTTCCGCCTGATTCCTCGCGGTCCGTTGTACCGGGCTCCATGCAGGAGCTCTTCCGGGTGGCTGCGCCGCTGATGATCAGTTCCGGTTCCCAGGCACTCATGAATTCCGTCGACCGCATGATGCTCGCCGGCTGTTCCGAACAGGCGCTGGCGGCCGTCACTCCAGCCTCCCTGCTGCACTGGACTGTCGTCTGCATTCCGCTGGGCACGGTGCTTTACGCCAACACTTTTATTGCACAGTTTGCTGGCGCCAGGCAGCCGGACCGCATGCTCGCTTCATTCTGGCAGTCCATCTGGCTGGCACTGGTGGCCGGTCTGCTGCTGCTGTGCTGCCTGCCCTTCACTCGCAGTGCACTCACAGCGGCCGGGCATCCGCCGGATGTGACGGAGTTTGAAGCGCAGTACTTCAACACGCTGTGTGCAGGCAATCTGATTCAGCTGCTGGCAGCTGCCTGCAGCTGCTTTTTCAGTGGTCAGCAGCGTACCGGAGTGGTGATGTGTGTCAGCCTGCTGGCTGTTGCCGTGAACTTTGGACTGGATTACTTTTTGATTTACGGGATGGGTCCCCTGCCTGCGCTGGGCATTCGCGGCGCGGCGCTGGCCACCGTCGCCGCCCGCTGCTGCGAACTTGCGATTTACGTCGGCCTGCTGCTGTCTGAAACCCGTCGCCGTGGTCTGCCTCTGGGCCGCGAATGTCGCTTCGACCCATCACTCATTCGCCGCTTTCTGAAGTTTGGCATTCCCAGCGGTCTGCATTACTTTGTGGATAACTCCGGCTTTACCGCCTTCCTGATGCTTGTCGGCAAGCTCTCCAGCACTGCTCTGGCCGCTACCAATCTGGCCTTCAGTGTCAATGGTCTGATCTTTGTGCCACTCCTGGGCTTTGGTACTGCCATTCAAACGCTGGTCGGGCACCACGTTGGCAGCGGCCACCTGCATCACGCCCGACAAACGGTTCGCAACGCTGTGCTGCTCGGGGGGCTCTGGACCGGGGGCACGGGCATTCTGCTGGTGCTTTTTCCCAACCAGTCGCTGTATCCGTTTTTCCTGTTTGCTGATAAGCACGAGACGGGGGCCGGTGGCATCACAGCCCTCGCAGCTCAGGCCAGTCTGCTCCTGCAGTTCGTCGCGGTCTATTCCTTCTTCGATTCGCTCGCCGTCGTGTTTTCGTCGGCACTTCGCGGCGCCGGCGATACGGTCTATCCCATGCTGCTGACGCTCGCCTGCAGCTGGCTGGTGATGGTCCTGCCGGCGTGGAGCGTTGTGCATTCCTCCGCACCATCACTCAGCAGCCTCTGGATGGCCGCCTCGGCCAATATCATCCTCACAGGACTGCTCATGTGGGCCCGATTCGCTGCCGGTCGCTGGATGCGAATCCGACTGACTCACGAGAACGCAGGTTAAGAAACCATGAATTCCAGGCGACTGCGCCGGCTGTTCACAATTTCTTAAGCATTCGGTCACAAAATCCGGGGTTTTCCGGAAACACGAGGGCGAATTCCGAGGAGCTTTCAGGGCTGATGGCTGTGCGTATCCTGATTATCGATGAGGACTCGCAGCTGTACGGCCTTGCTGTCACGGGTTTGTCGTCGAACGGCTACGAATTTCGCTGGGAACCTTCGCTTGTGCACGCACTGCAGACGGCCTGCGACCTGCAGCCACAGCTCATTCTGCTGGAACTGTCGCTGCAGACGGCCGACGGCCTCAGGCTCTGC
Source organism: Planctomycetota bacterium (assembly GCA_046074585.1). Taxonomy (GTDB): domain Bacteria; phylum Planctomycetota; class Planctomycetia; order Planctomycetales; family Planctomycetaceae; genus SXXK01. The sequence continues at coordinate 5,846 of JBJTOM010000158.1, read as the reverse complement.
CAGGTGCTCAAGCAGGACCCGCGACTGCCACGCACCGATCTGATGATCGTTTCCAGCCGCACTTCAGAGCTCGATCAGACGCTCGCCTTCAACATGGGTGCTGACGATTTCCTCACCCGTCCCTTCAGCCTGCCGCTCCTGCAGCAGCGAATTCAGATGCTGCTGCGGGCACGTCCGCAGGAGACGTCGCAGGCGCGGAATGGACACAGCGCGCTGGAGCTTCATGGGATCGAAATGAATCGCACATGGCGATCGGTCACGATGCGTGGACAGCTGGTGGATCTGACGCCCACTGAATTTGAGATTCTCTGGACACTGCTGGCCCAGCCCGGACGCCCGTTCACCCGCAGCGAACTGCTCACATGCGCCCGCGGAGTCAATGCGGTGGCTCTGGAACGCACCATTGACGTTCATGTGCGAGCACTCCGGCAGAAAATCGGTGACCCCGGTGAGGTCATTGAAACGGTCCGTGGCATTGGTTACCGGGTCGCCCGGAAAACCTGAGTCCCGGGGAGCAAATGGTCTGCTTTTCCCTGTCTTCGCGGCCGTTGCTGTGGTACGATTCCGCATTCAGCGCACATCAGCCGGATCTCCAGGTTTCACTCCTGTCTTTCTCAAAGTCGCCCATGTTTCAGCTGGAATCAGTTTCGCTTCGGGGAAACGGTCGCTGGCGTCTCCACCGGATTACTCAGACATTCCCGCAGTGTCCCACGGCAGTCATTGGTTATTCGGGTGCCGGAAAGTCATCACTCCTGAATCTGCTGGTGGGTTACGAGCAGCCTGATCAGGGTCGGATTCAGCGACCGGGGGACACGGCTGGTTCGGCGTTGCGGCTGCCATTTTTCTGGGTGCCTCAGTCGGGCGGTCTGTGGCCGCATCTGACCGTCCGGCAGCATCTTCTGTCGGTGCAGTCCGGGGCTGGATCGCTGCGGGCAGATTTTCCGTATTCGGCAGACGAAATTCTCGATCAGTTCGCTCTGTCACATCTGGCGCACGCACGTCCCTCCGAACTCTCACTCGGCGAATGCTCCCGGCTCGCCACAGCGCGGGGGCTTGCCGCCGCCCCTGCATGGCTCATTATGGACGAACCTCTTTCTCACGTGGATCCTGTACGCAAGCCAGCCTTCTGGCATGCCATTCGTGCGCTGGCTCTGGCAGCCGGTATTTCGCTGATTTTTTCCTGTCATGAGCCGGACGTCGTATTGCGTCAGGCCAGCCTGGCGGTGTGTCTGCATCAGGGAGAAATTGCTTACAGTGGCCCGGTAAGGGACCTGTACGAGGCTCCCCCCACTGCAGACCTCGGACGCTTCCTCGGACCGCTCAACTGGTGGACACCTGCCGAAGTCTCCCGCCTGCAGAACAGCGCCGTCGGCCTGCCCGCGAACACCTGCATTCGTCCGCACCGGATGCGGCTGCAGCCGGATGTGGCTTCGGAACTGCACGTGGTGGCTGCTCAGCATTGTGGCCTGTATTCCGAAACTCTGCTCCAGCCGGGCTCCGGTCCACCCCTTGCGGTCCTCCATCAGCACTCCGCGGGCTGTCTGCAGCCTGGTACGGGTGTGACGCTGCATCTTGAAGGGGGCGCGTGATGCTTCAACCGCACACGAACAGCGGTTGTCTGTCAGTTTCCGGCCCACTGATGTCGCGGCGACAGGTATTGACAACGGGCCTGCTGCAGGCGACCTGGGGCCTTGCCGGACTTTCCGGCTGTAACGCGGCACAGGATGCCCCGGAACTGTATTTTTCCGGGTTGCGAGTCTGGAAGATACCGTCGGCCGAACGCTTCCTTCCCGCTCCACGCGGGCTGTATTCCGACGATCAGAACACGGTTTACGTGCTGGACAATGCCGGTCGAGTGCTCGTTTACGACAGCGATGGCAGTCTCCGCCAACGCTGGGACATGCCTGAATCGCGGATTGGGAAACCGGAAGGAGTCTGGAAGCTGCAGGACGGGCGGATTGTGGTGGCTGACACGCACTATCACCGCGTGGTGTTCTTCACTCCGGACGGCGCCGTAGACAGCATGTTTGGCACTCAGGGACGGGAACCCGGCCAGTTCGTCTTCCCCGTCGCGGTTGCTCAGGATCCGTCCGGTTTCCTTTACGTCGGCGAATACGGCGCCCATCAGCGGGTGCAGAAGTTCGACGTTTCGGGACGGTTTGTGCTGCAGTTCGGCAGTCATGGGACAGGTCCTGGCCAGTTCCAGCGTCCCAGCGGACTGGCGCTGCACAATTCTGAGGTGTATGTGGTGGATGCATTTAACGACCGGATTCAGGTGTTCAGTGAAGACGGGCAGCTGCAGCGAATCATTGCCCTGCCGGCAACAACGGAACCGCTGGCGTATCCGTATGATCTTCGAGTTCCTGCGGACGGGCGGATTTACGTCATCGAGAACAAAGCGGCTCGCCTGACACTGCTCAACCCGGACGGCAGCGTGATCGGTCGCTTCGGACGTCCCGGGCGCAATTTACAGGAATTCTACCAGCCATGGGACCTGACATATCTCACCGATGGCCGTATACTCGTTGCCGATACCGGTAACCATCGTCTGGTGGAGCTTACGCCGTGAGTCCCCTTCGACAATTTCTGCGTCGTCTGTTTCCCCGCCCGCACCGTCCGCTTGTGCTGGCCTCTACCTGGCCACTTGTCACCTTCGCCGTCCTGTTTGCACTTGTGGCCTTTGCTGTCATTCCGACGCCGGTGTTCACAGCTGCCAGCCCGCAGCGCTGGAGCGCCCCGGGATTTCCGCGACTTCCCTTCCTCACCAGTCTCAACGTTGCCTTTCCCCAGCCCGAACTCGTTCACCAGCTGGAATTTTCCAGTCCCTGGATGCTGCTCCTGCTGATTCTGGCTCCGTGGATCTGGTGGATGCAGGCGGCCGGTCACGCCGGGCTCCCTGCGGGCCGTGGTGCCTGGGCCGGCTTCATTCGACTGCTCATTTTCGGACTGCTCATACTTGTGCTGGCCGAACCTCGTGCAGTACGCACCAGTGACCGCGTGTCGGTGGTTTATAATGTGGATGTTTCGGATTCCGTTCGCCCCTGGCGCAACGAAGCGCTCGAATTCGTTGCACAGACAGCGGCCGAAAAACCAGCGGCGGATGAAGCCGGGCTGGTGGTCTTCGGACGGACTCCCGCCGTCGAGTATCCGCCGCGTTCCACCTTCCCGTTCGAACGCTTTATCAACTCCCAGGTCAGTGCTGATGCCACCAACCTCGAACAGTCGCTGGCACTCAGCGCTGCCATGCTCCCCGAAGACAATCTCGGCCGCATCGTGCTCGTCAGCGACGGTACGGAAACGGTCGGTCAGTTGCGCGAAGTGGTCGACGACCTGCAGTCCCGCGGCATTGAAGTCAGTGTCGTTCCCATGGATTACCAGTACGACTCCGAAGTCCTCCTGGAACGACTCGACCTCCCGCGACTCGTCCGCCTCGGCGAAACCTACGAAGCCTCTGTCGTCCTCAATTCCCTCAAACCCTCCTCCGGCACACTCGTGTTCAGCGACGGTGACACCGTGGTGTCCCGCGAACAAATCACCTTCCCCGCCGGCAAGACGCGGTTCTCCATTCCACTCAAGGTGGATCAGCCCGGCTACTACGAATACTCCGCGCGGATCGAACCCGCCCCCGGCTCAGACAGCCGCAACGAAAACAACGAAGTTCGCAACTACATCTATCTCGACGGCCCCGGCCGCATCCTGCTTGTCACCGACACCAGCAGTTCCCGCGAAGAGATCCGCTTTCTTGAACTGGCACTGAAACAGGCCGAGCGACAGGTCGAAGTGATCACGGCCGGCGAACTTCCCTTCGACCCCCTGCAACTCATGCCCTACGACGCCATCATTTTCGCCGACGTCCCCGCCGACGCCCTCCTCGCCACGCAAATCCAGGCGGTGCACGATGCCATCCGGGATCTTGGCATCGGCTTTCTCATGGTTGGTGGTCCCAATAGTTTCGGACCAGGTGGCTGGCAGGGGTCCCCCATCGCCACCGCGCTCCCGATTTCGCTCGAAATCACCAACAAGAAAATTCTTCCCAAAGGTGCTGTCGCCATCATTCTGCACACCTGCGAATTTGCGTCAGGGAATGCCTGGGCCAAACGCATCACCAAACGCGCCATCCAGGTACTCAACCCCGAAGATCTCGTCGGAGTGCTCGCGCAGACAGCCAGCGGCGATGGCTGGATCTTCGATCTCACGCCAGCTTCCGAATATGCCACCATGGTTCCTCAGATCAACAACGCTCAAATCGGTGATATGGGCACCTTCTCCACAACCATGCAGCTCGGCTATGACTCACTCGCCGCATCCGATGCCGCATCCAAACACATGATCATCATCTCCGACGGTGACCCCCAGGCTCCTTCTCCCCAATTGCTCCAGAAATTCGTCGACAGTCAGATTTCCGTCTCCACCGTCGCCGTCTTCCCCCACAACGGGGATACTCAGCTGATGGCCGATATCGCCAGCATCACCAAAGGTCGACTCTACGTCCCGTCAGACCCGGCAGAACTTCCGTCGATCTTTGTCAAGGAAGCCAAAACACTCCGTCGCTCACAGATCCAGACCCGCAGCTTCACTCCACAGCTCATCGGCACCGACCCCATGCTTCGCGGCATCACTCAATCCCCCCAGCTGCACGGTTATGTGCTTACCTCACCCAAAGAAGACCCACGCGCTTCCATCCTCCTCTCCGCACCGCTCACAGATTCCGAAAAAGCGGCCGGTGAAGAAGACCCCGACCCCATCCTTGCCGTCTGGCGGTATGGACTGGGAGCCACCGCGGCATGGACATCCGACTTCACCGAACGCTGGGGCCGCGACTACGTCCAGTGGGACCAGTTCCAGCAGCTCGCAAATCAAATCGTGACCCGCATCGCACGCAGCCGTCGCGAACAATTCCTCCGCGTGTACACCTATGTCAACGGCAATGACGGAGTGGTTGTGGTTGAAGACTTCCACCCCGAAGAAACACTGCTCGATGTAAATGTCTCCGTCAAAGGTCCTGGCGATTTCGAAAAATCGCAGCCCGTCCGCCAGATCGCTCCCCGGCGCTACCAGACCACGCTCGCACTCCAGGGAGAAGGCCGTTATCAGGTGATGGTCTCGGCCACCGACGGAACACGCGAAGAATCCGCGAACGCCGGCTTCATCGTCTCCTACTCCCCCGAATACCTCCGCTTCCGCGCAAATCCGCTCGCCCTGCGCGAAATCGCCGAATCCACAGGCGGAAAGGAACTCGATATCGACGCCGATGCCGCCACCGTCGCCCGGCAGCTCTACGGCGAACGACAGCCCAGACGCAGCAGCCGACCCATCTTCGACTGGTACCTCATGCTCATCGCCTTCCTCATTCCTCTGGATGTCGCCGTCCGCCGCGTTCAGCTCGACGGGGCCTGGATCAGACGCCTGTTCACCCGCGAAAAACGCAGCTCCGGAAAAACACTCGGCACACTCCTGCAACGTACCGGAGAAGTCCGTTCCACACTCGCCAGCCTGCGCGGCGAAAACAAATCCGACACCCCAGACACCCCTCGTCCCGCCACGCCCCAAAAACCTCCCGCCTGGCTCAACACTCCCCCCTCCTCAAACAGCACCGACAACGCCACGTCCCCCAACGCCTCCCCCACACCCCCAGCTTCCAGCTCCACATCAGCCACTCCACCCACCGAAGACGCCGGCACCACCTCCCGACTCCTCGCACTCAAGAAAAAACGCGACCAGCCCGGCAAATAGCCATCAGCCGTCAGCCGTCAGCCATCAGCCATCAGCCGTCAGCCGTCAGCCGTCAGCCGTCAGCCACCGAACACCGAACACCGAACACCGAACACCGAACACCGAACACTGAA
>JBJTOM010000157.1:0-20347 GCA_046074585.1 Planctomycetota bacterium | reverse complement strand
GGACGAACCCGATGACGTATTGCGGTGAGGTGAGTGGAAAGTCGAGAGTCGAGAGTCGACTCTCGATTTTCTTCATGCGCCCGCGGACTCCGGTCCGACGGCTCAGCAGCGCGTTACCGGGGGATTGACATCCCCCGCACGCCTCCGCCATTTCCCACGTCTCACTTCTCACTTCGAAACGCAGCCCGTGCTGTGGTAGCCCGCTTCCTCACGGGCGCGGCTCGGGTGGGGTGTTTTGCATGTTTTGCGCGGGGACACGTGGGCCTTGCGAGGACGGGCTGTATAGATGCATACCGTTATTAGCTCGATTCCGATCGGTTGATTCTCCGCCCGGGTGACGCATTGACTTTGCCGACTGGGAAAACTGTACAGATTTCGAAAAGTCTACTATGGGCGTGTCAAGTGCGGGTTTACCCTTTTTCATAAAAAACAATCGAATCCCTGGAAAAATCTCGGGATTCTGCTGTCGGTCCCTTCTAGTTTGGGTGGCGAGCGGTAAATGGGAGATTTGCACAACGTGCAGGCATTTTCCGCATCAGGCAATTATCGCCAATGAGAATCAGGAGACGGCAATGAGTCCTCGCCCCCTGCTCCGCCGACGTGGAAGAACTTCTTTTCGGTCTCATTTTCTGACAGAGTCACTGGAATCCCGACTGTTGCTGGCGGCCACCGCGGGACCTCTTTCCCCCGGCGTGTCGGGACATTCCGGTTACGTACCGGGCGAGGTGCTGGTGCAATGGAAGCCGGACTTTCAGACGCAGTTTTTTCCATCGGGGCCTCAGTCATTGTCTCTGCCGGGGAACGTGGTGGAGACGATCGAAACACCGCTGATGCGGTCTTTGGGAGCGGGGCGGATTGAGCGTCTGCGGTTGAGTGCGGGGCAGAGCGTGGAAGCGGCGGTCGCTGCATTGCAGGCAGATCCTCGCGTCAGTGTCGTGGAGCCAAACTGGATTTATCAGAGCATGGCAGTGAGTGATGACCCTCAATACACCAGTGGTGGCCTGTGGGGAATGTACAGCAGTGACAGTCCTGTGTCCGCGGGGCCAACGGGGACGACAAATGAGTGGGGCAGTCAGGCGGAACAGGTCTGGAACAACGGGGTGACGGGTTCTTCCAGTGTGATCGTCGGGGTGATTGATCAGGGCATCCAGACGACTCATCCTGACCTGCGAAACAACATCTGGGTGAACCCCTTTGAAACGCCGGGTGACGGGATTGACAACGACGGCAACGGCTACATCGACGACATTCATGGCTGGGACTTTGTCAACAACGACAATTCCGTCTACGATGGCCCGATCGACAGCCACGGAACTCATGTTGCAGGCACGATTGGGGCGGAGGGTGGCAACGGTTTGGGCGTAGCTGGCGTCAGCTGGGACGTGTCGATGATCTCGCTGAAATTCATGGGCTCCTCCGGCGGCACCACAGCAAATGCGATCAGGGCCATTGATTACCTCACAAACCTCAAGATTCGCCATGGGCTGAACATCGTGGCCAGCAACAATTCGTGGGGGGGCGGTGTCTACTCACGACTCCTGCACGAGGCGATTATTCGTGGAGCGAATCAGGATATTCTGTTTGTGGCCGCTGCCGGAAACGCCACGTCCAACAATGACGCTGTGGCCAGTTATCCGGCCAACTACAATACGCTGGAACGCACGGCCGCGATGGCTGCAGCCAGCTATGATGCGGTGATCTCGGTGGCCGCCATCACATCCACGGGCACTCTTGCTTCCTTTTCCAATTTCGGAGCAACGAAAGTCGACCTTGCTGCTCCGGGCGAAGGAATTATCTCCACCGTACCGGATGGCTACGGAAGCCGCAACGGGACATCCATGGCTGCCCCGCATGTCACCGGAGCGATCGCGTTGCTGGCCGCGGCGATGCCTGGTCGTGTGCCGGCCGCCTTGATCCGCTCAGCCCTGCTCAGTGGCGCAACGCCAACTCCATCCCTCGCCGGAAAAACCGCGACCGGCGGTCGACTGAATGTCCCTGAAACGCTCCGTCGTTCGACGAACATCGAGCTGGATCGGGACATCTACGGGCCAGCTCAGACCATCACAATCACTGTCACCAGTGCTGGTGGCAATGCAAACAGTCAGGTCCGTGACACGCTCACGGTGCGGGTTCAAAGCACAACAGAGACGGCAGGACTGGATGTCACATTAACGGAAACCGGCAATGCCACCGGGATTTTTCAGGGCACACTGGGGCTGTCTGCAGGCCCTGCCGTCTCCGACAATCTCCTCCAGGTGTCGCACGGAGACCAGGTAACGGCGTCACTGCCACAACTCTCAGTTTCTGACACCGCTCTGATTGATGCGCTTCCCCCGACAATCTCCGGCATCTCCATCAGCAGCACGGGGTCAACAGCCGCTCTGGCCTGGAACACCAGCGAGCCGGCTTCGGCGACCATCCGCTTTGGACGATCCGCCGAAGCCCTGGACCGCGCGGTCAGCATTGCTGCACCGGCGCTGTCCCGGAGCACCATCCTGCACGCGCTCGATGCTGCAGCCGGCTATTTCTGTCAAATCGAAGTCACAGATCTGTCGGGCAACACCCGGTTGTCGGACGTCCGCACCTTCAGCACTCAGCTGGCAGCTCCGATTCTGTTCATCGATGATGATCAGAACGCCAGCCACGAAATCCACTTCCGCTCCGCACTCAATGCCAACGCCCTCGCCTTCGACGAATGGAATGTGTTTTCCGGTTCCAGGCTTCCCGCTGCCGCCAACCTTTCCAACTACCCGCTTGTCATCTGGAATACCGGCTCCGATTTTGAAGCTCCCGACGCTGGTCTATCGCCCGCCGAGCAATCCGCCATCGCCGCCTACCTCAGTGCTGGCGGACGCATCTACGTCTCCGGACAGGACATCCTGTACAACGGAGTTTCCGCAGACTTCCGGCAGAACTTTCTGAAGATTGCCAGCTATGTGGATGACGCCATCGACGGCGCCCACACGGAAACCGGGGTTCCCGGCAGCCAGATCACCAGTGGACTGGCGCTGCCGATTTCTGTGCCCGGCGGTTATCCGTTTCTGCTGGTGGATGCAGTGGAACCCGTTCCCGGTGCTCAGGGACTCCTGTTCCATAATCAGTCCTCAGTAACTCCCGTGTGGACCGGTATCAGCTACCACGGGAACTACGCTGCCGGCGGATTTGGCATGGTCTTTTCTTCGCTCCCGTTCGAGAGCATCAGTGCCACGGATCCGCAGCCGAATAATCAGGCGGAATTTCTGCGGCGAATCGTGGCGTTTCTGAACGCCGATATCGCTCCGGGATTTATCATCCCTGCTGCTGACGGTGCTGTGACGACCGAAGCTGGCGGTTCCTCATCCTTCTCAATTGTCCTCACCAGCCAGCCGTCACACTCCGTCACGATCCCGCTTTCCGTCTCGGCCAGCTCCGAGGGCTTCGTCTCCACGAACTCGGTCAGCTTTTCCCCTGACAACTGGAATATCCCGCAGACGATCACTGTCACCGGTGTTGACGACTGGGTGGACGATGGGGACAGGCCGTGGCAGGTGATCACCGGCCCTGCCGTCTCCACAGATCCCCAGTACAACGGCTTGAACCCTGCTGATGCATCCTTTATGAACGTGGATGATGACACTGCCGGCATCAGCATCTCTGCCCTGTCCGGATCCTTCACCACCGAGTCCGGGGCCAGTGTCAGCTTCACTGTCAGGCTCACTTCGCAGCCTCTGGCACCTGTCACGATCGCTGTCAGCTCCACCGACACCACCGAAGGCCGCGTCTCTCAGTCTGCACTCGTCTTCTCTCCGGCAGACTGGAATCAGCTGCAAACCGTGGTGGTCACCGGTGTCGACGATGCGATCAGGGATGGAAATATCGGCTACGGCATCACCATTGGCTCTGCCGTCTCTTCAGACCCGCTCTACCACGGCCGCGACCCGAGCGACTTTTCACTCCTGAATCTGGATGATGATCCGCTTCCCCCTACGAAATTCTTTGCGGTCGACGACGGACCTGTCGACAGGATGTTTGAGTACGACAGGGGGGGGGAACTGATCGAAGATTATCCGATCGGAATTGAGAATACCGCTTCACGTGGAGTCGCCGTGACGGCGGCTGCCGACCGCCTCTGGGTCGTCGATGCCAGTCGTCGAGTCTCCGTCCTTGACACCTCCGGTAATCTGCTGGGATCCTGGACGGCCAGCTTTCCCTACAGCGTTTCAGACGTTCAGGGAATTGCGACCGACGGGACGCACATCTGGATTCTCGACAGACTCAGCGACCGCGTTTACTACTACCTCAACGGTGCCTCAAGACTCTCCGGCTCTCAGACTGCCACCACCAGCTGGCTCGTGAATTTCCGCAATGCTGATGCAACCGATATGGTCTTTGGAAGCCAAGGCGGCCAGCAGTATCTCTGGATCGTGAACGATTCATCCGCGGACCGCGTCTATCGTTACACTCTGACGGCATCCGGGGGCACCAGCGGTTTCATTTCGTGGCCGCTCGACAGCACCAATTCCAGCCCAACCGGCATCACGCTCGATCCGGGCAATGGATCCATGGATATCTGGATTGCTGACGCCGGGACTGATCGCGTCTATCGCTACAGTGACGGGCGAACTGCTGCCGCACCGGTCCTCGCCAGCTCGTTCGCACTCGCCGCAGGCAATATCAACGTTCAGGGACTTGCCGACCCGCCGCCACCGGCAACAGAGTCCGCGCTGGACGGCTACGAAACGGCGGTTCCCGCAGATGACGCTGTGCCCGTCGGCCCGGCCTTCCTGCCACAGCGGCTGCGTTTGTCATCGCCCGACGGCCAGCCTGCTTCCATTTCTCCCACGGCCACCCAGCCTGCCGAACGCCACTCCCTGAAGAAGTCTCAGACCCGACAGCCAGCAGGCTCCGGACACACGTTCCCCGTCAATCATTCAAACCTGCCCGTGGCCCCAGCCCCCCCGCGTCCGTCTGTTCTGGACCTGTTCTTCACCCCCGCCGAACTTGACATGCTTCTCGCAGCACTCTGAAAATGAAGCGAGCCCTGAAGGATTGCTCCTGCAGGGCTCGCCAGTCTGTTGCGGTTTCAGGTCTGCTCAATCCGAGGCGTTACCAGTTCGACGGATTCAACACCCAGTACCACTTGTCTTTTTCCTTGTTGAAATTCAGCTGCCAGTAACCGTCGTCCCATTCCAGCGACACTTCGCGCCAGCCCATGGGAACCTGCGGATACGGATAGAATGGACCGATGTACGGCCAGGCACTCGCACTGTACTGCGTGGGATACGTTACAGCGGCCGAGTTCGGGTACTGGGCGTAAGACGGCCATGCGTACGGAGGAAGATGCGGATGATTGTAGGACGTCGGAGCATACCCGACAGCCGTCGGCGGCATCATCCCCGGGCCAGCCTGCATCGGCATAGCGCCACCCTGCATGGGCATCTGCATCTGAGCCATCTGCATGGGCATCGGAGCGGGCTGCATGGCTGGAGTCCGGCTGGCGACTGGAGCCGAGACCTGAGCCACGTTCTTTGCGACAGACAGCCCGTTGTGAACGGCACTCACACCCGGCACAGAGGAGGCAGCCTGAGCAGCGGCCTGACGCTGAGCGGGTGAATCAACCTGTCCGATGAGCGTCGCCACACCGTTGGTGCAGCGGACTTCAATGTCATAATTGAGCAGGCCGGCGTCAGCGAGAGACTGAGCCACGTGACGAGCAACGGCGGTATCGTTGCTCGACTTCGGTGCTGCAGCTTTCGCCGGAGGTACGGCTGGCTGTGTTGCCGGGGCTGGGCGAGCTGGCATGGGACCGGGAGATGCAACTCCGGCAACCTGCTGGATCTGGCGACCACTCGCAGCGGTGTCAGCACCTGCCGCACGGGTCACGGGGGCTGCCTGAGCCTGCGTCGAAGTGGCTCCGGCAGGCTGCAGCTGTCCGCCACCTGGCGGTACATATTTAATGTCATTCTGCACGCGGGTGATGCCTGGAACAGTCCCGGCAGCGCGCTGTGCAAGAGACCGCTGTGCGGGATCGGTCACAGTGCCGGAGATCACGGCTACGCCGTCAGTGACCTGCACCTGAATGCTTTCACCCTGCACCTGAGCTTTCCGCATGGCGCCGATGACATCGTTCGCCTGCTGCTGATTTCGCTCCTGGTCAGACGCTTCAGAAAACGGGAGCCGCGGTTTCATCCGCGACAGAAACCCGTCCGCGCTGGCATCGGTCGGGCAGGCCGACATGACTCCCAGCACGAGAACCCACTTACCGTACTTTCGCATGAAAGCTCTCCTCCGTGAGGTACCTTCCGTTCCGGACCGCGCTCGTTCTGCTGGGAAACCGTCCCGGTAGTTCACAAATTGAATACACAGACGCTGACTGCCCCCTGTGAACGCCAGCGTTGGAATTCCATCAGTCACCGGCCCTGCTGACGCACCGGTTCGCTGCCTGAAGAAGACCTGGCATGAAGGCGCGGCAGAAAGACACGCCATGTTCATCGGACCGGTCGTGCCGGCTGGATAAGCCTTTCTGACTTTTTGCTTCGTGGCGGTTGTGACCGGCTTCCAGCTGGTGGCTGGCGGGGTGTTCCGGGAGCGGCAGATTCTGCTGCAGACATGTGGATTCCCGGTTTCTGAGACGATTTTCCCGGCTTTACGGACACTTTTGCATTTTTTTGAGCATCACAGGGGCCATTTCAGCCGCTCGCTTGTTTTCTCTCCCCCCGCAAGTTTCAATTCAGGTCCGTTTCAAGCAGGTATTCCACCTTCTCCCATATTCCCACACACAGGATTCCTCAGAATGGCGGTCAAGGTTTACTACGACGACGATGCCGATCTCAGTCACCTCAAGGGCAGGACCATCGCCATTATCGGCTATGGCAGCCAGGGTCACGCCCAGGCACAGAATCTGCGTGACAGCGGCTGCACCGTGGTGGTCGGCCAGCGTCCCGGCGGCCCCAATTACGACCTCGCTGTCAGCCACGGCTTCAAGCCCGTCTCCGCCGCCGACGCGGCCGCTCAGGGCGACCTCGTCAATATCCTGCTCCCCGACGAACTGCAGGGTGACGTCTATCGCAATGACATCCGGGCCAACCTCAAGCCCGGCAACCTGCTGATGTGCTCGCACGGCTTCAATATCCACTTCGGACAGGTTCAGCCTCCCAAAGGCGTCGATTGCGCTCTCGTCGCCCCCAAGGGCCCCGGACACCTGGTTCGCAGCGAATACGAAAAAGGCGGTGGCGTCCCCACACTCATCGCCCTCAGCGAAGGCGCCTCCGAAACCTCCCGCAGCCTCGCTCTGGCCTATGCCAAGGGCATCGGTGGAACCCGCGGTGGCGTGATCGAAACCACGTTCGCCGAAGAAACCGAAACGGACCTGTTCGGTGAACAGGTGGTTCTCTGCGGCGGTGTCAGCGCCCTCGTCAAAGCCGCCTTCGAAACGCTCGTCGAAGCCGGTTACCAGCCCGAAATGGCCTATTTTGAGTGCATGCACGAACTCAAACTGATCGTTGACCTGTTCTATCAGGGTGGCCTCAATTACATGCGGTACAGCGTTTCCAACACCGCTGAATACGGCGACTACACCCGCGGTCCCCGCATCATCACGGACCAGACCCGCGCCGAAATGCGAAAAATCCTCGGCGAAATTCAGTCCGGTCAGTTCGCCCGCGACTGGCTCCTCGAGAACCGGGCCGGCCAGGCTTCCTTCCTCGCCACCCGCCGCCGCGAACGCTCACACCTCATCGAAAAAGTCGGCAAACAACTCCGCCGCATGATGAGCTGGATCTCCTCAAAAGAAGTCTGACTCCAGGGCCAGACAGCCCTCCCCATCACGCGGCCCGGCTCTCCTTTCCCAGGATCGCCGGGCCGCATCTGTTGACGGATCACCCCATGTCTTCTGTGACCATCACGCCCGCCCCCCAACCGCTCCACGGAACCATCCGGCCACCGGGCTCCAAAAGCATTACCAACCGCGCACTTGTCCTTGCGGCACTCGCCAGCGGCCCCTCTCGCCTCACCGGAGTGCTCGACAGCCAGGACACCCGTGTCATGGTCGAAAGCCTCCGCAGGCTCGGATTCTCCGTCGATCAGGATCTCCCCGCCTGTCGCTGCACCGTGGTCGGACAGGCCGGCCGGATTCCCGCCGCAACTGCCAATCTGTGGCTGGAAAACAGTGGCACCAGCATTCGCTTTCTCACCTCCGTCTGCGCACTCGGCCATGGGCACTATCGCCTCGATGGCGTCGAACGCATGCGTCAGCGCCCCATCGGCGATCTCGTCCACACGCTGCAGCAGCTCGGAGCCAGCATCGCGTTCGACAACCCCGGCAGCCTCTGCCCGCCCGTCTCCATCGACGGAACTGCCGGACAACTTCGCGGTGGCTCCGCGTCCGTCAACGGCAACATCAGCAGCCAGTTCCTCAGCAGCCTCCTGATGGCCGCTCCTGCCTGCCCCGAACCTGTGACGCTCAGCGTCTCCGGAGAACTCGTCTCACAGCCTTATGTTACAATGACACTCCAGATGCTCCGTGACTTCGGCGCGGTCGTCAACGCTCCTGCCGATCTGTCAACATTTCACATTGCCCCGCAGCCGCTGCAGGGACGCCACTACGACATCGAACCGGATGCCTCCGCAGCCAGCTACTTTTTTGCAGCTGCGGCTGTGACGGCCGGCTGCATCACAGTCACCGGACTGCACCGCGGCTCACTTCAGGGCGATGTCGCCTTTGTCGATGCCCTCGCACGCATGGGCTGTGAAGTCGACTGGCAGCCCGATCGCATTACCGTTCACGGACGCCCCCTGCACGGGATTGACATCGACATGAACGCTGTCAGCGACACCGCCCAGACGCTGGCCGCTGTTGCCGTCTTCGCGTCCTCCCCCACCCGCATTCGCAACGTCGACCACATGCGACACAAGGAAACCGATCGCATCGCCGCCGTGGCCACAGAACTCCGCCGAGCCGGAATTCGGGCGGAAGAACATGCCGACGGACTCACCATCCACCCCGGAACCCCGCAGCCCTGCAGCATTCAGACCTACGACGACCACCGGATGGCCATGAGCTTCTCGCTGCTGGGGCTCAAAACCCCAGGCATCACAATCCTCGACCCCGGATGCACGGCCAAAACCTATCCGGACTATTTTCGCGACCTGCAACGGCTTTGCAGCGGGGAACTGGCATGAATCACGCCTGGAATCCGACTCCCAGCCGCAGCAATCATCGCCGCAGCCAGAATCGCTCGCCCGCCCCATCGACCGCTCAACACCACGATCCCCCCCCCGAACTGCTCGCCCCCGTGCCCTTCGCAAATGGTCGAGTGCTCGCGTGGGCCGCGCTCCAGGAGTCCGAACGTACCGACCGCTTTCTCCAGGACACGCTCACCCAGCTCGCTCACTGCCACCACCTGCCGCCTGCCGAACGGGCGCTTGCCGTTGACATCGCCTCCGGTGTTGTTCGCCGTCGTCGCACTCTGGACTGCCTCATCGCAAATGTGCTCACACGCCCCCGCCAGCAGACCGAACCGGAACTCTGGCAGATTCTTCGGATGGGCGTGTTCCAGCTCTTCTTCGCACGCACGCCACCGCATGCCGCCGTAAGTTCCTCCGTCGAACTCTGCCGCGCCCTCCAGCGCGATCGCTGGACCGGGTTCGTCAATGGAATCCTTCGCAGCCTCGGCCGACTTCAGCTGGAACACCCGGCAGAAAAGCCATCCGCTGCCACCGTGCCCGCCGAAGCCGGACGCTGGATTCATTTCAACACTCCTGTCCTCCCCGACCCGCAGCTGTCCCCCGACGAATGGTTCGCTGATGCCTTCTCGCTGCCGTCGGCACTCGCCCGGCGCTGGGTGCGACAACTCAACGCCACCGACTGCATTTCCGCCGGCTTCTTCTTCAATGAACCACCCCGCACAACACTCCGCGTCAACTCACTCCGCACCACGCGAAGCCAACTCCAGCAGACTCTCATTGCCGCCGGTTTTTCCTGCGAACCAGGACAACTCGAATCCAGTCTGCACGTGCCGCACGCCGGCGCCCCGGAACGACTCCCTGGTTTTTCAGAAGGCTGGTGGAGCATTCAGGATGAAGCCGCGCAGGCCGCCTCTCAACTGCTCAACCCACGCCCCGGTGAATCCATTCTCGATCTCTGTTCCGCCCCCGGCGGCAAAACCACACACCTCGCAGAACTCAGCCTCGATCAGGCACGCATCGTCGCCTGCGATGTCTCCCGCCCCCGACTCGACCGCGTGTCTCAGAACCAGCAGCGACTCGGGCTCGCCAGCATCGAACGGCACCTGATCGATCGCAGCGGCGAAGGACTCCCGGCCGGCCCATTCGACGCAGCACTCGTCGATGTCCCCTGTTCCAACACCGGCGTTCTCCATCGACGCCCCGAAGCCCGCTGGCGTTTTGAGACAGCCTCCCTTCAGGAACTTACGGCACTCCAGCTGCGACTGCTGCTCACAGCCGCCAGCCGCGTTCGCCGCGGAGGTCGCCTCGTCTACAGTACCTGCAGCCTCGAACCCGAAGAAAACTCCCTGCTCGTCCGCACAGCCCTCGATCGGCTCCCGGATTTTCAACTCACCCAGGAAATCCTCCACAAACCTGGTGCCCCTGCGGACGGAGCCTTTCAGGCCCTGCTGGAACGCAAGTCATGAGCGATCTTGTTCTGTTTTTCGATATCGACGGCACGATGCTTCACACCGGAGGAGCCGGACAAAAAGCCATGGAACTGGCGCTGCGCGAAGAATTCCGCGTTCCAGAACCCTTTCACGCCGTGCAGACGGCCGGACGTACCGACCGCGGAATCGAAAACGAGGTCTTCGCCCGCTGCGGCATCCCTCTCACAGACCACCAACGCCAGCGATTTACGCGAGCGTATCTTGAACGGCTTCCACAGTGTCTTCGCGAACTTCCCGGAGGACTTCTTCCCGGTGTCCGCCCACTCCTCGATGTGCTCAGTCGCAACCCCCGCGTGCACCTCAGTCTGCTCACCGGGAACTACGCCGAAGGCGCATGGATGAAACTGCGGCACTTTGAAATCGACCACTTTTTTACCGGCGGCGCCTACGGCGATCATCACCCGGAACGTGACGACGTCGCCCGCGATGCTCTGGCACATGTCCGCACCACCCTGCAAAAAGACGTCTCCGGAAACGCTGCATGGGTCATCGGCGATACTCCCGCCGACATCCGCTGTGCCAGAGCCATCGGCGCCAAAGCCGCCGCCGTCGCCACCGGCATCTACTCCGCCCAACAACTGCATCCCCACTCACCCGATGAACTCTTCCACAACCTCGCCGACACCGCCCGTGTTCTCGAACGACTCCTCACGAATCGTCCCGCAGGTTTGCCGTGAGTTTGCTTCAGAGCGTTCCATGGGGCTTATTCGTGCAAATTCGTGTCCATTCGTGGTGTGCTGGTCAGACGGGACTCAGAGTTTGGCCTGTGGAGAGATATTGAAAAACGGAGGAAGATTGTGGGGTAGCTGTTTGGAGGGATGCTGGGGGCCAGCCCCCAGCATCCCCCCAAGCCGTCCCCACAAGTTTCCAGTCTGCTTTTCGGGATCTCTATCCAGGCAGAACCCTAAGTCCCGTGCGACCAGTACCTTCAGGATGCCTTCTCCAAAACCGACCTCGGAAAACGCATCGCCCTGCGAACGGTTACGAAAGCAGTGTCCCTTTCGCTTCCGAAAATGACAGTCGCTCTCCCCTGGAGGGGGAGAGGGGGCTGCACGTCTTAATCTTTCAGGCCGTAGCGTACGATGCACCAGAGGGCCTGAAAGCCGTCCTTCCAGCCGATTTTTTTGCCTTCGGCATAGGTTCGCCCGGAATAGCTCACGGAGATCTCATAGATTCTGAGTCGGCGGCGGGCGACGCGGGCGGTGATTTCGGGTTCAAAACCGAAGCGTTTCTGCACCAGCAGCGGTGTGATTTCATCAATCACCGGTCGGCGGAAGACCTTGTAGCAGGTTTCCATATCGGTAAGGTTGAGGTTGGTGAAACAGTTCGAGAGGGTGGTCAGGAAGCGGTTTCCGAGGTAGTGCCAGTAGTACAGGACGCGATGGGCCTGGTCCCCCAGAAAGCGACTTCCGAAGACCACATCGGCTTTCTCGGCGATGATGGGCTGCAGCAGTCTGGGGTATTCGGCGGGGTCATATTCGAGGTCTGCATCCTGAATGATGACAATGTCGCCCTGCACCTGAGCGAAGCCGGTTTTGAGTGCTCCGCCCTTACCCTGATTCACATCGTGGAAAAACACGCGAATGCGGTTGAAGTCGTCGGCAGCGCCTTCGGCTTCGAGGGCTTTGAGCACATCGCGGGTACGGTCTTTACTGCAATCATCGATCAGCAGGATTTCCTTGCGTATCGGGACCGCTCGCACCCGATCCACAAGCACGCGCAGAGTTTTCTCTTCGTTGTAAACAGGGATCACCACCGACAACCGCAACTGGTCGGGGATGGCATAGAAGCCGAGGGCGCGGCAGGCGGATTCGCCGAGCGTGGCCGTCTGACGGGCGTACCAGGCCTGGGACCAGGGCCGGAGTGCAGAGGTGGGACCATCAGGATTGGCGGCGGAACCAGACGTCATGAGGGCATCCGTGGGTTGAGTGTGGACGGCGTGCACACCGGCACTGTGGCGTGTGTCAGTTTCATCGCGGCAGCAGTGACCAGAGCGGAATTGCTTCCGGACAGCAGCAGCGTTTGCAGACCTGGCAGCCGACCAGCCATTCGAGCAGGGCCTGTTCGCTGGGCAACTACCACGGAGTTGGGGGGATTGCAAGAAAAATCCGGCTCGATTCCCGGGGCGAGGGTGGGAATGTGGCACCACGCCCCGTAAAATCCGTGCGGCAACCGGCGTTCAAGGCTCAGGGCCAGTCGCCCCATGGTTTGCCGCCCGTTGATGTCGTGGGCTGGCCGCAGCCACTGCCGGCCGGCGTGTTCCACCAGCATACAGTCGATTCCCAGAGGACCGCGAAACCCAAGTTTCCCCGCCGCTGCAGCCACTCGACGGCCATGTTCGATCGCCGGCTGCCACCAGCAGGGATCTCCAGGAATGCCGCCGATGAGACTCCCGCGATACTGGCCCTGCGTATCTGTGAGCATTTCCGCGGCGCCGTCGAAGGTCACCAACAGCCGGCCGCTGTCCTCGGAAATCGTCCACTGCAGCCCGCATTCCCGCAGTCGACGGACCCAGGGTTCCACACAGACGGGTTCATCCCGCTGCAGCCTTCGCGTGAGCCAGGCAAGCTGTTCGGGATTGAGTTGCCGGCCCTGTCCCAGCAGTCGATTGCGCGCTGCATGGCTCAGATTCGCCTTGATCACCCAGCGGTCGGCGGCTGAATCAGACAACTCCGTCAGCGCGACTTCGACCTGACGGACCGAATCGCACAGACGACTGAAGGGGCACTCCAGCCGTTCCGCATCGACCGAAACCATCCCATCGAATTCCGCTGCGAACGCACGCGTGTTGACTCGACGAATGGCCTGAAGGTCCGGAGCCGTCTGAGACAGCCGCAGCGACAGCAGCAGTCTCTGCATGGAATCGCTCCAGCCCCAGGGGGCGAGCTGCCAGTGTGTCGTGGCTCCGTCAGTTTCAGCGGACCTGAGCTGCTCACGGAGTTCCGGCAGAGTCAGAAACCTGGCCCTGGCGAGGCAGTCCGGCAATCCGGCTGACTCCGGCACTCCCGTGTGCTCCACCAGAACCACATCTCCCGGATCGGCTCTGAGTGCAATGAGTGCGGCGAGCTCTGCGGTGAGCTGTTCAAGCTTTGCCGGCTGCGCCTGAAGCGGTCCTGTCAGTTCGTCTTCAAACCGCAGATTGGGAACATGGATCAGGGGCATGACCGCAGAATCCGCCTGGCAGCCTCGGGTCTTCCGGATTCTTCCAGCACTTCAGCGGCTTCGCGGAGTGCTGCAGTGCAGGTGGCGGGGTCCAGCGGTGCAGCGAGGGGCATCCAGAGCAGGCAGGCAGCAGCCCGATCGGCATCTCCCAGCTGACGCCACGCACGGCCGCAAAGGAATTCTCCGGGGCCCCGCATCGCGCGACTGAATTCCCCAATCCGTTCCTGCAATCGCTCCACATCGCTCACACGCAGCGTTTCCCGTCGGGCAATCGTCACGCGCCACAACTGCAGTTCGGCCATGCGCACCAGTCCTCCGCGGCCGTTGCGCCGCAGATCAAGCAGTGCAGCCGCCGCCATGTCGCTGTGCGGGGTACCGATGAGCAGGGCGGTGGCCGCTGTGAGTCGCCTCGACGCGGAAGGCTCCTGCAGCTCTTCCAATTTTCCCGGATACCGCTTGTCCGCAGGCAGACGTTCATCCCAGACCAGCGGCAGCTGCAGCACGTGGCGGGAATCAGGGTCGGTGGCCAGAATCTCTTCGACTTCACGAATGCCCGCTTCCCACTCGCCAAGGCTGCGTCGGCAGGCCGCCAGTTCGGCACGAATTTCCCGCAGCACCCACGGACGAGATTCCAGGGCGAGTGCCGATGTGAGGCTGACAATGGCATCGCGCCAGTCGCCTGCCTGGATTTGCCGAAGCCCCTCGGCGTAGCCGGCCGGATGCGTGAACCGCAGCTGCCGCACATCTCGCAGCGGCACGGGTCTGAGCACTCCGCGAGTCCGCAGCAGCACGGATTCGCCCGCCAGTTCGCTGATGACGCCTGTCAGGATCTGAGGTCGCCCCAGCAGCGGAGCGGCCAGTTCCACTTCGTCGCCGCCAGCCAGCACTGGCGGCACAGGCTCGTCCGCAGCAATCCACGAGCTGCAGACGCCGCAGCAAAGCAGCAACAGAGCAGCTGAGAACGCACGAGCCGCGCGACCATTCACTGATGCGCCTCCAGGACCTGCCTGACAAATGCATTCCGGAAGACGCCTCGGGGATCATGCCGGTCTGCGATGCGTCTGAATTCGGCCATACCCGGATGCTCCGGCACACACTCGGCGTCCTGCCACGGAAACCACTTGCCCCAGTGCGGCCGGGCTTTGCAGAGACGCCCCAGAGCCTTCGCCAGAAACGCAGCCACCTGCAGAAAAGGTTCTCGCGGCTGCACATAGGTGATCAGGCTGATGGCGTACCAGTCTTCGAGGGTGCCGGCCGACATGGAGATCAGCGTGTCATCCGGTGCGACGCGGCGAATGCAGATGGGATAATGATGCGTCCATGTCCCGGACAGGTGTTCGAGCTGTCCCAGCAGACCCGCGTCAGACAACCGGGAACGCACGTGGGCATCGAGCGTGTGCAGGGGGTTGTCAGCCAGTCGGAGCACGTGTTCGAGGATCAGCAGGGCTTCCGGAAGATGTTCGCGGCGGACAAAAAGCTCTTCTTCCAGGTGTCTGAACAGATCGTGCTGCATCACCAGTTGTCGATCGCTGCGATCGGTGACGACAAGGCGCGGGAAGATGAACCAGGGGAGGATGCGTCGGAAGAGCAGATGGACAGCCCGGCGACTGGCAGCGACGCGGGCGGCTGCCAGCACCAGCAGGTGCAGTCCGAGGTCCATGCAGAGGGACCAGTAAACGCGGTACAGCTCGGCGAGCAGTCGATTGCCAGCCGGGGCCACGCGTCGTCGCTGGGCGTAGAACTTCCAGAGATGCGGGAGGAGGAAGAACTGTTGCAGCGGCCAGGCGGATTCCTGCTCGAGCGCCTGTTCCAGCCCCTGGACAGGCAGCAACTGTTCCTGCACGTGGTACTGGGGCACTGTGCTGAAGGTGACCTCAAGAATCACGCCCAGGCACCCGAGCGAGCAGCGGGCGGCGCGGAGTTCGGGACCGCCGGCAATCGTGACAATCCGGGGCGTTTTGCCGTCTGCTTCATAGCACGCCAGACGCACTTCCCTGACGAAATGTGAGAGACTGGAACGCCCGGAACCGTGGGTCCCGGTGGACACGGCACCAGCCACCGTCTGGGCTGTGATCAATCCCACAGACGGCAGCGTCAATCCATGGTCGTTGAGTGTTTCGAGGACTTTCCAGAGGGGGCAGCCACCCTGCGCTTTGACGACGGTGGAACCGGCCGAGTGGATCACCTGGACGCTGTTGAGTCGATCGAGCACGAGCAGCACGCTGTCGGTCTCGATGAGAGGGCTCCAGGCGTGCCGCGAACCTGAGACGCGGAGGTGTTGAGGATGGCTGGCGAGCACAGCGAGCACATCCTGCTCGCTGGCCGGAGACACATACCGCTGTGGCCGGACTTCGACGTTTCCGCCAAAATTGCGAATCACAGCATTGTCCATGAAAGGAGGCTCAGGTGGCATGCAGAAGAGCCGTGGCGACAGGCCGGATGCGATCCAGTGCGGACTGGGTGAGTCCGGAGAGGAGCGGCAGCTGGCGGCCGGTGTCGGCGATCCCCGCAAGCGCGACGGCTTCGTGGAGTACGCGAATGGGGTTGATTTCGTTGCGGAGCGATTCGAGGGGGAGGAACACGCGGCGAATGGTTTCGGCGCGGTCGTAGTCGCCGGACGTGATGGCGGCGAGCATTTGCTGTGAGAGCGCGGGGTTTACGCAGACGCAGCCGGAGGTGTAGCCGTTGAGCTGAAATTTGGTCATGTGCACGAGTGCCGGCTGTTCGCCGATGCCGCTGCAGATGAGGTGCGGGTCAACGAGGGACACGAGCCTCTGCAGGTAATCGTCGACAGCCGGATCGTTGCGGACGATCGCATATTTGATGAACGACACAAGCCCGTCACGGACCAGGTCTGCAGCCCCTTCCGGGCTGATGTAGCCTTCTTCCTTAATATACAGCACGGCAGGACGACCGATGACCTCGACGAAACGCCGGAAACCGGTCATCAGTCCGGCTTCCGTCATAATGGCCTTTGTCGGCAGCACCATGACTGTGGGGAATGAGGTGGACTTGAGCAGATCAGCCTGGTCCATCATGAGTCCGTAAGCTGGCCCGACGGATGGAATCACGGCCGTGCCTGGGGCCGCGATCTGTTCGAGCATCTGCAGGAGCGGGGCGTATTCGGTGAACCGCACGTTGTAGAGGTTGGCGTTGCCACCGTAGAGCAGCATCGAGACGCCGCCACGCTCCAGGTGCTGCACGATGCGACGATTCTGTTCGGGGCAGATGCGTTCGCGGGCATCGCGGGCGAGCGGTGGAACGGCGAGCACGGAGGAGCGGAACTGGGGGGGCTGAACAGGCGTGGTTTGCATGCAGTGAATCTTCAGAAGCGGGTCACGAACATGACCCGCGGGGATGGAAACGGGGATCGGCCGACATGCCCGGCGGTCTACCAGATCTGAATGCGATCTGCCGGGGCCTTGTAGAGCCTGTCGCCGGGTTTGACGTTGAAGGCTTCGTAGAAGGCGTTGAGATTAGTGACCGGGCCGTTGGCGCGGAAGGCGGAGGGGGAGTGGGGGTCGATGAGCAGTCGACGGGCCATTTCGTCGTCGCGATATTTGCGCCGCCAGATCTGTGACCAGCCGAGGAAGTAGCGCTGGCTGGGGGTGTAGCCGTCGAGTGTCATTGCAGGGCGACCATCGAGCGAGAGCATGTAGGCTTTGCAGGCGATTGCCATTCCGCTGAGGTCCGCGATGTTTTCGCCCAGGGTGAGTCGGCCGTTGAGCTTGCGGCCGGGGAGTGCTTCGTAGGATTCGTACTGGGCAACGAGTCTGGACGTGAGCGACTCGAATGACTTGCGGTCATCATCTGTCCACCAGTTGCGAAGGTTGCCATCACCGTCGTACTTGCTGCCTTCGTCATCGAAGCCATGGCTGATTTCGTGACCGATGACAGCTCCGATGCCGCCGTAGTTGACGGCATCGTCGGCGGTGGCATCGAAGAAGGGGGGCTGCAGAATGGCGGCGGGGAAGACGATTTCGTTGAGGCTGGGGTTGTAATAGGCGTTGACCGTCTGCGGTGTCATGCCCCATTCGCTGCGATCGACGGGCTGATCCAGACGATCAATCTGCCGCTGGTGTTCGAAGGTGCGGGAGCGGAGCAGGTTGCCGATGAGATCATCGGGACGGATTTCCAGTTTGCTGAAGTCACGCCAGACATCGGGGTAGCCGATTTTTGTGGTGATTTTTCCCAGCTTGACGAGGGCTTGTTCGCGAGTGGCAGCAGTCATCCAGGGAAGCTGGCGGATGCTGATTTCGTAGGCTTTCATGAGGTTGGCGACGAGTTCCTGCATGCGTTTGCGGGATTCGGCGGGGAAGTGTTTGCGGACGTAGAGTTGTCCGAGCGGTTCGCCGAGGACGCCGAAGTCACCGGCACCGGCGCCGGAGGTGGCGTCGACAGCTTTCTTCCAGCGGGGCTTCTGGGCCGGGACGCCGGAAATGGCTTTTTCGTGGAGTTCAAAGTGGGCGTCGGCCCAGGCTTTGGGGAGATATTCGGCGGCGGCATCGAGCAGGCGAAAGCGAGCGTAGTGCTTCCATGCCTCAAGCCCGGCAGCGGATGCGACGGCCCCCAGTTTCTCGAAGTAGCTGGGGGTGACCACGTTGAGTTCGGTGATGTCGGGGACGCCTGAGGCTTCGAGGAACGGCTTGAGCGGGATGCCGGGGGCAATCTGATCCAGCTGAGTTGTGGGGCGAAGGTTGTAGCGTTTTTCGGCGTCGCGGAGTTCGGTGCGGGACCACTGGATTTCGGCAAGCGCCTTTTCGAGCTGCATGACGGATTCGGCGGCCGCAGCCCCATCGCTGCGTCCGGCCAGTTCGTACAGCCGGGCGATGTAGGTCTGCAGAGCCTTGCGGGCTGCGGCGTGATCCTCACGCTGTGTGAGATAATAGTCGCGGTCGGGGAGCGTCAGACCACTTTGAATGATGTGCGTCAGGTAACGGGACGAGTTGCGGTCATCCACCGACACGTAAAACCCGATCGGCCCCGGAAGCCCCTGCACACCGCCGACACCAAAGTAGCGCGCCACCTGCTCGGGGGTGTTGAGCTCTTCAATGGCGTCCAGTTGCTTTCGAATGGGAGACAGGCCGAGCGAATCGATGCGGGATTCGTCCATATAACTCTTGTAGAAATCACCCACCTTCCGGCTGATTTCGTCGGAGGGATTTTTGACGGCGTCTTCGATGATGGCACGAATGTTTTCCCGCGCTTCATCGTCCAGACGCGTGAACGAGCCGTAGTTGGATTTGTCGGCGGGGATGTCGGTGGACAGCAGCCAGCGCCCGTTGACGTGCAGAAACAGGTCGTCCTGCGGACGCACGGTTTTGTCGAAGCCATCCGGATCCAGACCGGAATGCGGCTCGTCAGCTGACAGCGAGCACGGCAGCAGGACGCACAGACACAGAAAGAGCCCGAGGAGAAAACGCGACATGGGGTTGTCCGGAAGGGGCCAGGGGGTGAGCGAAGCGAACTGCAGCCGACGGACCAGGCTGTGGCCGTCTGGGCGGAGGCCGAAGAGGTCTGAAGGGGCAAGAGGGCGACAGGGTTGGATGATAGACAATCGCGGTGATCAAGTCCCGCATGTCGGCCGGGAATTCTGTGAGTCTGTTCAGAGGCTGCGAACTCCGTTGACGATATTCACGAGCGTTCGGCCTTCGACAGCGGCCACGGCAAGTCCCGCGGCCGTCTCCCGCAGCCGACGCACAGCCGGCACACTCGCACTGGCAATGTGCGATGCCAGAACAACCTGCGGCATGCTGAGGAGGGGGTGACCGGCGGGAATGGGTTCCGGACTGAACACGTCGAGTGCGGCTGCTGAGACATGGCCGGACTGGAGCGACTCGGTGAGGGCCGCCGGATCAATCAGATCCCCACGGGCCAGATTCACCACGATCACGCCGGGCTTCGTGAGTTTCAGCGAATCAGCGTTGAGCAGCCCGCGAGTTTCAGAGGTGGACGGGCAGTGGAGTGTGATGGCGTCGGCGGCAGCCAGCAGATCCGGCAGACTGGCCGGTTCGCCACCGTGTTCGCGAATCACATCCGCCGGAACCAGCGGGTCGAAGACCAGCATGCGGCAGCGAAATGCCCGCAGACGCAAGGCCACCTCACGGCCAATCCGCCCAAATCCCACCACGCCCACCGTCATGTTCTTCAGCGTCTGCAACCCCGACAGCGGCGTCGCCAGTCCCCAGCTGCCGCCCCGCACGTGCAGCGCGTTCGGCACGACCTGCCGCGTGATCGCCAGCAGAAACGCGAGCGTGTGATCGGCCACTTCGTCGATGCAGTAATCCGGAACGTTGCAGACCGGAATCCCCCGGTCACGCGCCGCCGCAAGGTCCACATTGTCGACTCCGATGCCGTACCGCACAATCGCCTTTGCCTGAGCCATGGCCGAGATGACTTCGGCATTCACCGGAGCAAACTGAGTGATCACGGCATCGGCCGCCGCCACCAGCTCCCGCAACTCTGCAGGACTGCGACGTTCCTTCCAGGCTGTCAGGCGGTGCCCCGCCGCCTCAATAATGCCGGTTTCA
>JBJTOM010000156.1:0-5505 GCA_046074585.1 Planctomycetota bacterium | reverse complement strand
CAGGCGATCAACAGCGAGGGTGACATCGGCAGGGGTGAGTGCCTGCACGGGGTTTTGGGAAGCCTGGACGAGTTGCAGGGGAGCTTTGGCGGCTGACTGCATGAGTTGATCGGCCAGCGTCTGCAGTTCGCCGTTTTCAGGGAAGCGTTTGGTGGCAAGTTGGGCCCAGCCGGCAGCTTCGATGAGTCGGCCACAATGCAGAGACGCGTTGACAAGTTCGAGTGCATCGTCCGGCAGGGATTCCTCAGAAAACAGCACTCGATCCTGTGCTTCCTGCAGTCTGCGGTCCGCTTCAAGAAAGTCATTGCAGCGTCTGGCAGCCTCGTGAAGTGCGGCGTGTTCAAGCAGCCGGGAAAGTTGCCAGAGGGCATCCCGGTATTCGGGCTGGTGACGTGCTGCCTCAAGGAGCAAAGGCAGGGCTTCTGCGGGCCGATTTTCACGGAGTCGGAGGAGGCCCGTGATCCGAGAAAACTCAGGTGACGCCGTCAAGGCACGAGGAAGGCTCTGGTGCCACGCACGCAGCTGTTCGGTGTCGTCAAGCTGCAGCAGGCAGCGACCCAGTTCGGCATGGATGGGTGCGAGCAGGAATTCCGGCGCTGCTGCAAGAGCACTGCGGCAGAGTTCAGCTGCACGATCGATGTCCCCGGACTGATTTACGGCTCGGGCCTGTGCAAGGAGCAGCAGGGGGTCCGCTGGGTTGGCAGTTGCAGCCTGTTGCAGCTGGGCCTCATCCTGAAGTGTTCCTGAGGGGCGGGCGAGGACAATCAGGAGTTCAGAGGGTTGCCGGAGCTGTACGAGCCGAAGAATGAGCGGGGCCGCTTCACTGCGACGGCCGGCAAGTGCCAGCAGTCGGGCCAGTCCGGTGAGAGCGGTGGTGTGATCGGGGGCAGCGTCAAGGGCTTTTCGCCATGCCACTTCAGCCTCGGTCAGCACTGCAAGTCGGTGCTGCAGGATGTCCGCAGCCTCGAGGGCGGCTTCGAGGCCGCGTGGGGACCTGGTCGGAATCGCAAGGAAGTGTTTCGCGGCAGCGTGTGGATTCCTGAGCCCCAGTTCCGCACGCCCGGCGATCCACTGTGCTTCAGGGCTGGCTGCCGGCTGCCTGAGTATCTGCTGTGCGGTTTCAAGTGCTGCGGCATAATCGCGGCGGCGCAGCTGCTGTTCAGCAACGGGAAGCAGAGCTTCTGCGGAAGGGGACAGGAGCCACAGAATGGCTGCAATCAGCGTGGCAATGGCCGGGAGCAGGACGGCCGCGAAAACAATTCGCGGTCGGCGGCAGGAGTTGGGGGGACCGATTGAACGGCTGCCTGACATGCGGAGAGTCATGAAAGATTTGGCGTGTCTAATTCGGCGCGGGGTACGGTGCCGCACGATCCTCGACAAGATGCAGTCGACTGTTGATGGGAACGTTGCTCAAGGTGACGGCCTTTCCGCCGGGCCATGTCACAGTCAGCGTCAGGCCCTGGGAACCGGAATCCGGCAGCGAACCCGGGGTGAGCTGCAGGATGCGTTGTGAGGCTGCATGATAGCCACTTCCCCCCCGCAACTGTTCGCGGATTTGAGTTTGTCCGTTATCGACAACCACGGACGTAAACCATGCATCACGATCGGTCGAGACAGCGTGCAGTTGCAGCTCTATAAACGGACCTGCGGGCGGTGACTGGTTTTCCAGGAGTGCCACCGGGGAATTGATGTTGCTGACAACAAAATCCATGCGGCCGTCGTGGTTCCAGTCCAGAGTTGCGAGGGCGCGACCGAGTGTTTTGCGGGCCAGCCACGATCCGGCTTCTTCAGAATTGACTTCTTCAAATCGCAGTTGTCCCTGGTTACGGAACAGCTGCGGGCGCATTTCAAATTCGCCACCGGTGTCGCGGTAGTCTTCGATGTGACCATTCACCGTCACCAGATCCTGATCTCCGTCGCGATCGGCATCCAGGAACTGAGCTCCCCAGCCGACGTACGGCAGCCCCGGAGCATCCAGCCCCGCAGTGCGGGCCACATCCTGGAAGAGCCCGGGAGCGAGCTGCAGATACAGCGTATTGGGTTCGTCACGGAAGTTGGTGACAAAGAAGTCCGTGGTGCCGCTGGCATCAAGATCGGCCGCGGCAATGCCCATGGCAGCGGTGAGCACTCCGTCGCCGTTGAAGGCGAGCCCTGTCCGGGAGGCTGAATCAATCAGCTGCAGGCGACCGTCAACAATTTCGGGGGTGAGCAGGAATTTGGGGGTTTGATCATTGGCCACAAAGATGGAAGGGGGCATATCGGCTGAATCGCGATAGACAAGCAGACCAAGGCCTTTGGCGTCAGCAACAGGAACACTGGCAGCAATGCTCTGAAACGTTCCATCACCCTGACTGAAGTGGACAACCGGAAGTGTGCCGGTGAAGGTCGACGGGGAGCAGGCACGGCCATTGCAGATCAGCGAGTAAACGTTGTTGCCGGAGACGTAATTGATGTCGACCAGATCCGGGAGCGCATCGTTGTTGAGATCGGTGATGGCGCAGCTGGAGCACCAGCGCAGGGGATCCTCGGGGGCAGGCAGTGGCTGCGGAGTAAACGTCCCGTCGCCGTTGCTGAGCCAGAGCGAATTGGGACCGATGTTGGCGATGTACAGGTCGTCGAAGCCATCCTGATTGAAATCACCGACGGCGGCCCCCTGACTGAAGCCCAGCTCGCTGATGCCACAATTACCGGTGATATCCGCGAACAGGTGGCCACGAAGATTGCGAAACGTGCGGTCCGCAAACTGCGGGTTGCTGGCTGGCCTGGCGGCGCTGGAGGGCCATGGTGCGGCCTGGGTGCAATGCACATCAGGCCAGCCATCAAGGTCGATGTCGAGTACGGCGATGCCACCTCCGGTTTGTTCCTGCATCCGCTGCCCCCGGGTGGAGGGGTCGGCAGGGCTGATGCACGTGAAATCGAGGCCGATCGACGTGGCTTCGTGAAATTTCAGGGGGCTGGGTGGTGAAATCGGGGCGGTCTGCGAAATGGCCCCGCTGGCTCGACTGTCGGCCGTTCGATATTCCGGAAAGTCTGCGGCTGCGACCAGCCTGCCGGGAAGCTGGTCCGGAAGTGCCATGGGAAGCTCCCGGGCAAGCAGCGGCGCACGCCGTTGCAGAAAGGCATCGGCCCATCCGGCATCAGGAGACATGTTGCGGGCCAGTTGAGCCCACGCGCAGGTTTCCCAAACCCGGCCCTGCTGATCAAGAATGCGGACGATGGTTTGCAGTGAGCTCTGATCACGGGCGTCGGAGTCAGCGGCGCGTTTGAGGGCGTTTGAAAGGGTGAACAGGTCGGCGGCGATCCTGCCAAACTCGGCGGCGGCCGGATGCTCCATTTCAGTCAGCAGTCGACTAAGCTGATAGCAGGCGCGGCGGTGGAAGGGAGCGTAGCGGAGTGCTTCCAGAAAGCAGCGGACGGCAGTTCGGGGCTGTTGTCCGCGGAGCCTGATGCCCCGGGCGAACCAGATGTCCGGGTGTTGAGCTGCCGCAGCGTCCAGCCGACGATCCAGTTGTTCAAAGTGATCCCCGGGCAGTTCAGCCAGCAGTTCCAGCAGGAGTGCTGCAGCATCGTGATCGCGTGGATTTTCGCGAACGAGTTCTTCGAGGGCCGTGCGGGAGGCGAGTGTGATGCCGTCGAGCATGTCAGAAGCAGCCAGCCCCAGCCGAGTCTGGGGATCGGACGGCACCAGTTCGTGAGATCTGGCGAGAAACTCTCGTTCATCGACCGGCCGCTGCAGGTCACTCAGGAGTGCAAGTTCCTGTGCAGTGGCAGAGCCGCTTTTGAGGAGGATTTCAAGGTGTGGCCGAGCCAGTTGGCTGCGGGCGGCGGCGGCGTACAGGAAGGCGATGCGGGAGTGCGAGGCGAGGTCGTCAGGGTTGTGCCGGAGCACGAGTTGAAAGTTCTCGATGGCTTCAGTGAGATGCCCGGTGTGGATGGCGACGTTGGCGAACGCGGCGGCGGCGCGGAGCCCATCGTCGGATTCGTCGCGCCTGATTTGGCGGTAGTAGTCCGCGGCTTTCTGAAGTTCATTGCGGCGCGTGGCCGCTTCACCGGCAATCAACATGGCCTTGTGGAAGAGCGGCGAGTCATTGCCGATGAGCAACGCCTCAGCTTCCGCCTCGGCGTAGCGACGGGCTCGCAGTTCCAGGCGGGCCTTTTCAAGAATTTCAGACTCGGACCGCAGGCTGGCAAACCACAAAAAAAACCCTGAAAGCACTGGAAGTGCAATCAGGGCAATGAAGATTCCGGTAGCTTTGGGTGTGGGCCGGAACATGGGAAACCGAGCGGAAGGCGGGTTCAATCGAGCTTCAGGTCAATCGTGTTCTCGCCAGTGGATTTGACTTCACCACTGAGCCCGTTCCCAGGCTTGCTCCACTTGGGATCAATGGTGGCACCGGTGTCGTCGGTGGCCTTTTTGGCATTGTGGGTCGGAGCGGACGGGGCATTGGAGTTGGCCCCCGTGGGATCATGGACCGGGGCGTTGCTGGCCGCAGGTGCCGCAGTCTTGGTCACCATCACCTCATACTTTCCCGCTGCAGCACCGTCAAAGGAGTCGTATGTGGTGAGTTTGTAGACGCCCTGAGCATCAGTGATCGCGGTCGCCACAGCCTGGTCTTTGCCAAGTGGCTGAAAGATCACTGTGGCCTTCGCAATCGGAGCACCAGCCATCGTGACCTTTCCAGAGACCGGATAGACCGGTCTCTGGCCCTCAGCACCACCGCAACCCATCAAAACACAGACGCACAAAGCAGACGAAAGAAGACTGTATCGAGCCATGACAAGGGGTCCTGTGGAGACGCAGACGCAGGCCGGAAGAAAAGCAGAAGACCAGACGGGCTGGTCTTCTGCGGGACTGGTCGACAACAACAAGTCGCATCAACTAGAAGCCGGAAACCACTTCCTGGCCGTTCACCGATCCGAGGGCTCCCCAAATACCGAAGGGAGACCGTCCGAACTGTGTGAACGGTGCACAGGCACCGGCACGGCCAGAGGGGCTGTCCGGACCTGGGCAGGATGTTAAACCGGTATCAATATTTTCACTGATAAAGGTCACACCACCGTCGCCCAGCAGGCAAACAACACCACCTGTGTGTCGGCTGGAGGGTTCGTAGATGCCGTCCTCGCCGTCCCAGCCACCCTGAACGTAGCAGCCCTTATTGGGGCCAAGCTGCGTTGTGTGTCCGGTGAAGGCGGGCGCACCGTCCGGCCAGCGAGTGCCGGTCCAGGTGGCAAAGTCTCCCTGAATCTGACCCTGGACAAGCTTGGGCAGCACGCTGGCGGGGTTGTCTCGAAGAGCACCACCATTGTTGAGCGACAGAGCACCGGCGTTGGCATATCGCTGACCGGGCTGTCCCTTGGAACGTTCGGACATGGCGATTGTGTTGGACAACCCGTCGATCACGTCGCGGAAGTTGCGATTGCGGCCATTGGAGCCATCGTTGCCGTCCCCGGCCGAGCTGAAGAACCCACGCTGGCCACGACCACCGTTGCCGGACCACTGGTTGT
>JBJTOM010000155.1:0-4347 GCA_046074585.1 Planctomycetota bacterium | reverse complement strand
TCACTTCTCACTTCGCTGCACACCGCACCGGCGTGTGTGCTGTTGCCCGCGGACTGCCGTCCGGCGGCTCAGCAGCGCGTTTCACTTCTTACTTCTCACTTCGCCATTCGCCACCTCCAACTTCAGAACGTCATCTGGTGCGTCTGGGGACTCCGCTTCCTCACGGGCGCGGCTCGGTGGGGCGTTTTGCGTCATGGGACAGATGGGACCTATGAGACCGATGAGACGCATGGCCTGCGTGACGAAACAGGGGTCAGTTCTTGGCGCCTTGTCGAAGTCTCCACAGCCCGCTGAGGGTCCCACGGAGGCTGTGGCGGCGGCGTTGCCCGCGGACTGCCGTCCGGCGGCTCAGCACTGTTACCGGGGGATTCACATCCTGACGGCACCTGCCGTTAAAAAAATGGGTGTGCTGGGGGGGGAAGTGGAAAGTGGCGACTGGGTCAGCTGAGTGGGATGATGCGTTTGAGCAGTGAGGCGGGGATCAGCAGGCTGATGGTCAGCAGAGCGAGTTGTGCGTTG
The DNA here is from genome assembly GCA_046074585.1 of Planctomycetota bacterium. Lineage (GTDB taxonomy): Bacteria > Planctomycetota > Planctomycetia > Planctomycetales > Planctomycetaceae > SXXK01. The sequence continues at coordinate 3,828 of JBJTOM010000155.1, read as the reverse complement.
CCGGTGACGGCAAAGACGAGCATGGCATCGCGGAAGATCAGGCTGATCAGCATGAGGCCGACGGTTTGCTGGAGGAGTTTTGGGCGTGCGGCGGTGATGGCGGAGGCGGCGCGCATGGACAGGTTGAGTGCGAGCAGGAGCAGTCCCATGGTGCTGCCGCGGAGCATGGCGGGTCCTGCGGCGTAATGGGAGACGAGGTAAGCATCGCTTAGCAGTCCGAGGAGTACGAGGGTGAGTCCGCTGAGGAGTCCGCGGCGGCTGATGGTTCCGGCTTCGCTGCGTGAGAACCACGTGACACCGAGGATGTAGACAGAGAGGCTGCAGGCGACGAGGATGACCGGGGGGGCGGTGGGTGCGGAGAGTGGCAGAGTGCTGGCGCCGAGCAGCAGGTTGAGGAGTCGGCAGGCGGCCATGAAGCAGGGGCCGACCACGGTGGCTTTGAAGAGGGCATTGTAGCTGAGCACACAGGCGGCAATGAGCAGTGCGGTGCAGCCACTTTGGGGGCTGTTGGCAGCGGCGGTCAGGGTGCCGCCCCCCAGCAGGCAGAAGCCGAGGATTCCGGCGGCGTTGCGGGAGATGCGACCGGACGGGATGGGCCGTTCGGGACGCTCTTTGGAATCGAGCGGTGCGTCGAAGAAATCATTGAGCACCATGCCGCCGAGGTAGAGCCCGGCGCTGGAGGCCAGCAGGAGCCAGAGCGGGTGTTGCCCGGGCAGATCGAGCAGTTGAGGGCGGTGAGCGAGAAGGTAGCCGCAGAGCACGTTGGACAGTGCAGTGAAGACTGTGGGGAGCCGCAGGAGTTTGAGCCAGGCGAACAGTGCACCACCGGTTGTGGGATTCATGCGGCACCAGAACATTCCGGGGTGACGAGCGGGGCGGGACGGGGGGCTGATGGAACCGGCAGGAGCGACAGCAGGAGGGGATCGAGCAGGCTGGTGACACGCAGGCTGCAGGTGCTGAAGTCACCGTGGCTGGTGTGGCGATTGGGGACGGCGACGACAAAGGCCCCGGCGGCGGCGGCGGACCGCGTGCCGGTTTCGCTGTCTTCGAAGACGAGCATTTCGTGGGGGGGGATGCCAAGTTGAGCGGCGGCAGCGAGGTAGATTTCCGGATGCGGTTTGCCGAAGGTGACGTCTTCGGCGGTGAGCGTGAAATGGAAGCGATGGAGCAGGTTGACTTTGGTGAGCAGCCAGGTCATCCATGGCCGCGGGGAGGACGTGGCGACAGCGCGGGGCAGCCCGCAGTGATCGGCGATGTCCAGCATTTCAGGGACGCCGGGGAGCACAGCCACGGTGGTTTCGGCGAGCTGGCGGAAGAGCACTTTGGTTTCGTGCATCATGTCTTCGATGGAATCGGTGAGTCCTGTGAGCGATTTGAGGGCGGTGAAGGCTTCGGCGGGGCGGCGTCCCAGCATTGCATGGCGAATCTGCGGAGTCATTTCGAGACCGCGACGGGCCATCAGCTGGCATCCGGCCTGTTCGAAAATGTCTTCGGTGTTCAGCAGTGTGCCATCCAGATCGAAGACGATGGCCTTGAATTGAGAGCTTTTGGGGGGTGTCACGTGTGTGAGCGTTCACAGAAGGAAAAACGGGGCGATCGGTCCGGCGGATTGCATGCAGGATTGCCGCGCATGTTATATAGTGTCTCTTCTGATTCCACCCTAAACACGTGCCGCAGACTGCAATTCCCGGAACTGCTCGCCCAACCCGGAAGATCTTCCATGCTCTCCATCGCTGCAGCCTTCGACCTGATCCAGTCCCGCACGCCCCGGCCCCGCACGGCGACTGTGGCACTGCCGGCCGCTCTGCATCGCGTCCTGGCCGAGAATCTGGCTGTGCCGGAACTCTATCCAGCCTTCACTCGTTCCCTGATGGATGGCTACGCACTGAACAGTTGTGCTGCAGAGTCCCTGCCGCCCACGGAATGGTTCACCTGCACCGTCCCGGAAACACTCACCGCCGGCCAGTTGGCCACCCGTGCCGTGGGGCCTGGTCAGGCGGTCCGGGTGATGACGGGAGCGATGCTTCCCGAGGGCTGTGACTGCGTGGTGCCGCAGGAACTGGTCGTCCCCGCTGCGGATCAGCCGGGCGCGATTCTGATCCCGCGGTCCGCCTGTCGCCGGGGTGCCTCGGTGTTGTCGGCTGGTGGCCTTGGGCGTCCCGGCGACCCTCTGCTGACTGCCGGCACGCTGCTCCAGCCGCGGCACATCGCAGCGCTTGCTGAATTCGGCCATGGCTCAATTCCGGTCTCAGAGATTCCCACGGTGGCGATTATTTCCACGGGAAACGAACTCGTGCCGTACCACCAGTCTCCTCCGCCGGGCCGTCTGCGCAATTCCAGCCAGCCGATGCTTGTTGCGCTGCTGCAGACCATGGGGGCGCGTGTTGTCTGTGTGGAGTCTGCCGATGATTCTGCGGACTCCCTGGATGCGGCCATTCGCACTGGTCTGCAGGCTGACCTGCTCCTGCTGACCGGCGGCGTGTCTGTGGGGCTGCTGGATCTGGTGCCGGCGGCGTTGCATCGAGCGGGCGTGCAGCAACTGCTCCACGGCGTTCGACTCAAGCCCGGCAAACCGCTCTGGGTCGGCGTGCATGAACCCGCCGCGGGGGCTCATTCCACCCTGGTCTTCGGGCTTCCCGGCAACCCGGTGAGCAGTCTGGCCTGCTGTGAACTGTTTGTCCGTCCATCGATTCGGCGGATGCTGGGACGTCCACCGGCTCCCGCGCTCTCCGCAGAACTCAGCCATGACGTTTCCATTCGCGGCGATCGTCCTGTGTGCCAGCCCGCATTGGCCTTCATGGAGGGCCCATGTCTGACGGTGCGGATCGTTCCCTGGGAGTTATCTGCCGACCTGCGTTCGACGGCTGCGGCGAATTGCATGGTGCTGCTTGAACCGGATCGATCGCCGCTTGTGGCGGGAAGCCGTGTCGACGTCTGGCTCTGGGATGTTCAGATGAGCTGAGAGAGCAGTTTGGTTGCCACGACCATGGCAGTGATGAGTGCGAGTGAGAGCAGCAAGCCGATGACACCGCCGCGTGTCGCACCAGGGAACTGGAATCCGAGAAGAGACAGGCAGGGGAGCAGATCGCGGTCGTCATCTGAGGGTGCGAAGTCGCGGACGTGTCGCTGCACTTCGCCGGGTGCGACGGGCGTGCGGATCAGTCGATAGAAAAATTCCAGCTGGCCTGGCGGCTGGGTTTCGGTGAGCAGCGTGACAAAGATGCCGGCTCCCAGTGACCCTGCGAGAATGAGCGTGATTTTCCAGGCATCGAGCATGACTGTTCCGGCGCTGGTGACCACGAACATCCGATCGGCAAGACCTGGGAGTGTTCGCTGTACTTCTTCGGGAAAGTAGCCGCAGAGGAGTCCGACGAGGGCACCGGCGACTGTGGCGGCCCAGACGGAGTTCTGGTTCCAGCGAGTCCAGACCAGCCCCATCCACATGCTGACTCCGATGATGGCCGGAGTTTTGATGAACAGTCTGAGCACATCGCCGATGTTATTGAAGCTCATCTGGAGAATCAGGGCGGCTGCGAGCAGCAGTGGGGCGCAGAATCGGCCCACGGTGCGGTAGTGTTCCGGGGGGTGTTCCGGAGCGATCCCGTTGCGGTAGATGTGTTCGGCGAACAGGCCGCTGCCGATGATCATCTGAGTGGCTGCGTGGCTGACGGCAGCAGCCATTACCATGGCGACAAAGAGCCCGGTGAGTCCCGGGAGCAATCCGGAGCAGAGGTCGCGCACGGCGCGGCCGAAGAGCCGATCAGCAAACTGCTGACTGACACGATTGACGCGATAGATCTGGTCCGGCAGGAGTTCTGCGGGTTCAGC
>JBJTOM010000154.1:0-2956 GCA_046074585.1 Planctomycetota bacterium | reverse complement strand
TGCTTTTGCCGTTCCGGCAAAGAGCCCCATGGGAGGGCGAAGCTCCTGCAGAGCCGCATCCCTCCCGCGAACACTGCACCGGTTTAAGCCGCTCTGCAGGAACACTCGTCGAGGCTCACAGCGCGGGCCGGCGTGCCACGGCTCGGCGGGAGCCTCGGCCTGGGATGGTGAAACGGTGCTAAAACAGATAAACGGGGATGTTTCAATCCCCCCCCGCTATCGTCAGGCCCCACTGCCCGAACGAATCGCAGGAAACGTCCTGTGGCGTGCGGTCGATGTCAATCGGCCGGTCAGGCTTTGGTGCGTTCCTGATGCGGTATCAACCGCGCGGGCACGCGCCGTTACTGGTGGATTGACATCCCCCGCACGCCTCGTCATTGCGGGGCTGATCAAAAGTACGAAATCAGGTGTCCTTAACGCCGTTTCGCCATTCCGCTGGCGCCGTCTGCCACGAAAGTCGAGGGCATTGGGCTGCCGCCGTGCGGCTGATGTCAGCGGTCGGCGCTGAGCAGGCTGAGCACTTCGATCAGCACGGTGTCTTCCGGTGCGAGGGTTTGCATTTCAAGCAGTTGCTGGCGGAGGACCTGAGCATTTCGAGGTCCGCGTCGAGCAGTGGCGGCAAGGGTGCTGGCTTCGGGCAGACCGCGTGTACCGGTCCATGAAGGCCCCGGGTCGGTGTGTTGGCGCAGGCGTTCCAGTCGCCGGGCTGTCAGTCGGGAAATGCCGGCCGCCGTCAGCTGGCTGACGGCCAGTCGCTGCAGGGCTGAGAGCGAGACTGGGTCGACGGGCGGTGTCTGTTTTGCCAGCCACGCGGCAGTGCGGACGGCGTCCTGTTCTTCAATCCCCAGCAGCTTTTCAAAGGCTTCTTCCGGATGTGCGGACTTGACTGCGTCGAGTGCGGTCTGCAGACGCTGCTGAATGACGCGAACTGGCAGGGGGCCACAGGCTGGCCATGCGGTGCCACGCCAGTCCGATTCCGGATTCGGTTCCGCTGCCACTTCGGGAAGACGGCGCAGGGCAGGTGCTGAATCCATGCTGGCAGCTGCGGCAACGGTCGCTGGCAACGCCGGAGGTACCGGGGCGGCGCGGAGCTCTGCGGCTTCCGCCGTCCGTCCTGCCGCCAGCAGGGCTTCTGTCAGCTGTCGCCGCACGGATTTGGATTCCGGAGCGTCGCGCAGTGCCTGCTGCTGCTGGTCGATCCAGCGATCCAGTTCACCGGTCTGGCGCAGGACGTCCCAGGCCTGTTCGCGGAGAGTCGCGGCGGCTGCATCCGACTGGCGGCGGAATCGGACGCCTCCTGAACCGCGTCCGATTTCGCTGCTGATCACCTGTCGTGCCAACGGTGCCGCTGCAGCGACGTTGCCTGTTTGCTGGAGCTGCTCGAGTTGCTGGAGTTGCTGCAGAACCTCGTGGGAGGACTTTGTTACCGCTGCCCCGGAGGACTGCCGCTGCTGCAGTTCCAGAAGCAGGCTGGGGGTTCCGGAGATGCGGAGCATGGAAAGCAGTTGTCTGCGTTCGCCGCTGGCCAGTTCCATTCCGGCCAGTTCCTGGGCGGCGGAGTCGACAGCTGTGGTGTCCCGCAGCAGGGTTGCCAGTTCCAGCAGGCGGAAGGAGCGCTGGCGTGCCATTGCCGGCAGGCCAGGCGGAAGCGACTGCAGCAGGTCGCGTGCTGCGGCAAACATTCCTGCTCGTTGCCGACAGTCGGCAGCGAGGAGGACCACGAGCGGCGTCTGTGGGCGAAGTTTCAGCAGGTGTTCTGCGGCAGCCAGGAGTGCTGGCAGGTCGGCTGATTCACTGGCTGCTGCCGCCAGCAGAACAATGGCGCGAAGGGGTGGTTGAATGGCTGTGGCGGCCGTCTTCGCAGCCTGCAGAGCTTCCTGGGGTGCGTGCCGCACGAGCAGTTGCAGCAGTGGTCGTTCCTCCACAGGAACCAGAGCCTGCAGCAGTTGCCCGCAGCGATGCTGAAAGACCCCTTCAGCTGAGGCTGTGGCTGCGTCGCTGTTGCCGGGGGGGGGGGCGTGCCCGCCGAATCCGCTCCCGCTCGATACTGTGTCAGCTGCGGCGGTCGCAGGACTGTCCTCTTCCGCCTGATTCAGCCACCACGTGCAGATCTGCTGCCGGTCCGTGGCGGACACGTCCCCGGTCGGCAGTTGCTGCAGCCATTCTGCGGGCAGCAGCAGTGCGCGTGCGCGCACGGCGGAGCGGGAACGCTGTGGTAACGGCGTGGCCTCCAGCACCTGCTTCAGCAACTGCAGCCGGAATTCCATGGACAAAGCCGCTGACGGCGAACATTCGCTGATGGCCTGCTGCAGAAACAGGGCGGCGAGCTGTTCTGTGGCTGCGGCTGACTCGCGCTGCAGGTGTTCAAGCAGCTGCCGGGCGGCAGCGGGTTGTTGGGTATGCTGGCAGGCCGCGGCAACGGCCGGTGCACTGTGTTCGCAGAGTTCCAGTTCCCCGCGTGCCGCCGCATGGCGGTAGGCGGTTTCGAGTCCGGCGAGGGTTTGCGGATCGAGTGGCTGCACGCGCTGGCGGCGACGTTCGCTGACCTGCCGCCAGCGGATACCCAGCCAGTGGCCGTCGGCATCGAGGAGCGGCTGGCTGCCGACGGGAGCGAACAGCTGGACGGCGGTGCTGAGGACGGCTGCGTCGGCGTGGGCGCGGGCCGGGGCGTCGACGTTCGCGTGCGGCTGGGTGGCGGCATTGGCATCACCCCGGGGACTGGCATCGGCTGCCAGCTGGAGGGCTGTTGTGAGCGACCAGCGGGGCGTGTTTTCCGTGACCGCTGTCAGCTGGCTGCGAACCCACGCATCCCAGTCGGGTCGGGCGGACGCGAGGGTGCGCGTGTCGGTTTGCGGAGCTGCGGAGGTTTGCGGAGCTGCGGCGGGTGCGGGGGGGTGTTCGGAGAGGAGCAGTCCGGTGACGGCCAGCAGTCGCGCGACGGCAACGGAATCGCACC
>JBJTOM010000153.1:0-3893 GCA_046074585.1 Planctomycetota bacterium | reverse complement strand
AGCGGACTCATAGCCGCGGAACCTTCACCAGCCTGCTGGCAACCTTTCCGACGCTCTTTGACCAATGCACACCCGAAAAAATTCGTGAGAGGTTTCAGCGTGTGCGCTGCAAGGAACTGAAGGAGTGGATCACTGCTGCCGGGCTTAGCGATTCAACGCAAAACCGCCGGACCAGGTCCGCGCGTGAATCTCGGCAGAAGCAGGCGAATATTCAGGTTTAACACCGTTTCGCCATCCCAGCCTCATCCTCCCGGGCCTTCACCCGTCTGTTCACAGGATTCCAGAGAACTTCAACGCCGGCGGGCTCTGGACTGGCGGAACAGTCAGCAGCCGGCATTTGCAGGATTGGCAACAGCCTGGGCTGCACGGATTGCATGCCTCAGTCCGTCCCGCTAATGTTCCCGGCACCATGTTTTCCCGCTTCTTCATTGATCGTCCGATTTTTGCCACGGTGCTGTCCGTCGTGATCACACTCGCGGGTGGCATTGCTGTGTTTGCCCTCCCGGTGTCGCAGTATCCTGAGATTGCTCCGCCGACGGTAGAAGTCTCCACGACCTATCCGGGGGCCAATGCAAAAGTGGTGGCCGACACGGTCGCCTCACCCATTGAACAGCTGGTGAATGGCGTCGAGGGCATGCTGTATATGTCGTCGCAGTGTACCAACGACGGCAGCTGGACGCTCACGGTGACCTTTGCTCCGGGCACCGATCTGAACCTGGCTCAGGTGCTGGTCCAGAACCGCGTCGCGCTCGCTCAGCCCACCCTCCCGGAACTCGTTCAGCGTCGCGGTGTCACCGTGCGGAAGAAGGCTCCGGGCGTGCTCATGATCATCAACCTCTTCTCGCCGGATGGGCTCCGCGACAATCTGTACCTCAGCAACTATGCTACCATTCAGATGCGGGACGAGCTGTCGCGTGTGGAAGGAGTCGGGGACATCTCGTTTCTGGGGCGCCGGGACTACAGCATGCGAATCTGGCTGGATCCTCAGCAGATGGCCATTCGCGGCATCAGTACTCAGGACGTGCTGCGAACCATCGAACAGCAGAATACTCAGGTGGCAGCTGGCGCCATAGGCCAGCAGCCGACAACGGCAGGCCAGGTGTTTCAGTACACGATGACAACACTTGGGCGACTGGCGGATGAAGAGCAGTTTGGGAATATGGTGCTGCGTTCTGACAGCCAGGGCCGAATGCTCAGACTGCGGGATGTGGCGCGAGTGGAGCTGGGAGCGGCGGCTTACGATCAGGTTTGCACGCTCGATGGTGAACCATCCGTGGCGCTTTCCATTTATCAGCTCCCGGGCAGCAACGCCCTGCAGGTGGCGCGGTCGGTGCGGGAACGCATGGACGAGCTGCGGCAGCGGTTTCCGGATGGTGTGGACGCGCGGATTGTCTACGACACCACGCCCTTTATCCGGGAATCCGTCCGCGAAGTGCTCACGGCCCTGCGCGATGCTGTGGTGCTGGTGGGCTTCGTGGTGCTTGTGTTTCTGCAGGGTTGGCGTCCGGCCGTGATTCCGCTTGTGGCCGTTCCAGTGGCCATCGTGGGGACATTCGCAGCCATGCTGGCTTTCGGGTTCAGCCTGAATGTGCTCACCCTGTTCGGACTGGTGCTGGCCGTGGGGATTGTGGTGGATGACGCCATAGTGGTGGTCGAGGCAGTGGAGCACAATCTGGCAGCGGGAATGCAGCCGCGGGAGGCGGCGTTGCGGGCGATGGATCTGGTAGCGGGGCCTGTCATAGCCGTCGGTCTGGTGCTCACAGCCGTCTTTGTTCCCTGCGCGTTCATCACGGGAGTGGTGGGTGAGTTCTTTCGGCAGTTTGCCGTGACAATCGCGATTTCCACTCTGATTTCCGCATTCAATTCGCTGACGCTCAGCCCGGCACTGGCAGTGCTGCTGCTTCGCCCGCGTCCGGCCGGTCGTCGGCCTGAACCGCTCCCACGAGCCGGCATGGCTCTGCTGGGCGCGTGGCTGGCAGCGACAGTTCTGCACCCGGCGGTGTTTCCGCGGTTCGCCGACCGGGGTTTGCCAGACTGGTTCGCGGGCCCCTGGGGCATCACGGTCTTCGCAGCGTGCGGACTTCTGTTCACAGGTCTGCTCAGCCGCCTGATCAATCAGCTGCTGGGACGCTGCTTTGCCGTTTTCAATCGAGGTTTTGATCGCAGCACCAGCGGGTATGTGATGCTGGTTCGCGGATTGCTCCGCGTCAGTCCGCTCGTGCTGCTGCTCTATGCAGTGCTTGTTGCCGGTACGTGGGAAGTGTTTCGGCAGACCCCCAGTGGCTTCATTCCGCCGCAGGACAAAGGGTATCTGGTGCTGAATGTGCGACTGGCCGATTCCGCGGCGCTCGACCGCACTCAGGCCGTCATGCGGCGTGTCGAAGAACTCGCGGCTGAGGTGCCCGGGGTGCGTCACACGGTGGCGATTGCTGGTCAGTCGCTGCTTCTGAACACAGCGGCTGCCAACTTCGGATCCATGTATCTCATGCTGGATGATTTCTCTGAACGCGTGCCCCGCGGGCAAACGGCAGACAGAATTGCTGAGGACGTTCGAACTCGCCTGGAATCCACAGTGGCCGACGCGGAAGTGCACCTGCTGGGGGCACCGCCGATTGAAGGCCTGGGAGCTGCGGGTGGATTTCGGGTGGTCATTCAGGACCGTGGTGAAAACGGCCTGGAAGTGCTCGAATCCGTCAGCGAAGCGGCGGTGGACGAGGGCCTTGCGGACGGGCGTCTGCGGGATCTGTTCTCAGGGTTTCGTGCCACAACGACGTGGCTGGATCTGGAGGTCGACCGCGAGGCGGTGCGCAAAATGGGGCTGTCGCTGGGCGACGTCTTCAATGCTCTGCAGGTCAACTTCGGTTCACTCTACGTAAATGACTTCAATCGCTTCGGTCGTACCTGGCAGGTGAATGTCCAGGCGGATGCGGACTACAGGATGCGGACTGAGGACCTGCAGCGGATGTTTGTGCGTTCGCCAGCCGCCGGCAGCGTGCCCCTGTCTGCATTCATCCGGGTGCGTCCGGTACCAGGACCGCTGATGATCTATCGACACAATCTGTACCCGGCGTCCTTCGTCAATGCGGATGCGAGGGCGGGTGTGAGTTCCGGTGAGGCCATTGAGGCCCTGTCGCGGGCTGCGGAGCGGGGGCTGGCACCGGGAATGAAGGTGGAATACACAGAACTGGCCTTCCTGCAGCAGCTGGCCGGCAACACAGCCATGTACGCATTCCTGCTGGCCGTGGTGCTCGTCTTCCTGGTTCTCGCGGCCCAGTACGAAAGCTGGCTGCTGCCACTGGCTGTGATTCTGGTTGTCCCGATGTGCCTGCTGTGCTCGGTCGCAGGAGTCAACTGGAGCGGGATGGACATCAACATCTTCACCCAGATTGGCTTCGTCGTGCTGGTGGGGCTGGCCTGCAAGAATGCCATTCTGATCGTGGAATACGCCCGCAGCCTGTGCCTCACCGGGACCGCACCCCGCGAGGCCACAGTAGAAGCCTGTCGCCTGCGACTGCGGCCGATCGTGATGACAAGCCTCGCATTCATCTTCGGCGTACTTCCACTGGTCCTCGGCGAAGGCGCCGGTGCCGAAATGCGACGGACGCTCGGTGTCGCCGTATTCGCAGGAATGCTGGGCGTCACCATGTTTGGTGTGTTTCTGACGCCCGTCTTCTTCCACACACTGCAGCGCCTGACGAAGCGGGGATGAGTGTTCAGTCTTCAGTGTTCGTTGTTCGTTGGCTATAGGCTGCTGACTGCTGGCTCCTGACGGCTGGTTCCTGGTTCCTGGCTACTGGCTCCTGCCTCAATCGCTGCATCTTCCGTCGAGTGTTTCTGCGGGAGCAGGGGGGGGCAGGATTTGACATCCGCGGTTGTGGTTGTGCGGAGTGCGA
>JBJTOM010000152.1:0-26476 GCA_046074585.1 Planctomycetota bacterium | reverse complement strand
GGAGAGGGGGGGCTGAGCCGCAGGACGGCAGTCCGCGGGCAACGGCGCGCTGATGTTCCCACAGGCCTCATTTGCCCATCACGCAGCTACGCAAAACGCAACGACCGAGCCGCGCCCGTGAGGAAGCGTGGTACCCAGTCGCCCCCGATGACGTTTGGTGGTGGGAAGTGGGAGAAGTGGGAAGTGGGAAGTGGGAAGTGAGCGGGGAGCGGGGAGTTATTTTGTTTGGGTGCGGAATTCTTCGAGCGAAATTTTCCTGTCGTTGTTGGTATCGAACTTCTGAAAGCGAGCTGCGGTGGCTGCGGGGTCGCGATTGATGGCCGTGGCGGTGAACTCATCGGGATCGATGGCCCCATCGCGGTTCTGGTCGCGGGCGATAAATCGTGCGGGGATGGGTGGGGAAGCAGGATCGCTCGGGGATTTGTCGTTGGGGGTTTTGGTCTGAGTTGCTGTGGTGGGGTTGGGTTTGGGCTGGGGGAGACCGGACAGGATTTCGGTGAATCGTCTGCGGGCCGTGGCGGCTTCGGGGTTCTCAGCGGGATCGACTTCGACGTAGCCGGTTCCATCTCGACTTTGGCCGCAGTCGAGAAAGCGTTCGCCGCGTCCGCCTTTGTCGATTTCAAGGAGCCAGCGTGAGTCGCGAAGGATGCGACCGTCGTCGAGGTGGCTATAGATCCACTCACGATGACTGGTGGTTTCGCCTTTGAGCAGCGGCAGGAGGCTGCGACCGTCGAACGGAATTTCAGGCGGCAGTTTTGCGCCGGCGATCTCGGCGAGCGTAGGGAGGATATCGGTGAGGTCGGCGAGGGCATTTGAGACGACACCGCTGCGGATTCCTGGCCCGCGGATAATGCAGGGAACACGAGCACCCAATTCTGTCAGCGTCCCTTTACCGTTCCCGGCAGTACCGTTGTCACCGATAAAGATCACGAATGTCGTTTGATCGAGCTCGGATTCGCGGAGTGCATCCAGAAGTCGTCCCATGAGCACGTCAAGATATTCAAGATTGGAGCGAAAACCGGCTGGCAGTCGTTGACCGGGATGGTCTGGATCCGGGGTTTCAAGATGTGGTCCGTGGGTCAGAGGTGAGGTGTAGGAAATGAAAAACGGCTTCTGTCCGGCGGAGCTTTTTCGGGCGAAGTCAATGACAAACTGATTGAAAAAATCGGGTCCATAGTCGTCAGGCTGTGTCGGCAGATACTGACCGTTCTCTACAATTGAGGGGTGCCAGTAGCGATTGGAGTTGCCTCCTTTTTCATGTGCGGGGTGGCGAATGCCGGGAGGCAGATTGTGGTCATAGGCCCACATGCGGTATTCGTCAAAACCGGTGTCATGGACGAGTGTCGGCAAGCGACCGCTCAGCTGCCATTTGCCGGCCATGGCCGTGGAGTAGCCGGCTGATTTGAGCAGATCTGCGTGGGTGAAATGGTTGCCGATCTCGGCCTGAGGCGAATCTGCGGGCGGACGAAATGCGGGGTTCGACATTCCGAGAAAACCATTGTGGAAACCGTACTGGCCCGTCATCAGAGCCACTCGCGTGGGTGTGCAGAGGGGCATCGCGTAGAAGGTTTCCAGCCGTGTGCCCTCGGCTGCCAGTCGATCGATATTCGGCGTGCGATGCTGCGGATGCCCGTAGCATCCCAGTTCTCTGGCGCCCAGATCATCGGCGAGGATGAGGATGACGTTGGGGGGCTGTACGCCGATGGCGACGACTGATTCCGGAGCGACGAGCAGGAAGAGAGTGATGCAGAACCCGGCAACGGCTTTCATGCAGGAGCTCCTGAATGGCAGAGAATCCATGACGATGACGAATCCCTGCGACAGATTTACCGCTGATAAATCGGCAGGTAGCCATATTCGATCGTCAGGGCCAGCACAGCCAGTGACGTGGAATAGACTTTTCCAGCCTGGCGTTCAGTGCCGTCTTCCGGAGTCCAGAAACCTTCCGGACTCTGCAGATCGAGGATGGTTCGGTAGAGTGGTTCGCGGGATTGTTTCCATTCATCACCACCAACCTTGTACATCCCGACGGTGCAGTAATAAGCGCCGTAATAGAAATAGTGTTCGCCGCGGGTGAGTGGTCGAGAGAGGATCAGGCGGGCGGCTGCGAGGGTTTCGGGTATCCGATGTTCCCCGCAGATCTCCAGGGCCGTGATGCCGGTTCCGGCCCGCGTGATGCTGCTGCCGTGGCCCACCATATAGCCAAAGCCTCCGTCGTGCCGGACATGCAGCTTTTTCAGATAAGCCACCGCGCGATCGATGTTCTCGGCAGGTACGTCACAGCCGATATCCCGCGCTGCCCTCAGTGCGAGCAGTTGCCAGACACTGACGCTGAGATCGGAGTCTCCGCTGGTTGGCTGGTATCTCCAGCCACCGTCATGTTCCGGGGGCTTTCGGTGATTCTGGGCATCGACGATGAGTTTCACAGCCTTCTGGAGAGCTTCGCGGCAGGGAGTGGCCTGGTCCGGATCCACCATGCCGCAGATTTCGGCGAGCATCAGAGTGGCGATGCCGTGGCTGTACATGGGACCGTGTCCGCGTTCGCGTCCCACGAGCAGCCCATTGGGTTGCTGCTGACCGACAAGCCAGGCGACGCCCCGCTGCAGGTGCCGCGCATAAGGGCCCTCCATGGGGACATGGCCACCAGCCAGAAAGGCCATGATGGCGAGTGCCGTGGTGGCTGTGGACTCACCGAAGTCATTGGTGGTCCATGCGCCTGAGACCTGCTGTTCGCCTGCCAGCCACTGCAGGGCACGTTTGACGGCCTGATCAAGTTTGTCGTTCAGCGCCGCGTCGGCCTCGTCAGCAAGCGTGGCTTTGGGGAGCGCAGCGAAGGTGGCGGCGAGAGCTGCAATGGCCTGGCGGCGGGAAGACAGCAGCGGCAACATGCTTCAGTTCCCCCGGTCGCGGTTTGCGAGCTTGCGTTTGCCACGCAGCACGATGCCGCCATCCGCGACAACCTTCCGCGCTTTGGCGTCGGGATCGGCAGGCGCATTGAGCGGTTCGGGGATGGGTTGAGCGGTGACGCCGGGGAGCGGTTGATCGCGTGCGACGGGTGCGGCCGCAAACTGTCCGCGGGGAGGAGCTGTGAAATTGAGCAGTCGCGGATCGGCAGGGTCGAAGGCAGGCGGCAGGGAATGTGCCTGCAGAGCGACCGGTGGGGCGGCAGCTGGCCGAAGAACACCAGACGTTCGCAGGGGGCCCGGCATCTGCAGCGGCCCCGACTGCACATGGATCGACTGGAACGAAAACGACTGAATCACAGGAAACAGGAATCCGCCGCCACAGGGGCCTGCTCCCCATACACTGCTGCAGCTGACAGATACGAGCGGGTTGCAGAGCCAGGGATCCACCACGATCAGATCCGGCCATGGACTGCCCGCGAGGGGAATGGTGGGGTAGAGGACTCCGGTGCTTCCCCAGGGAGTGCGCCAGAGCGGGAGCGGTGGTGTCTGAATGACAAGCGGACAGGGACTGCAGACACCGCCGCACCATGGCAGCCCGGGATCACCAAAACCAAAACCTCTGGAGACAAATCTGCTGCTGTCGAAGAGACTCAACTGAGGATTGGCAGAGAAATAGCCACTGGCGGGCAACGGGCTGGTTTGCCCCAGAGCCTGGCTGCCGGTGTGGCGGAACGCCTGGTCCCAGTGGCCGGACTGGGAGAATGCGTGGTCCCAGCGGCCGGACTGAGCGGACGCGGGGGGCAGGAGGGCGCACAGGGCAGCCAGCAGGGTGGAAGCGGACAGCCACGGAAGTCCGGCGGTGTGCATGGAAGGTCCCCTGGTTCAGACTGGACCTGGAAAACGTGGCGGGCAGGGAGAACGTTCACCATGACCGCAGGAGATAGTTTCCCGTGTTGGGGGGCATTCGGCAAGAGAATCCCGGGAAAATGTGGGAAACGATGGGGAGTGCACGTGCGGCGAGAGGATGGGCCGTGCGGAGGTGGAGCGGATTTCGGACCACCCCCGCAGGTTTCTGTGGGCTTGTCTGGCACAGCGAAGGCCGTGTTGAGCGGCCGTTGCCCGACCGGCTTACAGCTGTTGAATGCGGCGGCAGATGGCCGCGGCCATTTCCTGGGTGCCGACGGCCGTCGGATCGTTGCGGCTGGCTTTCATGTCGTAGGTGACGTCTTTGCCTTCGGCGATGACGTCAGCGACGGCCTGTTCCAGCTTCTCTGCAGCGGTTTTTTCGCCGAGGTGTTCCAGCATGAGTTTGGCGGAGAGGATCAGGGCCGTGGGGTTGACCTTGTTCTGACCTTTGTACTTTGGAGCACTCCCATGGGTGGCCTCGAAGATGGCGCCGTCGACGCCGATATTGGCCCCCGGAGCTACTCCCAGTCCCCCGACGAGTCCGGCGCAGAGGTCGCTGAGGATGTCGCCGTAGAGATTGGACATGACGAGCACATCGTACTGTTCGGGTTTCTGAACCAGCTGCATGCACATGTTATCGATGAGCCGTTCCATATAGACAACGCTGCTGCCATTGAGGTGTCCGGCGTTGGCTGCCGGGGATGCCGCCACGCTGGCGGCCAGCTCGGGCCATTCGTGTCTGGCACCATAGGCGTTGGCGACGGCGCGGGTCACGTCGTACCAGAGCCCGTCAGTGAACTTCATGATGTTGGCTTTGGAGATCGACGTCACCGAGCGACGACCGTGGTCGACGGCATACCTGAAGGCGTAGTCGGCGATGCGAGTGGTGCCTTCGACCGAGATCGGCTTGATGCTGACACCCGTCGTTTTCAGTCCCGTCGAAATCTTCCTGCCGGTCGCCGCTTCGTTGATCTGGCCGATGAGCCGTTCTGTGACGGCGTCTCCGGCCTTGAATTCCACGCCCGCATACAGGTCTTCAGTGTTCTCGCGGACAATCACCAGATCCACATTGCAGGACTCGAAAAAGGTTCGCACACCCTTGTAGGTTTTGCATGGACGCACACAGGCGTAGAGACCCAGTTCCTGCCGCAGGTAGACATTAACGCTGCGGAACCCCTTGCCGATGGGGGTTGTAATCGGCGCTTTGAGGGCCACCCCGTTGGCACGGATCGATTCCAGCACGCTTTTGGGAACTTCACCCCGAGCCTCGATGACCTCAATGCCACACTCCTGCACGTCCCACTCGATCTTCACTCCTGTTGCTTCGACGCACTTTCGAGTGGCTTCAGCGATTTCAGGACCAACACCATCACCGGGCAGAAGAGTAACCTTGTGCATTGCGAATCTTTACAAACGGGGGACATGGACGAGACCTGGCGTGCCATGACGACCAGGAGAACGGCAATTCTGGACAGTATCAAAAGCCGTCTGTTGCTTCAATCACGAGACCATGAATCCCTGAAAGAGATGCGAACGCCGCGGCGGTGCGACTTGCAGCTGAGGGCGCCGCCCGTCCGTTGAGCCGCAGGACGGCAGTCCGCGGGCGAAGGGCACTGCAATCGCTGTGGCAGTTCACGTGGCAGTGCGCGCAGCGTTGGTGCGAACCGCAGCCAGTGGCACCGCCCATGGCCTTGACTTTCCGGCACAGGGTGGCGGGAGGGCGAAGCTCCTGCTGAGCCACATCCCGGCCGCGAGCACTGCAAGGATCCGCGCCGCTCCCTGAAATCACTGTCAGAGGCTCATAGCGCGGGCCAGCATGTGACGGCTCGGCGGGAGCCTCGCCTTCCCGAGTCAGGGCCGGTCTTTTCAGCGGAATCCAGAGAACTTCAAGGGCCTTGGGCTTCCGCCCGTCCATTGACCGATCCGCATGTTGCGTAGGGCGATTTGATGGTTTAGACTCGCACAAGATGAGTTTCCCATCAGAGTGTGATCCATGAGTGTTCCTGTGACGTTTCTGCCACGGGTTGTTGTTTTCGCAGCGTCTTCAGGAGTCTCAGATGTTCGGTTTATGGGAAGCCTTTGAAAACAGCATCGCGTTAATGAAGGACTGTCTGGCGACACTCCGGAAAGACCCGGAACTGGTCTGTTTTCCGCTGCTCAGTGGCATGGCGTCGATTGCGGTAACAGGAAGCTTTCTGTGGCCACTCCGGGGCACGCCGTGGTCTCCGCTGACGCTGCTGGACGAAAACGGGACCGGCGCCGCGACGCTCAGCCGTGAACCTCTGGCATGGCTGATTCTTTTCCTGTATTACTTTGCCAACTACTTCGTGATCTGTTTCTTCAATTCCGCGCTTGTGGCGTGTGTGGTTGTCCGGGCCCACGGGGGCAACCCCAATGTCTGGACCGGCATTCGGTTTGCGATTCACCGCGCTTTTCAGATTGCCGCCTGGGCGTGTGTGGCTGGAACTGTGGGCCTGTTGATTCGAACGCTGGAAACGGAAAAGCGAGTGGGCTCGAAGCTGACCAGTGCGGTGCTGGGGATCGCCTGGAGTCTGGCCACATTCTTTGTCGTCCCGGTGATGGTGGTCGAAAAAATCGGCCCGTTCGCTGCCATTCGCAGATCGCTCAGTGTGCTCAGGGAAACCTGGGGCGAGCTCCTGGTCACCGGCCTGAGCATGGGACCGGTCAAATGTGTGTGTTTCGCAATCAGTATCGCTCCGGTCTATCTCACCACGTTCCTTGACAGTGATTCCGTGTTCCGGGCCGGACTGGGACTCACCACCGCACTGCTGCTCCTGACAATCCTGGTGTTCACCACACTGGAATCCATTTTTCTGGCCGCACTCTACCTGTATGCCTCGGACGGTCGCATCACACCGGGCTTTGACGAAGAACGTCTGGGCTATGCCTTTGCCCCCCGAAGTGAGGCATGAACCGCTGTTGTTCGTCAGCACTCAGCTGAATTGTCTGCTCACCAGCAGCGGTGGCCGGTTCAAGCCCCTTCCACGGGGCCTCACCAAAATCCCCCCGTGCTTTTGGTTTCCTTCCCTCCGGCCCCTGAGTACACTCCAGGCATGGCTGAAGCATCTCTTCGTGTGCTGTTGATGGATGGGGAACTTTCCTTTCGGGGTTCGTCGCTGCTGACGCTGCGCATTGCGCGGGGGCTGGAGCGGCGGGAGCTCGATACGGCCCTCGTTTGCACAGGCTGTGAAGGGATCGAAGAATCCTTGCTGCGGGGAGTGCGATTGCACGAGATTCCCGGCTACACGCTTCCGATCTGGGGGCGTTTTGTGCTGCGGACGATTTACCGGGACATGAGAGAGCAGCGGCCGGATGTGATTCATCTGCAGGACAGTCGGCTCCTGCCTCACGGTGCTGTGCTCGCACGAAAGCTCAACCGCCCTCTCATTGCGAGTGTGGGGGATCATCAGGAAGCGGCGGCTATATTCCTCCGGCGTCCCATTCCCCAACTGAAACTGCTCATCGCCGTCAGTGACAGCGTGCAGTCGCAGATCCCGAAGCTGGCGGCGCTGGAGGGTGTGCGGCAACGAGTCATTTTGCCGGGGGTTGACATTCCCGCGGGTGCTGCCGTGGATCTGCCACTGGACGACGACCGTCCGCCGGTGATCGGGATGGCGGGGCCGCTGGAGGCCGTCAAGGGTGCAAGTTTCTTTCTGCGGGCTTGTCATCGGGTGGTGGAAGCGGGTCAGGACATCCGAATTGTGATTGCGGGCAGTGGCCCCGAAGAGCGCAGTCTGCGTCAGCTCGCCGCATCGCTCAACCTGTCCCCCCGTCTGACGTTTGTGGACGGTGGCGTTTCCATGCAGGGCTATCTGCCGGCGATTGACATCTTCTGCCTGCCGTCGCTCCAGCAGGGTCTCGGAGTGATGATGCTGGAAGCGATGGCCCTGGGGCGTCCCGTGATAGCATCGGGTGTGGGTGGCGTGACGAGCGTGATTGAAGACCGGGTGACGGGCCTGATTGTTCCGCCGTCCGACAGTGAAAGTCTTGCGGAGCGGATTCTGGAATTGCTGCGGCAGCGGGACTTTGCCCGGCAGCTGGCAGCCGCCGGACAGGAGCTCATACGGACCAGATTCAGTGAACAGCGAATGCTGGATGAACTGCTCGAAGTGTATCGGGATGTTGCTCAGACGGTGGATCGATCAGCAGAATCAGCTCCGATCCAGGGCCGGACGACAGCAACAGTGCGTGAGCGAATATGAGCTGGCATCTGCTGTTTTCGGGAGCGGCTTCACCGGGCTGGGTGATCTTCGCAGGTCTGGGCGTACTGCTCGCACTGATCCTCAGTTTCTGGCTGCTGCGTCTGGAACGTCGACTCGTGCCCCCGGCGACCGGCTGGACACTGCTCACCCTGCGACTGTTCATACTCACCCTGCTCTTCCTGATTCTGCTCCAGCCACTGCTCACGAAACGCTTCGATGTGGAGGAGCGTGGACAGGTAGTGGTGGCCGTGGACGCTTCGCTCAGCATGGAAACGCAGGACCGTCACGCCTCACTCGCAGAAAAGCTTCGCTGGGCTCAGGCCCTGGGAATGCTGGGGAGCGACGACACGACGGCTCAGATCGATACCTGGGTCGCTCAGGCCGAAGCGGGTACAGAACCGGACTGGCCGGGACTTGGTCGTCCTCCGCAGAACGCCATCGAGCGCGCAACGGCCGAGTCGCGAAAGCGGCAGGTGGAGGATGCCCTCGAAGAACTTGGGAAGATGCCGCGAACGGAATTCGTCCGTCGCCTGCTCATGGCTCAGCCCCGCGAACTGCTCCGCAACCTCGGCGAAGTCATGCCGGTGGATCTGCGGGTGTTCGCAACCGAACAGCAGGCGACGGTCGCGGAAGAGCTGGAACAGCGACTGTCGACAGACCGGCGGGATCTGATCCCCGGCGGCACAGGTGCCATACAGACACTCCAGTCAGTGCTGGCGGAGGAATCCGGTCGGCAGGTGCGAAGTTTTGTGCTGATCACGGATGGCCGTCAGACACTGCCGGCGGATGCAGCGGGTGAAGCCCAGCGGCTTGCGGCACTGGGAATTCCGGTGCACACCATCCCCGTCGGTTCACGGCTCCCGCCACGGGATTTGTCCATTGCGGCCCTCGAATCACCCGAGACGGTGTTCCTGAATGACAAGGCCCGTATTCGAGTGGTGCTGGGTACGTCTGGCTTCGAGGGTCAGGCGCTGGTGGTGCGACTGGAGCAGGACGGAGAAACAGTGCAGCAGCAGACGGTGACGCCAGCGGGCGATTCTGCAGCCGTTGATTTCACCGTACCGACGGACAAAACCGGGCGATTTGATTATCGGATTGCCAGTGACGTGCAGGCGGGTGAGCTGCGTGAGGATAACAATGATCGCAACGTAAATCTGCGAGTCGTTGACAACAAGGCCCGTGTGATGCTGCTGGAGGGCGATGCACGCTGGGAGTTTCGTTATCTGCGGAATGTGCTGGAACGTGATAAGCAGGTGAAGTCCACAACAGTGCTCTTCCGCCAGCCGTACCTTGAAATTCTCAATGAACCGGCGATGGAATCAAAACTGCCCCCCGAAGAAGCCTTTCGGCAGCAGCTGGCACTCACCGATCTGCTCGTTGTGGGCGACGTGGATCCGCAGGAGGTGGAAGAGGGCGTCTGGAAGCTGATCGAGGACGCGATGAGTCGCGACGGGCTGACACTGCTCGTGATTCCCGGCCGCCGCAGCATGCCAGCAGGCTACACATCCGAAACCCTCTCCGGACTGCTCCCGGTATCCGAGTTTCGCCAGCAGCTGGCGGAACAGTTGCAGGCATCGGTCCAGGGAGGGGAGCAGTCCGTGTTTCGCCTGGCACTCTCAACAGAGGCAGACGAACTTCCCATGTTTCAGCTCGGCCCGAAACGCATGGATGGTGGCGGTGGCCTGGCAGCGCTCCCCGGACATCCCTGGGTCTATTCCGGTGTCCCGCGTCCCGGTGCGAAGGTCTGGGCTTCGGCGTTGCTCCCGGGGGGCGGCGGCGAGTCGAGTCCGGTGATTGTGCATCAGGATTACGGGTTTGGCCAAACCGTCTGGATGGGGCTCGACAGCACCTGGCGCTGGCGATTGCGGTCCGGTGATGAATGGCACTATCAGTTCTGGGGGCAGCTGATTCGCTGGGCCGCACGCAACAAAGCGGCCGCCGGAAACAGCGAAGTGCGGATGTCCGTGGCAGATGCAGTGCTCGGGGAAGAAGAGGCTGCAGAGGTTGCCGTTCGCTGGGATCGTCGACTGGTCCCGCAGCTGCAGGGAGCTGTGATGGAGGTGGTGGCTGAGCAGCTGGATGCCAGCGGGGAAGTGCGTCCGCCAGCGCCGGGTGAAAGCGTGATCACGGCCAGACTGCGACCCGCCACAGATGCTCCGGAACGCTTCAACGCCCGGATTCCGCCACTGGCTGAAGGAACCTGGCGTCTGCGACTGGTGGTCACCGGAACACCGGTGGCTCCTCGGGAAACCATCGCCACGGAAGTGCTTGTCCGTCGTCAGCTCTCTGCAGAACTTGCCAATGTCAGCTGCAATCGGGAGTTTCTGAAGCAGCTCTCAGAACTCAGCGGGGGCCGGCTGATTGAACCCTGGGATGCCCGTCAGCTGCTGGAACTGGTGCAGCCAAAGGATGAGCCGGAACAGAAGGTGCAGGAACGAACGCTCTGGGATCACTGGATCGTGATCGTACTGTTCAGCGGACTGCTCATGGCAGAGTGGGTCGTGCGCAAAGTGAATGGACTGCCATAGTGTGAAGCGGCAGCGGACAGACGTCAGCGGAGCTGTTCGGCGAGCATAAAGGCAATCTCCATCGACTGTTCGTAATTCAGTCGCGGGTCAACAGTGCTGCGGTAGTCTCGTGTGAGGTCAGATTCGGTCAGATTGCCGGGGCCACCGGTGCATTCGGTGACATCTTCACCGGTCAGTTCAAGATGAACACCAGAGAGTCGAGTGCCGATCTGGCGATGGATGCGGAAGGCAGAGATGACTTCAGAGACGACATCATCGAAGGCACGAGTTTTGATGCCGTTGCGGGCGGTCTGGGTGTTGCCATGCATGGGATCGCAGCTCCAGAGAACGCGGAGGCCCGCTTTCTGAACGGCATCGGCAAGATCCGGCAGTCGGGAGGCGATCCTGTCAGCTCCGAAGCGATGGATGAGTGTGAGTCGTCCGGGTTCGTTGGCCGGGTTGAGAACGGTGATCAGATCGAGCAGTTCGTCGGGGGTGATGGAGTTGCCGACTTTGAGTCCGATGGGGTTGCGAATCCCGCGGCAGTATTCCACGTGGGCACTGTCGAGAGCGCGGGTGCGGTCACCGATCCAGAGCATGTGAGCGCCGAGGTTGTAGGCGCCTCGGCTGCGTTCGGTGCGAGTGAGGGCCTGTTCGTAGTGCAGGAGGAGGGCTTCGTGGGAGGTGAAGAAATCGACGCGGGTGAGTTGTGTGAGTTCGCCGGGGGACACGACTTCCATGAAGCGAATGGAGTCGCTGAGGGAGTTGAGGAGTTCCTGGTAGCGACGGGAACCGGGCGTATTGCGGACGAATTCGAGATCCCAGTTTTCGGGGTGGTGAAGATCGGCAAAGCCACCTTCGCTGAGGGCGCGGATGTAGTTCAGGGTGAGTGCGGAGCGTTCGTGGGCGCGGAGCATCAGCCGAGGGTCGGGCATTCTTTCTTCGGGTGTAAATCCCGGGTGGTTGACAATGTCTCCGCGATAGCTGGGGAGTTCAATGCCGGCGCGGGTTTCCGTGGCAGAGCTGCGGGGTTTGGCGTACTGGCCTGCGATGCGGCCGATGCGGACGATGCGTTTGCGGGCGCCACAGATCAGGACGAGGCTCATCTGGATGAGCACTTTGAGCTTTCGCAGAATGGTGGCACTGCTGCAGTCGTCGAAGCTTTCTGAACAGTCGCCGCCCTGGAGGATGAACGCCTGTCCGGTATCGACCTGCTGCAGCTGAGTCCGCAGACGATCGACTTCCCACGCTGTCACAAGAGGGGGAAGTTGTGCGAGGGTCCGGAGGACGGACTTGAGTTGTTCGGGATTTTGATAATCAGGCTGCTGAAGGGCCGTTTTGGCGGTCCAGGAGCCTGGCGACCACGCCGACATGGAAATCTCACAGGGTCAGGTACGAGCGGGGAGGCCGCGGGGGGAATCTTGAGCGGGGCGGATCTTATTGCATGACCCCACGGTTGGGCCAGCGAGAGAATGAGACAGGAAGAAGCGGAGGAAATCCCGGGTTTTGGGGATCCGCAGCGGAGATCGCCGTGCAGCCGGCAGTGATGGCACTGGAATTGCCGGGCGGGATTTTCAAAAACTTCACGAAATCTTAACAATTCTGCCATTCAATGATCTGCAGGAGATATTTGATTTTGAGATTCATTGAATGTTCTGGTGGAGACAAACGTGGTGAAGAACGATCAGGCTGGTGTTGGCAGGGGAGTATGGCGACAAAGCAGGCGGCAGTCCGTGGCGGCATTTCTGGGTTTGGGGGCCGCCTGCCTGCTGCCCGTTGGGTGCACGATCGAGTCTGTGGATGGGCCGCCAACGGCATCGGGAAATGGAACACCGTCAGGGGCAGCGGGATCCGGGGATGCAGCTGCAGCGGGCGGTGGAGGCGAAACGACGCGGCGAATTCAGGTGAACGGATCCAGCACTGTTTATCGGGTGTCGCTGGCGATCAACGAGGAGTTTGAGGGCTTGTTTCGGGACACTAAGGTGCAGGTGACGAGTACGGGAACGGGGACGGGGTTCAAGGAGATGATTGCCGGGCGGATTGATATTGCCAATGCCTCGCGCCCGATCAAGTCATCGGAGCTTGAGGAGTGTAAGAAGAACGGGATTGAACTGGTGGAGTTGAAGATCTGCCTGGACGGTCTGACGGTCTGTGTGAATCGGGAGAACACGTGGGTTCAGTCGCTCACGGTGGCTCAGCTGAAGAAAATCTGGGAGCCAGGAAGCACGGTGGCAACCTGGCAGGATCTGGATCCAGCGTGGCCCGCTGAACCGCTCAAGCTGTTCGGACCCGGAGACGAATCCGGGACATTTGACTTTTTCACGGAAGTGATCAACGGGAAAGAAGACGCGATTCGGGAGGGTTACGGGGCCAGCTCGGATGACAATGTCACGGTCACGGGAATCGCTGGCGAGAAGGGTGGGATGGGCTTCTTCGGATGTGCTTATTACTTTGCGAACAGCGACAAGGTCCGGGCGCTGAAGATTTCTGCTACGGACAATCCGAATGACGGCGTAGAGCCGACAGTAGAGTCTGTGCGTTCGGGTGAGTACAGTCCGCTGTCGCGACCATTGTTCATCTACATCCGCAAAAGTGCTCTGGCGCGACAGGAAGTTCAGGAATACGCACGCTACATCCTGGGTGATGGTCAGCCACTGGTCAGCAAAGTTGGTTATGTGCCACTTGACGAAGCCCAGTTAAAGGCCAGCCTTGAGGCTCTGGAGTCCGCGATTTCCGCATTGTCCGGCACGAAGTAGTCTGGCTTTGAGGGGCAGGTAGCAGCCGCATGTCGACATGGGCGAATCGCCAAACCAGCCGGCGTCATGAAACAGCCATTCACTGGCTGCTGTTCTGCTGCGCAGTGCTGTCGGTCTTCACCACCTGCGGCATCATTGTGGTGCTGCTCGGGAACGCTGTGTACGCACCGGGTTCTTCGGTCGCCTTCTTTGAACGGGTCTCTCTGGTCGAATTCCTGACCAGTACCCGCTGGCGACCAGCCGAATCGGGCGGGCAATATGGGATTCTCCAGCTCTTTTCCGGGACACTGATGGTCGCCCTGATCGCTTCACTGGTGAGCATACCGGCGGGGCTGGGAGCGGCGATCTACATGAGCGAGTACGCGCATCCGCGGGAGCGGGAGTGGATCAAACCGATCCTCGAAATCCTCGCCGGGATCCCATCGGTGGTCTTCGGCTTTTTCGCCCTCAAGTTCATCACCCCCTGGGTGCTCAAACCGCTCTTCGGACTGCTGGGAGTGCACGTTTCGGTCTTCAACAGTCTGAGCGCTGGAATTGTGGTCGGGATCATGGTCACGCCACTCATCGCATCGCTCAGCGAGGACGTCATCCGTTCCGTGCCACGAAGCCTCCGCGAGGCCGCCTACGCCCTTGGAAGCACCCGATTTGACGTTTCAGTCAAAGTCGTCGTCCCTGCAGCACTCTCCGGAATCCTCGCATCCTTTCTGCTGGCCTTCTCGCGAGCGGTGGGCGAGACGATGGCGGTGGCGATTGCCGCCGGCAGCGGCCCTGCACTCGCCCTGAATCCGCTCGAAGGAGCCCAGACAATGACCGGATTTATGGTTCATGCAAGTACTGGCGACAGCGCCGCAGATTCGATCAGTCGAATGAGCATGTATGCTGTGGGAATCACGCTGTTTGCCATCACCCTGATTATCAATCTGATCTCCAACTGGATCCTTCGTCGCTATCGTGAGGTGTACCAGTGAGTTCTGTGGGGGTGAACTTTCGATCCGGAGCCGACCCATGGATTCGGCGTCGCCTGGTGATTTCACGGCTGTTTCTGTGGACCTGCCGTGTGCTGACGTACCTGTCCCTGGCGGTCCTCGCAGTCCTTCTCGGATCGATCGTGTGGAAGAGCCTCGGGCGGCTCTCCCCGGACTTCCTCACAAATTACTCGTCGATCAACCCCGAACGCAGCGGAATGCTCGCCGGAATCTGGGGCACGTTCTGGCTGGTGTCGCTCACCGCGCTGTTTTCCATTCCCGTGGGGATTGGTTCAGCCGTGTATCTTGAAGAGCTGGCGAAAGACAGTTTTGCGGTGCGAGTGATTCGGGTGAACCTGTCCAATCTGGCTGGTGTTCCATCGATTGTCTACGGGATTCTGGGCCTGACACTGTTTCGCCCGCTGATCAGCTGGCTGTCAGTGCTCTTCGATGGCCGGCACGCCGTGAACGTCTGGGGACTCTTCCGGATCCGGCTCATGCAGCTCGAGATTTTCGATGGCTGTGTTCTTGCGGGAGCGCTGACGGTGAGTCTGGTGATTCTGCCGACGGTCATCATTGCTTCTCAGGAGGCCCTGCGGGCAGTGCCGTCAACCATCCGTGTCGCCTCTCTGGCCCTCGGAGCCACGCGCTGGCAAACCATCTGGCGACAGGTGCTCCCAGCGGCTCTGCCCGGCATTTCGACAGGAGTGATTCTGTCGATTTCACGGGCGATTGGTGAAGCTGCCCCCCTGATGATGATTGGCGTGCTGACGATGACCAGTTTGTGTCCAGGCGGGATCGAGTCCCCGCTGCAGGCGATCATGCATCCCTCACGACTGCTCGCAGTGCCCTTCGATCAGTTCACCGCCATGCCGGTGGCGATTTACGACTGGTCCAAGCAGCCTGATCCGCAGGATCGGTTCGCCGCGGTCGCTGCTGCGGGAATTGTCGTGCTGCTTGTGGTCCTGCTTTCGATCAACGCCACTGCAATGCTTGTCCGGGCCCGCGCTGCTCGACATCTGAAATGGTAGGAGAACTCAAATGGCTGCGATTTCAGGTGGCATGTCGTCCGTGCCACCCTCTGTTCCCGGAGTGGATCGGAATCTGGATACGTCAGCTCATCCGGCAGCGATTGATGTGCACGGCATGAATTTCTATTACGGCGACCATCAGGTGCTGTACGACATCTCGCTGATGGTGCCTGAAAGATCGGTTACGGCACTCATCGGGCCATCGGGGTGCGGCAAGAGTACCTTCCTGCGAACGCTCAATCGCATGAACGATCTGATCGAAGGGGCGCGATGTACGGGCGAGTGCCTGGTGGAGGGTCAGAACATCATGGACCCTGCTGTCGATGTGGTGCTGCTGCGCAAACACGTCGGTATGGTCTTCCAGAAGTCAACGCCCTTTCCCAAAAGCATTTTTGAAAATGTCGCGTACGGTCCCCGCGTTGCCGGCGAACGCAATCGTGCGGTGCTCGCGGACCTCGTCGAATCCTGCCTCCGCCGTGCAGCGCTCTGGGATGAAGTGAAGGACCGCCTGCAAACCTCCGCGATGGCACTCAGTGGTGGCCAGCAGCAGCGACTCTGCATCGCGCGAACGCTCGCCACCAACCCCCGCATCATCCTCATGGACGAACCCGCGTCAGCCCTGGATCCGGCAAGTACCGACCGAATTGAAAATCTGATTGGTGAACTGTGCGCGAATTACACCATCGTAATTGTCACTCACAACATGCAGCAGGCATCGCGTGTGAGCCATCAGACGGCTTTCTTCTTCAAGGGGCGACTGGTGGAATGCGGGCCGACCATGAAGATCTTCACCAGTCCGTCTGCGAAGCAGACAGAGGACTACATTACGGGACGATTTGGCTGATCGGAGCAGTTGACAGCAGACGCTCTGAATGCATGGATTTCGCATAATTTCTTAACACAATCTTTACATTTGCAGCGAGACTGAGGGCCGTTGAGATGACTATTCACTTTGTGCGAGAGATGGAGCATCTGCACCGTGGAATACTCGCCATGTGTTCCACGGTCGAAGAGTTGATCCATGATGCCATGGACGGGCTTCGTTCCGGCCGCGCGGAACTGGCCCGGGAACTTTCAGGCAGGGATGTGGAGGTTGATGAATGGGATGTGCGGATTGAGGAAGAGTGCCTGAAGATCCTCGCACTCTATCACCCTGTGGCAAATGACCTGCGGCGGGTGACTGTAGTGATGAAGATCTGTGGAGAACTGGAGCGGGTCGCGGATCTCGCAGTGAGCATCGCGGAGCGAGCCAGTGGCCTGGCGGAACACTCGTCGTTCCCCATGCCGGAACGGCTCGCCGAAATGACCCGCGAATCACTCAGCATGCTCCACGACAGCATCGACGCCTTCGTCCAGCAGAACGCAATGCTCGCTCGCCGCGTCTGTCAGCGGGACGAGGCCGTCGATCAGCTCAATCGTGAACTCATTCAGGAAGTCGTCGTAATGATGAAGCAGCGACCGGATCTTGTGGATCCGGGGCTGCACCTGTTTTCTGTGATCCGCCATGTCGAACGCGTGGCAGATCACGCAACGAACATCGCTGAAGATGTGGTTTACCTCGTGGAAGGTGCAATTATTCGGCACCCCAGACTGCCTCGCCGATCCGGCAATCTTCGGATTGGAGGTGCGGAGTAGTTCACGGGAGGACCGGTTCCCGTTTCAGGAAGGTGTGAAGGATTCCATGCAGCCGACGATACTGGTGATTGAAGACGAGCAGTCCATCGCGGATGTGCTCACATGGAATCTCCGGAAGGAAGGCTTTGCTGTGCAATGGGAGCGTGACGGCCGCACCGGACTCGCTCGCGCCCAGTCGCTCCTGCCCGACCTGATCGTCCTCGACCTGATGCTTCCGGGGATCGATGGACTGCAGATCTGCCGGGTGCTTAAAAGCGAACCCAAAACTCGCACCATCCCCGTTATGATGCTCACTGCCCGCAGTGCAGAAACCGACGAGATTGTCGGCTTTAATATGGGTGCAGACGACTATGTGACAAAACCCTTCCGCATGCAGCCCTTGATCCATCGCGTCAAGGCACTCCTCAGACGCGTGGAAACTGCGGAATCCGGACGCAGTGTGATCAGCCTGCACGGGATCGAAATCGACCGCACCAATCACACAGCCATCCTGAATGGCGTGCTGATGGATTTAACACCTACGGAGTTTCGCATGCTGTGGACCATGATGTCGCAGCCGGGGCGTCCGTTTTCACGGAACGAACTGATGGAGACGTCCCGAGGAGAAGACGCAAATTCCCTGGAACGCACAATTGACGTGCACGTGCGGTCACTGAGAAAAAAAATGGACGGCCTGGCTGACCTGATTGAGACCGTCCGCGGAGTGGGTTATCGATTTGTCCGGAAGTGACACATCAGCCCCAGAATTTTTCGCCGTGCCAGTTGATCGGCGGATGAGTTTCCACGTCGACGTCACCGCGCACGCACGTCTGGCAGGCCAGACGGACATCTTTGCCGTGGTTGCTGACGATCTTGAGAGCCAGCAGTGGATGGAGCCATTTCCAGAGGCGTTCGAAGAGGCTGCGAGGGGAGACGTTTTCCTGACCCTTGCTGATCACGACGCTGCAGCTGCAGCATTGACCGAAGCCCATGCAATTCAGGTATTTGTGGGGTCCTTCGTAGATCTGCACACCGTTCTTGCGGGCAACTTTGCGCAGGTTTTCGCCCTGAGCGACGTCCACGGTGAGTTTTTCGTTGACAAACCTGACCTTGGGCATGGTACGGAGCTTTCTGCGACGGTGAAGAGAGCGACGAAGAGAGGTCGCAACCCACAATCCTAGCCCTGAAATCTGGTGAATTCCAGATGCGGTCGACCAATCCCGACACTGAGAAGCTTTCGGAGGGCGGTCAGGGGGTTGTGCTGTCTTCTGCGCGGCAGTGCGGGCAGAATTCGCCTGTTCCGAAGTGGCAGATAAAGCCAGTGTCGACCAGCCCGGGATGAACACCAGCTTCCGGAAGCAGTTCTTCGATGAGCAGTCGATAGGCTTCTTTGGCGGATACGTGGTGGCACATGTCGAAAGCAACACCGCGGAGGGCCATGGCCTTGAGCAGTTGCGTGAGTACCTGCCAGGCGTGGGATTCACTGTGGAGACTGGCTGGGGTGGGCAGGCAGAGTGGTTCATCGAAGAGCAGCGTGAGCGGTTCATCTTTTTCGCCGCCGAGCACTTCATCCCATGTTTCGTAGAGGCGTTTGGTCTCAGGATCAATCCCCGGGATGATTTCGTCCCAGCGACGGCGGGAGAACGCTGGGGGGGCCGGCATTTCCTCAGTACTTTCGATCGCCGACTGTCGGATCTGTGCTTCCAGCTCCGGATGAAACAGCTGGAAGTGATCTTCATGATCACTTTCGACCCCGGATTCGGCTGCTGATTCCCCGGGACCTGCAACGCTGTCAGCAACGATCTCGAAGCAGGTGTCATCGGAGCTGAAAAACGATGACACGGCCGGGGGAAACGGAGCAGCAGAGGCAGCATCGGTCTCTGTCTCTGTGCCGGACCCGAGCAGTTCACTGTCAGTGCGGTCAAATTCAATGAGCGAATCGAGCAGTTCGAGAGCAACTGTGCCGTTTTGGCTGTGCCATTCAAGGTACACAGATGCACGCTGGCGACAGCTGGTACGCTCCGCGATGGGATCGTGGCAAGCCAATTCAGCGTGCTCAGGTTCTTCTGCTGACACCTGAACAATGCGCAACGCCGAGTCAGAAATCACACCAATCTGCTCGGAATGAAAAAATTCCGGGAGCGGCTTGGCGGGGCTTGAGGGCGGTTGTTGTGACCAGAACCGAAACCGCTGGCCGAACAGATGATGCGAGAGATTTCCCGTGATAGACAGCAGCAACAGTGCTGGGCGAAGTACAACACGACCGTTTACGGTCTGCGCCCGGAGCACCTCAATTCGGCCACTGATGGAATTTTTATAGAGATTGGAAATTTCGCCCTGGATGACATAGGTGTCCAGTCGGTGGGCCATGAGAAGTCGGCTCCTTGGGGATTGCGGTGCATCATGCGGGTGAGCTTCACGGCGAGTGTCTGCGGACTGGAAGGTTTTTGAGCAGAGCGAAGGTGCCAGCGAACGCAGTGCGACGCTTCAGTGCGAACTTCATTCCAGATCGTAAATTTCGTCACGATTTTTGGGATCGTGGAGGTTTCCACGAGAAAGAAACCCCAGCCTTCGCTGATCCATCCGCAACTTCTGCTCAGCAAAAATGTAGTTCGGCCCCGGCACCTGCACCTCCGACGCCCACGAAAAGGATTCCACATGGCCGTCCAGAAAAGCTGCGTGAGCAGAATCCTGATGACGAAAATGAATGGTTGGAAAATTCTTTGACGGAGGCTCCAGCAACCAGTTTTCCTCGAAGCTGAAGACCAGCGGCGAAAAGTTCAGCAGATTGACCGCAGCAGAGTCCGCAAATGCCACCGTACCGGATGTCTGCACCACGTCCCGCAGGCGACGACAGGCTGGGGCCCGACTGGGCTCCGGCAACCAGTTCGGTGGCAGCCACTCAATCCCACTCGTCCGCGCCAGATACGTTCCGTTGTATCCATATCCCGTCGCAGGGCGCCCGAATCTGACGCGGTCCATCTGGTTCGTCCCAAAATCGGGACACTGAAAGACCGCGGAGTTGGTTTCGAGATACGGGCTCAGCGGACCGTCCGGGAAGTTCAGTCGCTGCAGAGGATCCGGCTGATCGTAGTCGACAGAGCCAAACCAGAATCGTGCCGTACCGGCTTTGCCGGAATACGTCTGCAGAAACTGCATTCGATTGGTGTCTTCAACGACATAGGGAATGAGGAAGTCATTGTGAACACTGGCATAGTTATGCAGGGCAAGCACGAGTTGTTTCAGGTGACTGCGGCACTGGGCACTGCGGGCGGCAGCGCGCGCCTGCTGGACGGCAGGCAGAAGGAGTGCCAGCAGCACGGCAACGATGGCGAGCACGACAAGCAGCTCGATCAGTGTGAAGGCGCGGTGACGGATTTTGGGGCGCATGAGTATCCGGGAGTACTGGGAGGGGCAGGAGTGTTGCGGGACGGGTGAGGTGGTGTTCAGGATTGGGGGGGCGGTTCGATCCCGAAGTCACGGATGTTGAGCAGGGCAGAGAACGGCAGACCGCGGGCCTGAAAAGCGGCGGCTCCACCCTGCAGCCGATCGACAATTCCGACGACATGCACCACCTCACAGCCGAATTCCTGCACGCGATCAATCGCCTGCAGAGCGCTGCCTCCGGTGGTGACAACGTCGTCCACAATCACGACGCGATCTCCCGGCTGCACCGGGCCCTCAATGAATCGCTGAGTGCCGTGGCCTTTGGCTTCCTTGCGCACCATGAAGCCAAGGAGCTCGCGGTTTTGACTTGCCGCGGCTACGAGGACACCGCCGACGATCGGGTCCGCACCGATGCTCATCCCGCCAAAACCCGTGAAATTGACACTCTGCAGCAGCTCAAGAAGTCCCCATGAGATCTGCAGGAGCCCTTCGCTGCTGAGAGTGACCTGCTTTCCATCGAGGTACCAGGAAGATTTTTTTCCGGACGCGAGGGTGAAGTCACCGAATTTGAGCGATCGCTGGCGGATGAGTTCCATGAGTCGCTGGCGGTTATACATAGGTTGATGTTCCCTGAAGGAGTCATTGAAGCCGGCATTTCCTGCATGGTAGTGAGTTGTAAATGGCAGCGGAATTCGCAGAGCGAACATTCCCGCGGGTTTGCATGTGTTCCGCCGGTTTGCGAGACTGGGCACCCTGCACAGGCAGCCCGAAATCTGCACCGGGTGCTCGACTGTGGCCCCTGTTTTCCGGAGCACACCAATGCAACAACTCATACGACGTCTGCTGCTGGCCCTGCTGGTCACTGCCAGCGGATCCCACGGATGGTCTCAGGACGCCCCTTCCCCAATGCCTGGACCGCAGTCCGACCGGGCTGACGTGCTCCTGGCAGGCGGTGAAATTCACGTGGGAGACGGGTCAGCGGCGTTTACCGGCTCAGTGGTGATCCGCAAAGGTCGCCTCGAAGTGCTCGCAGACGCAGCTGCGGTGGCCGTCGAGGCGGACGTCGTCATGGACTGCCGCGGGCTTGTAATCTGCCCGGGCTTCATTGACCTGCACACGCACAGCGACGACCCGGTGCTGGAACGTGACACCCGCGCCTGCGTCAATTATCTGCTCCAGGGCTGCACCACCATGGTCACCGGCAACTGTGGTTTCGGACCCGTGGACTGCGACAAATATCTCAGTGCAATCGACCGGCAGGGCGCTGGCACCAACGTCGCCCATCTGCTCCCGCAGGGAAGTCTGCGTTCCGAGGTCATCGGAAAGTCCGATCGTTCGCCCACCCCCGAAGAACTGCAGCAGATGCGGGAACTGTCCGCAAAGGCCATGCAGGACGGCGCCTTCGGC
This sequence comes from Planctomycetota bacterium, assembly GCA_046074585.1. GTDB lineage: Bacteria > Planctomycetota > Planctomycetia > Planctomycetales > Planctomycetaceae > SXXK01. The sequence continues at coordinate 4,774 of JBJTOM010000152.1, read as the reverse complement.
ATGACCACAGGGCTGATCTACATCCCCGGAACGCTCACCCCCACTACCGAACTCATCGAGATCGCTCGCGTTGTCGCCGCGGGTGGCGGATTCTACGGAAGCCACATTCGCGGCGAGGGTGCTGAACTGCTGGCCAGCATCGAGGAGGCGTTGACAATCGGCGCTGAAGCGGGCTGTGCCGTGCATATTTCTCATCTGAAAGCCAGTGGTCGGCCATACTGGGGCAGCTTGCGGCTGGCAATTGATCGCATCGAAGCCGCTCGCGCCGCTGGCCGGAACGTGACGGCCGATCAATACCCCTACACCGCCTCCAGCACTTCCCTTGAAGCCACACTCCTCCCCGCCTGGGCCAGAGAAGGTGGCCGCGAACAACTGCAGCAGCGTCTGGCTGACCCGACCACCGCTGCAAGGATTGCAGCCGCGGTGGACGACAAGCTGAAAACAGCCACACGAATTCAGATCGCCTCCTGCAGCTTCAACCGCAGCTGGATCGGTAAGTCACTCGATGAACTGTCAGCCGCTCAGGGCCGCAGCATGGTCGACATTGTGCTCGAAATCGAGCGGAACGGCGGAGCTTCGATTGTGAACTTCAATATGAGCGAAGAAGACCTGCGGCTGGCAATGCCGCGCGAATGGGTGGCCACGGCAAGCGACGGGGGCGTGAAGGTCTTCGGTGCCACTCAGCCGCATCCGCGATCGTTCGGCACTTTTCCCCGAAAGATCGGGCGATACGCAGTGGAAGAGGGTGTGCTGAGTCTCCCGGCCGCCATTCGCAGCGCCACCGGACTGCCCGCCCGGATACTCGGACTGAAATCCCGCGGACTGCTCAAAAATGGCATGGCCGCTGATGTGGTCGTCTTTGATCCGGCCGAATTCCGGGATCGGTCCGATTTCAATAACCCATGGCAGTCCGGTACCGGACTCCGGCACGTCCTCGTGAATGGCGTGTTCGCCGTTCATCAGGGCGTACCGACCGGGGCCATGGCCGGAAAAGCGCTTCGCCGCGGCTCGGAAGAAGAGCAACAAAAAAAGTGAGAAGCAGGAAGTGAAGCGTCCTGAGCCGCCTGACGGCAGTCCGCGGGCAACAGCCCTGCCACGGCCCTCGCGGGAAGCTCTGGCGGACTGGGGCCGCGGGGGATATCAACCGTCTGGTGCGCATTGCAGGACGCTTGACCCACACCCCCGGCTCCTATCCGGGCGGCGGTCCGCTGGAAACGCTCTGGTGCGGCATGTAGATTAAGCGGCCAGAAGGAGGACGGTACATGCGTCGGCGCGTCATGGTGCAGGGGTTGGCGGGTTTTATGTCGGGCTGCCTGCAGGCTGCCGGGGCCATCACCACGGTCGCTCGCAGCGCCCCGTTTCGCGTTGCGGTGATCGGGCATACAGGTCGCGGCAATTATGGACATGGCCTGGACGTCATGTGGCAGCGGCTGGACGGTGCGGAGCTGGTCGCGGTGGCAGATGCGGATGCCTCAGGTTTGCAGGCGGCCACGAAGCTTCTGGGGCTTCAGAATGGATTTGCCGATTACCGGCGAATGCTGAACGAGCTGCGGCCGGACATTGCGGCGATTACACCACGGCATGTTGATCAGCACCACGAAATGCTCCTGGCGGCGATTGCTGCCGGTGTGAAGGGGATCTTCATCGAGAAGCCGTTTGTGCGAACGCCTCAGGAGGGTGATGAAGTTCTCGCGGCGGCTTCTCGTGCCAGAGTGCAGATCGCGGTCGCTCATCGCAATCGGTGTCATCCGGTGCTGCCCGTGATTCAGCGGTTGCTGGACGACGGCCTGATCGGTCGGGTGCTGGAATTGCGCGGGCGTGGCAAGGAGGATCCTCGGGGAGGCAGCCTGGATCTGTGGGTGCTGGGATCGCACGTGATGAATCTGGCCGCGTACTTCGGCGGGGCGCCTCGAGCCTGTTCGGCTGGCGTCTATGTCGGGGGTGAACCGGTTGCTGTTGAGCACATTCACGAGGGCGCTGAAGGGCTGGGGCTGATGGCCGGGGATGAAGTGCATGCGCGGTTTGAGCTGTCGTCGGGAGTCCCGTTCTTCTTCGATTCGCTGAAGAATGCTCGACTGCAGAAGGAAGCTTCAGACAGGCCCGCATCCTTCGGCCTGCAGATCATTGGCACAAAGGGCATCGTGGATCTGCGGGCGGATCAGCATCCATTTGCAAGAGTGCGACTGGGGAGTCCACTGGATCCGGACGGGGCTGCCGGGAACTGGGACGTGATTTCCACAGCGGGCGTGGGGCAACCGGAACCGCTGGCGAATCTGTCCGGTGACCTTGCGGGCCAGCTGGTGGGTGGCAGAGATCTGCTGCGGGCCATCACGGACGGTCGCCCACCGCTCTGCGACGGTGCTCAGGGGTTGCAGACCGTGGAAATGATCTGCAGCGTCTTTGAGTCGCACCGTCTGGGCGGGCGGCGCGTGACATTTCCCCTCGAGACGCGAGGAAATCCATGGACGCTGATGCCTCGGGCGTAAGCATTCAGAGCGACTGCCGACAGCAGGGATTCCTGGTATCGGCGGGTGATGAAATGCCGACTTGAACGTCCCGGGACGTCTAAAAACGGGGGTGTTTGAGAATTGGCATGGATTCGATTTGATTCCCTTCTCGCTGCCGTGTAAGTAATAGGTGTTGTTCAGTTATTTCTCCGCTGTTCACCCCGCTCCCAGGTTCCCATGGCAGCCAACGAAATTCGCTCCGTCACCGCTCGCGCTATCCCGCTCCTGCTGGACGACATCGACACCGACCGGATCATCCCGGCTCGCTATCTTCGCTGCGTCACGTTTGACGGACTGGGCGAACATGCGTTCGAGGACGATCGTCGCCAGGATCCGAATCATCCGTTCGATCAGCCGCAGTTCAGGGGCGCTGGTGTGCTTCTGGCCGGCCGCAACTTCGGCTGCGGCTCTTCCCGTGAACACGCCCCACAATCGCTCATGCGGTGGGGCATCCGGGCCATCATCGCCGAATCCTACGCCGAGATTTTTTTCGGCAACTGCAACTCCCTCGGCATCCCCGCCGTTCGCGCCACTCGCGAAGACCTGCAGACACTGACGGCCCTCGTCGAAAAGTCGCCTGACATCCCCGTCACAGTCGACCTGACAACCCTCAAAGTCACCGCCGGCGACATTTGCATCTCCGTCTCGCTGCCCGACAGCGCCCGCGATGCCCTGGTCACCGGCCAGTGGGACTACCTCGGACGCCTGCTCAGCGCAGCCGACCAGGTCACGGCGCACGCAGCCACCATTCCCTACCTGACTGGTTTCTCCGCTTAGGCCCCGGCGATGGCTCAGGAACATCCAGCGCGAATGGGGCATCCAGGGCCATCCGTCACTCGCCCCAGTGCTCCGGCCATCTTTCAGACCACTGCCTTTGATGTCCCGGACCTGGACGTCCTCCAGCAGCTCTACGCGGGGACTGCTGCCGGCGACATCTACACCCGGGACAGCAACCCCAATCATTCAGCGCTCGGGGCCGCCATTGCTCAGCTTGAAGGCACCGAAGCGGGCGCTGTATTCGCCTCCGGCATGGCTGCGGCCGCCAGCATCTTCCTGTCGCTGACGACAGCTGGCGATCACGCCATCCTCGCCCGCTCGCTCTACGGCAAAACGCTCCAGCTGGCCTCCCGCATGCAGCAGCTGGGAGTGCAGGTGTCGTATTTTGACGTCAGTCACCCCCAGCAGCTGCCGGCGCTGATTCAGCCACAGACCCGCTTCGTACTCGTGGAAACCATTTCCAACCCGCTCCTCGATGCTGCCGACATCCCTGAAATCGTGCGCTGCTGCGGTCATCTGCCGGTCGTTGTGGATTCCACTTTCACAACTCCACAACTGATCCGCCCCTGCAGCATGGGCGCTGCGATCGTTTATCACAGTGCCTCCAAATATCTCAACGGCCACGGCGATGTGATGCTCGGAGTGGCGGCCGGTTCCAGGGAACTCATCCAACAGCTTCAGGACACCGCCAGTATCTTCGGGCAGAATCCAAACCCGTTTGAATCCTGGCTCACCCTCCGCGGCCTGCGGACGCTCCCGCTGCGGATGCAGCAGATCTGCGACACCACCCGCAAACTCGCCGAATACCTCGCAAACCATCCCGGCGTCCGCAAAGTGCACTACCCGCTGCTTCCGGATCACTCCTCCCGGTCACTCGCTCAGCACCTGTATCCCCACGGCACTGGCGGCATCGTTTCCATCGAACTGCAGGGTTCAGGATTCGCGGCCGTGAACAGCTTCATGCATCGAGCCACCGGTATCCCCTTCTCACCAACACTCGCCGACGCCCGCACCACCATCTCACATCCGGCCACCACATCTCACCGGTTTCTGTCCGCCGCCGAACGTGCAGCCCTCGGCATCGCGGATGAGCTGATCCGTATCTCGGTCGGACTGGAACCGTTTGAGATGCTCCGGGAAGAACTGAATGTGGCGCTGACGACTGACGAAAGACCCTGACTTCCGCCGTCACCACGAAGCAATCGCGAATCGGCCTGAGTCTCGCCACGCACAACCTCCGGAGGGCGAGGCTGGGATGACGAAACGGTGTGAAGCACACCGCAAGTCGTCTTTCGGACTCCGCCCCACGTGACAGGGCGTGCAGGGATGTCAATCCACTGGTAACGCCGTTGCCCGCGGACTCCCGTCCGGCGGCTCAAATCCCCCCTCTCCCCTTCCAGGGGAGAGGGGTCGGGGGTGAGGGGTCAAACACCCGTCAACGCCCCACTTCTCACTTCGAAACGCAGCCTGTGCCGGGGTCGCCCGCTTCC
>JBJTOM010000151.1:0-14073 GCA_046074585.1 Planctomycetota bacterium | reverse complement strand
CGTGCCGGCTCTCGTCACCTGCCCGTCACACCCAGCTCCTGATGCTGCTGCCGGGATGACTGCAGATACCGTTCAAACGCCAACTCATCACGCACACTGCTCTGCCCCTGAAACACCATCCCGAAACTGCGGCGATGGCGCACCAGTGATCGATTGGCGTCAGCACGGTGAATCGTGTTGCCATGGTGAATGAGCACATCACCGGGCTCCGCCGGAACAGCCACCTCCTGCCTGCGGTCTTCCTTATCGTAATCCGCAATCCCCTGCGAAAATCCCAGCGTCGAGGTGCGGGTATGGGGACGGATCCCGCGCTTATGCGACCCAGGGACGTAACGCAGGCAGCCGTTCTCTTCATCGACATCGTCCAGAGCCAGCCACATCGTCAGCACCTGCGGCGGAGCCAGACAAAAGTAAAAATTGTCCTGATGCGGTGGCGTGGCATGCGCTGTTGCCGGTGGCTTGTTGAACCATTCTGCACCCTGAGGACTCCGCACAGGCTCGCCCAGCAATGCCTCCGCCGTGTGCCTCCACAACGAATGTCCCAGATACCCCGCAAAAAATGCATCCTGCTCAATTCGATGCAGCTGCTTGAGCGTTTCCGGGCGCGAACGGTCCTCGTAAAACGCATCCCCGCCACCCAACCCCGGAACCACCTCCCGTATATATCGCTCCAACTGCTCCCGCAGCATCGCCAGCTGTCCACCCGACAGAAATCCGCGAATGACAACATAGCCCTCAGCAACAAACTCATCACGCAACGTCCCAGGATTCACCATAAACACACCTCAATCAAAATCCAATCCCCCCCTCTCCCCTCCAGAGAAGAGGGACCGGGGGTGAGGGGTAAAACCACTTCCTCCACGCTCCACCATTCACCATTCACCATTCACCCCCCCTTCCACATCCACGGCGTCAGCACCTTCGCGGGGAGTTCGCCAACGCTCTCGTCCGCGGCCTGACGCAAATCCTCCGGGAGTGCTCCCTGAGCGATCACATCTGCGGCCTCCTGCACCTGTTCCACCGTTTCAGCGCCGACCACCATGCAGGTCAGACCTTCGGTTCCCAGCAGCGATCGCAGGGCCAGGGCATGCAGTGTCAGACCGGAATCGGCCGCGAGGTACCGTAGTCGTCTGAGTGTCGGGAGCACGGCTTGCAGCCCCGCGGGCACGCGGTCGTCCGCCAGCAGCAGCAGTCCCTGCAGAAAAATGCTGCGAACAAACACGGCAAGGCCTCGCGCTGCCGCGTGACGTGGCACCCCGCCACGGATATGCCGCTGATCCAGAAGACTCGCCGGTAACTGCAGCGCTGTGAGGTCTCCGGATTCCACACACCGCAGAGCGCTCTGCGGATCATGGCCACAGGACACGCCCCAGGACCTGAGCCATCCACGTTGGCGAAGTTCTTCCAGCACCCCGGCGTGGATCACGTCTTCTTCGCGGTGAAAGAGCACCAGTGGGAGGACGTCGAGCCCCAGACGCTGTCTCGATCGAGCGACCGACGCATGCACCGCCTGCTCTCCCAGACGGCGATCCGCCAACTGCTCAGACGTGAGCGGCTGAACCTTGGTGACGATGAGAAACCGTTCCCAGGCAGCAGGACCGGCAAGTTGCGGGAGCAGTTGTCCCAGCAGTGCCTCGCTGTCCCCATAGGCAGCCGCCGTGTCAAAACACGTCACACCCCGCTCGATCGCCGCTTCCAGAATTCGCCGCGCAACGGGCGGCGATGGCTGACCCGTGAAATTGGCGATGCCATAAGGCATCCCCAGCTGCACTGTTCCCAGCATCAGTTGGGAGAGTTGTGAGTTGTTCCAGGTGACGGTCTGCATGGTCTTCAGCGGGATTGATTGAGTTCTTCAGCCATCTGGCGGAGTCGATTCTCGAAGGTGAAGCCCAGTGGCGCGTAACGCTCCTGAATGGCCTCCATCCCCAGCTTCACCTGAATAATGTCGGCCCCGTGACAGACAAATCGAGCCCCCATGTCGAGCAGTTTTCGAGTGTGATCCGGATGACCACTCACCGTGCCCCACCACTTACCAGCCTGCTTTGCCGCCGCTGCCGCACGGGCATAGGCGTCCTGAATGAGCGGATGTTCAAACTGATAGGGAATGCCGGCAATCACACTCAAATCACCGGGACCAACCATCAGCACATCCACACCCTCCACAGCAGCAATCTCGTCCGCTGCATCGAGCGCTTCCGGGGATTCCAGCTGCACAATCAGCAGCGTGTGCTCGTTCGCCGCCTGCAGATAGGCAGGCATCGGCATGGAACAGTACGGATTGTCCCCGTTGGCCCCGTCAACACCCCGACGGCCCTGCGGTGCAAACTTCGCCCAGCGAACAACTTCACGCGCTTCGTCGGCAGATTCACAGCGGGGATACATAATACCCTGAGCGCCCGCTTCGAGAATCCGGCCCATTCGCATGTATTCCCAGCGGGCGGGACGAGCGATGATGTCCGACACGCCCACACGCGCAGCACGCATCAATCCGGCGGCCGTCTCCAGACTGGTCGCATGATGCTCCAGATCCAGCCAGATGCCGTCAAATCCCAGCAGACTGACCAGTTCATACACACTGGCATCGGTGAAATGACAACAGGTAATGAGCGCCGGCTCGTTGCGGCGAAGCTTACTCTTGACGCGACTGAATCGCATGGGGTTTCCTGGTTGGTTGGTTGGTCGGTTGGTTGGTTGGTTCTGGTCAGCCGCCGGACGGCAGTCCGCGGGCGAAGGGCAATGCAAACGCCACCATCGAGCCGCGCCCGTGAGGAAGCGTGGTCCTCAGCAAAACCCTGTGGCGCTTTGAAGTGAGAAGTGAGAATTGTCTGGGGGGCAAGGCGTTGGTGAGGGGCGTTGCAGGGGGGGTGACCCCTCGCCCCCGGCCCCTCTCCCCTGGGAGGGGAGAGGGGAGTTGGAGGGGTTAGTCGAATTTCATTGAGTAGACATTGGCGTCCTGCAGTTGGAATCGCAGTCTGACGGGCTGCCCGGTGGCGATTGCCGGAGTATTGCCGGACTTCCAGGTGACGACTTTGGCGATTTCATCGCCGTGCAGATCTTCACAGTCCGCCAGACTCAGGCCGGGCAGTGGTGTGCCATCCACGGACTGCAATTCCACTCGCAGACGTCCTGTTGCTGCCGTGCGGAAATTCAGCTGCAGAGACTGTCCGGAAAACCGAATGGGTTTTGTCAGCACGTCACCGGGCTGTGATTTCGCCTGGAGTGACACAAAGCCGTCTGTCCGAACCACGAACCGCCGCACACGACTGCCCGGTCCGGCATAATAGGCTTCCGTGGCATACACGGACAGTTGCCCAGGCTCGGATGGCAGTTGCAGGAGTCCGGAGGTCATGTAGTTGCTGCGATTGCCATCGCGATCCTGCGGCGCGTCGATAGGAATGAGCGGTTCAGGCCAGCGGTGGAAATTGACGCCGTCGCGACTGGTCATGAGTACTGGTTCGACCTGCTGGTTTTTGGGCTGAAATCGCGTTGGGAAGCCGAGATAGAGGTGGGGAGCGCGAAAGTAGGGCATCACGGCGTTGGTATAGAGATGTTCGGGGGGCGCTTTGTCATAGGCCAGGTCTGTTTCGTCCTTCCAGTTCACAAAGTCTGTTGACGAGGCCGTCCGAATCGCGCGCACACCACTGTCAGCCTGAAAGTATCTCCAGTAGGCGCGGTAACGGCTGGTCACTGCATCCCAGAACGCGAGGTTCTGCGAATCGAAGGCCCCGTTCGTGATGACGGGAGTGTTGCTGATGAGCGACCAGTGAATCCCGTCGGGTGACTGCCATGCGAGGAGTCCGCTGCCGTCACCAGCGAGGGCCTTGTAACGGGATTGGGGCGGGCAGTGGGGACGGGGATCGCGGAATGGGGTGAAGTTATGGGTGCCGGCGCCTGTGAGAATGATGTTGTTGGCTTTGGAGCCGGCGAATTCGTGGAGCCCCAGCTCTGGCTTCACCCAGGTGATGCCGTCACGGCTTTCTGCATAGCAGGCAAATTCGGGGTGTGTTGAGCGTTTGGCCTGTTCGTCCCAGTGCGCGCCGCGGTAGTACATGCGGAAGATGTCACCGTCTGCAAAGAGCGTGTAATAGGCTGAGATATTGCCTTCCCACGGTCGGTCGCAGACGATGGCCACATCGCGAGCCTCGGGGCGGTGCATCACAAACTCAGCACCCGTCCGACTTTCGATCAGCACGTCATCCACGAACAGTTCGCGCCGCCCGCCGATGTCCACGGGACCGGGCGGATCGGCTGCGGAGGTGGTGGCCGGACAGCCAGAGAGGGCAGCGGCAAGGAGCAGTAAACGCAGGCGGTTCACAGCGAGTTCCTTTCGTCAGGGTGGTGGGCCTGCGGATTGGAGTCCTCTGCAGTGGAGGCTGCAAAGCTGATTGCCGTGCCCGTGGTGATGCCCGTCAGGAGTGATGCGGGCATCATCCATGTGAAGCTGAGTTGCCAGTTTTCGGGGACGCCCAGTTCGCGGCCGTAGGCAATGAACACCGCGGTGAGAATTGCAGTGATCAGTCCGCACCAGGCACCTGCGGCATTGGCAAACCGGATGAAGAGTGCGAGGAAGAAGAGCACGAAGAGCGGTGCCGTGAGCAGGTTGATGATCTTGAAGCAGCGTTCCAGCAGATTGCCGACGAACAGCAGGTTGAGCATGCTGAGCAGCACGGCGGTGACGGCGACAAGGCCGGTGAGGATCTGCAGGCGAGTGACGGCGATCGCGGGGGACTCTCCTGGACGCAGAAATTCGCCGATCTTCGGGAAGTCGCGATTGAGCACTGCAGCGGCGGAATTCAGTCCGGATGAGAGGCTGGAGAGGGCGGCACTGAGCAGTGCGGCCACAAGGAGTCCCGCCAGCCCTGCCGGCATTTCCTGCATGATAAACTGCGGAAAGAAGCGATCACCTGTGGCAGAAAACGACTGTCCGGGTGGAACGAGTGACTGATGGGCCGAATAGAAACCCAGCAGCGCGATCCCGGTGATCCCCAGCAGCAGCGAGACGGAGACATCGGCGATCTGCGAAACCAGCAGGGTGCGGCGAGCGGCCGCGGCATTTCGAGTGGCCAGGAAGCGCTGGATCGACATCTGATCGGAGCCGTTTGTGCAGACATACCAGAGCGTGGTGGACAGCAGCAGAATGCCGAAGGACACGCGTTTGGAGAGGTCGAAGCCCCAGCTGGGGGCCTGCCAGTGGTCCGGCCACGTGTCCGGCCACCAGGCAGCCACACTGCCCATGCGGTGAGTGATCACGGCCAGTGTCAGGACCGCGCCACCAAGCATGGTGACGGACTGAATGGCGTCGGTAATCACAACGCCGCGGATGCCGCCGAGTGACGAATAGGCGCCGGCAGTAAAGCCGAGAAGTGTGCAGAGTGTGGCGGTCCGGACTGTTGCTGTGGAGTCATCCGTATCAAGGTTGAAGAGCGGCAGAAGCACAACGCGGCTGGTGGCAAAGAGGATGGTGGCGAGCCAGCCGCAGCGGAGGAGCAGAAAGACGAGGGCACCGGCGGACCGAATGCCGCGTCCCAGTCGTTGTTCGAGCAGTTCATAGGCGGAATGCACCGGCTGATTCATGATTCGCGGGATGAGGCAGTAGCCCACGATCAGATAGATGAGTGGGTGTGCGAGCGACTGAGTGGCCATCATGGGGCCGTGCGCGATCATTTCACCGGGGTTGGCGAGGTAGGACAGGGTACTGACCAGCGTGGCGAACAGGCTGAGTCCCACAGCGACGGGTGACATCCGGCGCCCGCCCAGCACGTAATCGGTGGCCGTACGATTTCGGCTGGAAAAATGGAGCCCCACGCCCAGCATGAGCAGAGCGTAGAGAGCAAGGATGAGCCAGTCGAGTGTTGCCATGATTGATCTCCGGCACCTCTGCCAGGCAGACCGGACACTGCCGCCAGTGTCCGCTGTCCGATTCCCCGAATAAATCCTATTTATTGACTTGCAGCGGGGCAACTGTGTACCCTGCAGAAATTCAGGGAAAAAATAAATGGCAGATATTTCCACACCGTCCCGTCCCCGCCGCCGATCGCTCCCGCAGGCCCAGAAGCTCGCCCGGGTCGTGCGCCGCCGCATTCAGCGCCTGCAGCTTCCGGACGGCGCGTTCTTCATGACCGAAGCTCAGCTGGCCACTCGCTACCGCGTCTCCCGCACCGTCGCCCGCGAAGCCGTCTCACAGCTCAAAGCCCTTGGTCTGCTCGAATCCCGCAAACGCAAGGGGCTGCTCGTTCGCCGCCCCGATCCGCTCGGACTGCTCTCCACCAGCCTGCCCTCACTCGCCACCTCACCCGATGACTGGCACGAACTGGCACAACTCCGCTATGCTCTTGAAGTGGGCGCCATCGAACTTGCCGTTCGCAACGCCACCTCCGACCAGATCAAACGTCTTGAAATCATCGAACAGCAGCTTGAAGTCGCCGTCGCTGCCAGCGTTGAATCCCCGGAAGCCACACGACTCGATATGCAGTTCCACGCCTGGATTCTTCACATGACCGGTTCACGCCTCATCGCAGGCATGCAACAGGTGCTCGAACAGTTCTTCCGAATCGCTCCCAAAGCCCCGCAGCATCCGGCTTCTGCCCAGCGAATCACCTGGGAACACCGCGAACTGTTCCTTGCCATTCGCGACCGCGATGTCGAACGGGCCAGACTCATGATCCGCATGCAGTTTCAGTCGACGCTGGCCGCAGCTTCGACCAGCCCCGCTCCCCGCAGAAAGGTCAGGTCCCGCCCATGCCAGTGAACCCGCACTGCCGACCACTCCGCAACATCGCCACCGCCCTCATCGCCCTGACCATACTCATCGCCTGCCACTCACACGCACATCACTCCCGCGCCGATGACTGGCCCCAGTTCCGCGGACCCAACTGCTCCGGTCGCTCACTCGACAACGCCCCGCTGCCACTCAGATTCTCCGCCACCGAACATGTCCGCTGGTCACAGCCCGCCGGTGACGGCATTGGCTGCGCGGTCGCTGCCGCCGGACGCGTCTTCGTCAGTGGCATGACAGCACCTCAGCAGGTGACCCTCGCAGCCTTCGACATCGCCTCCGGAAAACCACTCTGGAAACGCCAGTGGAACACCGGACCGCTCCCGGAAGTGCATCAAACCAACAGCCACGCCAGTTCCACACCCGCCGCAGACGAACATCGCGTGCACTTCTATTTCACCACCCTCGGACTGCTCACCGTCGACGCTGCCACCGGAGCGGATCTCTGGAAACAGGAACTCCCGGTCCCCTTCTTCGTCTTCAAGTGGGGCGCTGGCATGTCGCCGGTCTTCTGCGGAGATCTCGTCCTCTTCTGCCAGGATGATGACCTCAACCCCGCGCTCTACGCCTTCGATCGTGCCACCGGACAGCTCCGCTGGAAAGACGATCGCAGCGATATGGCCGTCAACTACTCACATCCCATCGTCAACACGGTGGATGGACGCAGCGAAATTGTCCTCGCCGGCACCGGACTGCTCATCGGCTACGACCCGCAAACCGGCCAGCGTCGCTGGTACGCCCGCACACTCCTTCGCAATATCAAAACCACACCAGTCTGCCGCGATGGCGTGATTTACCTCTCTGTGCAAAGTGGAGGAATCGCGAATCAGTGGCTGGTGGCCGTTGACCAGGCTGAAACCGGTAACCGGGACGGTCGCATCGACCGCACGGAAACTCAGGCCTACCTCGGCAACACCCCTGTTCCAGAGGCATTCTTCAAACGCACCTTCGGTCGCGGAGACAAAAACGGCGATGGATTTCTTGAAGGCCAGGAACTGGATCTGGCTTTCCTGCATCCTGATAACTTTGCCGGTGCGGCCTTTACGTCGCTGGGGGAGACCGCAGCAGAGGAATTTGTGATGGCCGTACGCGGTGGAGGCACCGGCGACGTTACGCGTTCACACCTGCTCTGGAAACACGCTACCCGCCATACCGACCACATCGTCTCCCCCTTCCTCCTCGAAGATCGCCTCCTGCTGGTCAAAAGCGGTGGGATCTGCACCACTCGAAATCTGCAAACCGGCGATCTCCTTGACAGTCCCCGCCGTATTGGCAATGCCGGCACCTATTTCGCATCCCCCATCGCTGCTGACGGAAAGATATTCCTCGCTGCTGAAAACGGCACCGTCACTGTCCTTGAACACAGCACCCAGTTTCCTCAGCTGGCCGATAACGACGCCGGCGAAAGCATCATCGCCACGCCTTCCATCCACCGCGGTCATCTTCTGCTCCGCACCCGCACTCAACTTCTCTGCATCGCCGCTCCTTAGCGCCGGAATGGAAGTGGAGTGCGGACGCGGGAACCTGACTTGAAAGCCGTCCAGCCTGTCTGCGGGACCAGGGGTTGCTGGCGTCCGGCCGGTAACTCCCTGAAACGCTGATGTCAGGACATCGGCGGCCCCGATGCGTACCACACCGGGGGATTGGCATGCAACAGCACGCTGTGTCGCGGGGGTGGGGGGCGGTTGGGGTTACTGTTGTGGGACATCCTGGGTTTGAGCGGCGAGGTATTCGAGGAGGTCGACGAATTCGGCCGGGGCCATGGTGGCGGCGAGTCCTTCTGGCATGCTGCTCTGGTTCTGTACGGCGCGTTCTTCGATGTCGGCTTTGGCAATTTTTCTGACGGCTTTGCCGTCGAAGATTTCGACTTCCTTTTCGTTTTCTGAGACGAGGAGTCCGGCGGTGGGCATGCCGTCGCTGGTGACGATGAGAGTGGAGCGATATTTTTCGGCGACTTCGGCGTTGGGATGGACGACGGACTGCACGAGTTTGAAGCGATTCATGCGTTTGGCTGCTCCGGCGAGGTTGGGACCGAAGTCGCGGCCATCGCCATTACCGACTTTGTGGCAGGCGGTGCAGTTGCGGACGAAGACTTCTCGCCCGCGGTTGACGTCTCCGGTGAGGTTGGAGAGGGCGGTCATGGCTTTGTTCTGTTCTTCTTCGGGTTTGGGAGTCTGGCTGAGGAGGGACTGGAGGAAGGGGAGAGCAGCGGCGCCGGCTTCGGAGGCCGCGATGAGTCGATTGACGATGGTTCCGGCGCGGGGGTTGAGACCGGTGAAGCGGCCGGCGATGTAGTCGGTGCGCCAGATTTTTTCGTTGGCACCGAGGGCATGCTGGACGGTGTAGTCGACCCAGTAATCTTCGGGGAAGTCGGCCATTTTGAGGAGTGCAGTGGCGGCCGCAGTGCTGGGATAGAAGCTCAGGCCACGGGCGGCTTCGGTGCGGACGCGGGGATGGGGATCAGCAGCGGCGGTTTGCAGCATCGTGAGGGCATCCGGGAGGGATTCGCGTTCATCAGCGACGATGCGCGTGGCAGCCGCGCGGGCGTCGGGGCTGGGTGCGGCGAGCACGGTGGCGAGCAGCGCGGAGTCAAGCTGATGATGGGCCTGCTGAATCCAGAGTGCTTCGGTGCGGAGGCGATCAAATTCGGGGTCATCTGATTTGAGGGATCTGAGCCATGCGGTGACGGCGGGCATCACGTCCTGGGTGGGGCGGCCGTGCAGTTCGCGGCGGGCTCGATAGCGTGTGCGCCATTCGTATTCGCGGAGTTGTTCGAGGATTTCGGCGGCGGATTTGCCGTGCTGAGTGACGGGGGTGACGAGGGGGCGATCGGGGTAGACGAGTCGATAGATGCGTCCGCGGGTGTGATCGCGATTGGGGTCTCGCTGGCTGTACTGCATGTGGCCGATAAGTGCGTTGGCCCAGTCGCCGAACCAGAGTGCACCATCGGGGCCCATTTGGGGGTCAGCGGGGCGGAAATGTTTATCGGACGAGCGGATCAGGTCATCGGGGGAACCATCGGTTTTTTTGAGTCGTGCCCCGGCAAAGCCACCGCCACTGTCCTGGACGGTGAACCGTGGAAGGCCGTTCATATTGATGACGCAGGCATAGGTAAATTGTCCCTGGACGCTGTCGGGGAAGTGTCGGGAGACGAGAAATTCGCTGCCGAGTGCGGGGCGCATGCCTTCGTTGTTGAAGACGAAGTTGAGACCTGAGCGGCCACCGAACTGGGCGCCGGACAGGGGGGTGTCCCATGCCTGGTTGGCGGTGGTGCCGTCCCCGACGATGCCCTGTCCCCAGCCATTGAAGACGTAGCACCACATATTGTATTGGCCGGGGAGGGCGAACTGTCGAATTTTGAGTGTGCGGGGGTCCATGACGTAGGCGCCGCCGGCACCGAAGCTGCGATGGGGGCCCCAGGGTGTTTCGAGTGTGGTGCTGGTGGCGATGCCTTCGAGCATGTGCAGTTTGCCACCATGGCTCCATTCGAAGGCCCCGCAGGTGTGATGGGTATCATCTGAGGCCCAGCCGTCCATGAGGTGGACGACGAGGTCGGCCCGATCATCGCCGTCGGTGTCTTTGAGGAAGAGCAGTCGAGGCTGGTCGACAACGAGGACACCGCCATTCCAGAACTCGAATCCGGTCGGGCAGTGGAGTTTGTCATAGAACACGGTGCATTTGTCGGCGGTGCCGTCGTGATTGGAGTCATCGAGGATGATGAGTCGGTCATTGGCGGGCGGGTCGCCGGGTTTCCATTGCGGATAGGTGGGCATACAGGAGACCCACAGGCGGCCGCGGTTGTCGAAATTGAGCTGTACGGGTTTGGCGAGTTCGGGGAACATGGTTTCGTCGGCGAAGAGTTGCATCTGGAAGCCTTCGGGGACCTGGGTTTGCTGGATGAGGTCCTGTGGGCTGAGGTATCGCAGTTCGCCGGCTTCGGAGTATTTCTGGCGGGGTTCACCGAAGCGGGTGGCCGGTGTGAAGAGTTCTCCGGTGGCGGCATCATCGATGGTGGCGGGGACCGGTTTGGCCTGGGCCAGATCCCAGATGCGGCGATCGCGTGTTTCGGCCATTTTGCGAATTTTGCGGTATTCGAGTGGAAAGGTTTCGGTGTCCCATGTGCGTCGTCCGCCGTAGACGTACCAGCCGTTGAGCATGCGGTAGTCCTGCTGATGCACCCACGATTTCTCATTGACGGCGGCTCGGAGGGCTTCGTAGGGGGGGCTGCCGAAGCTGGCGGGGGAAGCGGAGCCGAAGAGAAGCTGGTCCATGACGCGGGCGATTTCGCGATCGCAGGTTTCGTTGAGGTGGCAGCCGTTGATGGTGAGCTGCATGCCGGGCTGGGCTGCGAGGAGTCTGTCGGAGGCGTCGAAGAGGTCAACGAAGGCAATTTTCCGATCGGCAGCGACAGCGGCGGTGGCAGCTGCGTAGAGTTTGAGATTCTGGTTGATGGGGTTGGCATCGGGAAGGAGCGGGTCTGCGGTGGCTTCGAAGGCGATGGGCGAGACCAGAACAAACCGTGGAGCGGCTCCGGTGTCATCGCGGGGGTAGCGTTTGGCGATGTTATCGAGGTATTCGTTGTACTTTTTCCGGAAGGACTCAACACCGTCGGGGCCGGCAAAGGACTCGTTGAAGCCAAAGAAACAGAGATAGGTATCAGCACCGAAGGCGGTTTGGGGGTCATCGAGGACGGTGTAGTCAGCGGAGCGTTGCTGGATTCCGACTTCTTCGGCGGGGCGGGCGAAGTTGCGGATCACGAGTTCCTGCGTGGGGAAGCGGGTGTGCAGGAGAGTTTCGAAGTGGCCGAAGAGATTCATGCGTTCGGCCTGGCTGTTACCCAGGAAGGCGACGCGTTCGCCTTTGAGGAAGGCAAGTGGCAGAGAGCTTGGGGGGAGTTCGGGGCGCGGGGGACGCGGTGTGCGGGCGAGCACTTTCTGGGCGGTTTCGCGGGAGGGCTGTGCGACAGCGGGCTGTGTGAGTGCTGGCAGGAGCAGGCAGAGGAGCAGCAGACTTCGTTTCACGAGGTCACCTGTGGGTTTGGGGGAGAAGGGGGGGAGGTGAGGAGCGAAGGAAAGTGTCGAGATGGCTTACTGTCCCGCTTCGACGGCAGAAATCAAGCGTTCACGGACCTGGCGCGGGTCAGCACCGGCAGCCTGTTTCATAATCATGCCGATGAGCGGACCGAGAGCGTTGCCTTTGCCGGCGCGGTAATCGCGAACGGCGTCGGGGCGCGCGGCGATGGCGGCGGCGATGGCGGTGTCGAGGGCAGCGGTATCGCGGACAATTTCCAGTCCGCGTTCGCTGATGATGCGATTGATATCGGAGTCCTGCGGGATGTGGCCGGTGTTGGCGGCATCGCGGAGCGCGGTGTAGACATCGCGGGCGCTTTTTGTGGTGATGCGACCGGATGTGACGCAGGCGAGCAGTGTGCCGAGGATTGTGGCGGTGATCGGGAAGTCGGCGAGTGGGGTGCTGGTGGCTTTCAGATCCCGCAGGATGTCCTGGGTGACCCAGTTGGCGGCGGTTTTGGGATCATTGCAGAGCCTGGCCACGCGTTCGAACCAGGAGGCAAGTTCGGGGCCCTGGTCGAGAATGACATCTGCGTCGTAGGCGGAGAGACCGAGTTGGGTGCAGAAGCGATGGCGGCGGGCGGCGGGTGTTTCCGGGAGTGCGTTGCGGAGGGCATCCAGGTCAGCGGGCAAGGTGCGAACGGGTTGCAGATCCGGGTCGGGGAAGTAGCGATAGTCGGAGGATTCTTCTTTTTCGCGCTGGCTGAAGGTGATTCCGCGTTCTGCGTCCCAGCCGCGGGTTTGTTTGGGGAGGTCTCCGAGCCGTTGCTGAGTTTTCTGCCAATGCTGGTACTGGCGGCGGGCTTCGTATTCCACGGCGAGTTCCACGTTGCGGAAGCTGTTCATGTTTTTGAGTTCGACGATGGGGGTGGCGATGTGGCTGCCATCCGATTGTGGCAGATGCAGGTTGACGTTGGCGTCGCAGCGCAGGCTGCCTTCCTGCATGTTGCAGTCGGACACACCGAGGAAGAGGAGGAGTTGGTGGAGTGTTTCGAGGCAGCGGCGGGCTTCTGCGGCGGACCGCAGGTCAGGTTCGCTGACGATTTCGAGGAGTGGTGTGCCGGCGCGGTTGAGGTCGACGCGGCTGTCGGCACCGCGTCCGGTTTCGTCGTGCAGGTTGCGACCGGCGTCTTCTTCGAGGTGGGCGCGGGTGATGCGGATGCGTCGAGGGGGATCAGCAGTGTTGTCGGCGGGGATATCGATCCAGCCCTGTGCGCTGAAGGGCTGGTCGTACTGGCTGATCTGATAGGCTTTGGGGAGGTCGGGGTAGTAGTACTGTTTTCGGTCCCAGCGGGTGTGATCGGCGATGCGGCAATTGAGTGCCATGGCGGTGGTGAGTGCGAGGCGGAAGGCTTCGCGGTTCATGACGGGCAGGGCACCTGGCAGTCCGAGGCAGACTGGGCAGGTTTGTGTGTTGGGCGCGTCGGGGCGGAATTCTGTGGTGCAGCCGCAGAAGAGCTTTGAGAGGGTACGGAGCTGCGTGTGGACTTCCAGTCCGACGACGACGGTGTATGCAGGTTTGGATGGTGTTGCGGAGTTTGTACCGGGCATGGCTGACTGCTGTGAGTGGGGGGGGCAATTCGCGGGTCGGTGGTTACGGGCCGGATGGGGCGGGGGACCTGCTTCCCGCCGATTCTGACAATTTCCTCCGGGCGTCAGTGTAGTTTCCGCAGGGAATCTGTTGTAGGCTGCGTTCGAAAACCCCCGACCTTTCCCGCCCCCAACTGGCCCCGCTTACAGAACTGCCTGATCATGACCAATTCACCGTCTGTCGCCAACCGTGGCCGCGGCGCCCAGTATGCCACGCTCATCGCTGCTCTGCTGGGCTGGATGTTCGACGGGTTCGAGATGGGTCTGTTTCCGCTGATTGGCCGCCCGGCACTCGCTGATCTGCTCAAATCGACAGCCGATGACAAAGTGGCGGCGCAGTGGTTTGGGGTGATTATGGCCGTGTTTCTGGTGGGTGCAGCCAGCGGAGGGGTTCTGTTTGGCTGGCTTGGGGACAAGATCGGGCGAGTTCGGGCGATGTCTTTGAGCATCGTGACGTACGCGATCTTTACGGGCCTGTGTGGCTGGGCGAGTGCTGCATGGCAGATTGCCGCGCTGCGGTTTATCGCGTCGCTGGGGATGGGAGGAGAATGGTCACTGGGCGTTGCTTTGGTGAATGAGATCTGGCCGGGGAAAAGTCGGGCGTTTATTGCCGGGCTGATCGGTGCGGCGGCCAATGTG
>JBJTOM010000150.1:0-4863 GCA_046074585.1 Planctomycetota bacterium | reverse complement strand
GCTGTTGCCCTCAGCAATGGTGACATCGTTAATGGAAAGTTGTGCCTGGTCGTCATTCTGAATGGTCCCAAGCCCCTGGCTGTCGGCGATGACAACGTTGCGGCCAGCGGCATTCAGGTTGAGGAGATTGACGAACAGGGTTTCGTTGAGTTCCACAAGCTGGTCACCCGTGACATCGACAGTGATCTGTCGCGTCTGTGGTGCCGCAGCATTTGCTGCAAAAGTCAGCATGCTGCTGGTGGCTGTGTAATCAACGCCAGCCATCGCTGTGTTGTTGGCGGTTTCGAAGTTCACGGTAACGGGAGCGTTCACAGCAGCATTCAGCGTCACGGTGAAGACCAGCTGTGCAGTGCCACTGTCTCCTTCGAGGATGGCCACATCATTGATGGACAGTTGTGCCTGATCGTTGTTCTGAATGGTTCCGAGTCCCTGATTGACGGCGATGACAACGTTGTAGGCGCCCGCATTCAGGTTGAGGAGATTGACGAACAGGGTTTCGTCGAGCTCCACGAGTTGGTCACCGGTGACATCGACAGTGATCTGACGCGTCTGTGGTGCCGCAACGGCTGCGGCAAAAGTCAGCGTTCCGCTGGTGGCTGTGTAATCCACGCCGGCCGTCGCGGTGTTGTTGGCGGTCGCGAAGTCAACCGTGACAGGGCCCTCTACGGCAGCATCGAGGGTCACGGTAAACACCAGCAGTGCAGTGCCGCTGTCACCCTCAAGGATGGCCACATTATCAATGGACAGCAGTGCCTGGTCGTTGTCGGAGACGGTCAGCGACTGCTGGCCATCAGCCGGATCGATGATCAGACCGCCCGTGGGATTAATCAGGAAAATCACCGCAGCTTCGGTCAGTTCCACAAGGTTGTCGTCATTGATGGTCAGCGTGACGCTGCCCTGAGATTGTCCGGCAGGAATCAGAATTGTCACATCAGAGAGGCTGAAGTCGGACCCCGAGAGACCCGTAACAGCGATCTCGACAGTGCTGTCAGCGAGTACGGGAGTGTCGTTTTCTGCGGTGAGCGTGATCACGCGGGTTGCGGCGTCATCGGCCTCGCTGACCGCGAAGGCGCTGAGTGACAGCGAGACGGTCAATAGATCACGAGGTTCAAGAGACTGCACGCTTTGGCGGGCGTGACGAGGTCGTCGGCGAGCCTTGAGCGGAAGCGCCAGCGGATGGAAGATTGTCGGAAGTTTGCGAAGCCAATTTGACTTAAACATGAGGTCCTCGTGCTGGGGCAATGAATGCGTGAAAACAGGTCAACGAAACGGTCGGAGACGGGCGCAATCCGAGCGCTGAAGGAACGAGATGCTGGTTCGCAGGTGCGTGAGATCCGTTAGGCAAACACCCCTTTTACCAACAGATGACACCTGTTTAGAAAGGAAAAATGAGAATTCGCGAGTTTTTGGCAAAAAAAGAAGATAGGGCGCGATGGGAGTTTTGCGCCACTCTGGCGAGGTGATATTTGCCAGCAATACCGGCGCAAATTCCCACTGCTTCCGTTTTTACGGCAGCCACCGCCCCGATTGCGTCAAATTTTCCGTCGGGGGGGAGAGCTGGAATCTCGCGATTTCCGGTTCCGGCTTCAAAGAAGCGTGTTCAGGCCTGAGGCGTTAATTGCCTGCGGAGAGCATTTCCAAGGCGAGTCATGAGCGCATCACTGGAAGTCCGGAGTTCGGACAGCGGGGCGTTCGGGGCATCGAGTTGTGCCAGCAGGCTGTCGGCTTCGCGTTGCCAGTTACGGCATTTTTCCTGAAGAAGCCTGCGTTTTTCGGGGCTGAGTTGCGGCAGGGGAGCTGTGATTAAGACATTGCAGCCAACGGAAAATTCCTGCAGGGCCTGGCGAAGTGCAGGGAGGGTTGAGCGATCCTGATTAAACCAGTCAGCAGAGGCGAGAGTAAGGCTGGAGAACAGTTCAGACTCTGACACTTGCGCCGTCAGCAGGTTTTCTCGCTGGAAACCCCAGGCATTCATTGAGGAGTTGCGTGGAAGGATCAGGAGAACGGCGACTGCGGCAATGACAGCGGGCGCCAGCAGCAGAAGCAGACGCCCTCGTCGGGAAGAATTGCGAGGCGGGCTGACGGGCCCAGGCTGGGGATTTGGAGGGATTACGGCCATTTCGGGTCGTTCTGGCGAAGATTGTCCCTGCGGGATCGGCTCTGTGAGAGTGGCCATTTCCTGAGCGGTCCGCGAAGACAATCCGGCGTCAGTGGGTGATTCGAGGATGGAATGCGGGAGGAAGCGGCGCTGGAGCAGGAGATCCGCCAGGCTGGATGCACGACCGGATTCGGCGAGCCGTGTCCAGTAGAGGTATCCACCGACGAAGACCTCTTCCTGAAGTTCTCCGAGCGTGGCGGGGTTCTGCAGCAGCTGCTGAATCTGGGCTGGGGAGAGTGCCCGCAGGCCGGTTTGCAGCAGGCTGGGGTGGCTGTTGCCGGAAATCTCCTGCAGTTTTTTGTTCTGGAGCCCACCGTGAACAGCATGGAGTTCGGCAATGAGTTGTGCCAGGCTGGTGCCGACAATCTGCTGTTCCAGCCAATCCGGTATGAGGTTGGGGTCTGTTGGCAGATGAAAAATCTGGAGTTTCATGCGAGTCTCCGCTCAACGCATTCTTTCAGCAGTGTTTTGGAACGATCGAAGCGTGAGTAGACGGTGCCGGGGCTGATTTGAAGTTCCTGACCGAGTTGCTGTCCGGACTTGCCTGCCAGGATTCCGCGTACAACGGAGGCAAAATCGGGGCGAGCCCGGTCAAGTTCTTCAAGGCAAAGTTTGAGAGCATCTGCCGAGGGGTTATCGGCGTGGGCGACGAGTTCTTCGGCTTCCGGTTCATGGTGTTCGGGGATGGCCTGAGCACGCGGGCGACGAACCATATCAAGGACACGCGAGTGGACGACTTTTTTGAGCCACGCACGAAATTCCGGTGCCGTTTGAAAACTGTCGCTGGTGCACTGGAAAGCCCGCTGCCATGTTTCCTGGAGCACGTCAGAGAGGTCATCCGGCTGCAGGGGAGCGATTCTGCAGGCCATGGCCACAAGAAACCCGCTGAGTCGTGAGGAGAGAAGCTCTGCGGCTTCCTGAAAACCGGACAGCCGACCAGTGACGATGTTCAGCAGTTCGTGGTCGTCAAGGATGCTTAAACTGCCGACAGCAATGCCTTCGGATGCTTGCATGAGCCAACCCCGGACAGATCGAAGAAAGATGATTATGGGGTGCAAAGTCAGGCGGAAGTTTCATTCGAAGACCCCTTTTGTGATATCCTAACGGGACGGTGACGTGTGTTTCAAACGGAGAATGGTCGCGTTTATCTGTCCGGTCGAAAAATCCGGCGAACAGTGTTCGAGGGTACGGGCAAGCTGACGGGAAACGATGAGGATCGATCAATCTTCCCGCTTTTTGATGATTTCGGCTCGTTTCCCGTGGAAAATGTCAGGGATATGCCTGCGCTTTCCTCCCAGGGGAACTGGACGACCGACATGGGGGCTCAGCCTCAGCTGTGTATGAGCAGTCCCGGGTGGTTGAATACGATTTCCCGCATCCTCCTTGAAAAATTCAGATTTTTCGGGAAGATCCGGGAAAGACGTGCGTTTCCAGTGCAGTGAAGACAACTGGCAGAACTTCGGGAAGAAAGCGAGCATCGTTTTCCTGCGATGGTTTCTCCGTCAGTCGTGTCGTTCGGTTGCTCCGTGTGTCTTTCTGTTTCAAAAGGGGTTCCACATGTCGCGTCGTACTGCTCTTCTTGTCATTCTGGCTGTGGCTGCCGCAGCTGGCGGGTTCACTTCGGCCGAAGCGTTTCCTGGTGCTCGTCGCCAGTATTACAGCAGCTGGTCTTACTACCCCTCACGCAGCTACTACTACACTCGCTATTACTACAAGCCGACTCCAACCTACCCGACCTACTGCTATCACTACTGTGTCTGCTACCCGTCGCAGCCGCGCTACGTGTACTACTACAACCCCCACACGCGCCAGTACTGGGGTCGCTTTGACTGCGAAGGCAAGGAAGGCGCTCAGTACTCCCTGCTGAAGCCTGAGCACCGCAAGGAAAACCTGCAGGACATCAAAGAAGAGCATTTCCCCAAGCCGGGCCCGATGCCAGTCATCCCGGAAGCCACGGATGGGACGAAGTCTGATGGGGCAGCCATCGACCCGATCACCGTGCTGCCCACTGCTGAAGCCCAGCCGGATGACGCTCCCGCCGGAAACAACGCCCCCGCAGCGAAGTAGGCTGAGGCGCTGTTTCACCTGATTCCACAGCGAGCCGTTCTGCGGCTCGCTGTTTTTTTTTCAAAAATCAAACTCGCGTGTCTGTCCTCCCTGCTGCAGCTGGATGGAGTCGATTCACGGGCGTGTTCACGGATGAACTCAGCTGCACGCGCTGCCATGCGATGATCGATGTGTTCACCGGTCGGAGCATCGAGGGGCGGTGACTTGATGAAGGACCACGGAGCAAAGTAACCGCCCCCCGGACCTGCAGCTTCGGGAGCATGGGGAAAGTCGAGCTCAAAGCCCTGACTCGCAGGGTCCCACGGGCCATTGTGTCCCAGATGCCACTTACCGAAGTGGGCCGTGCGGTAGCCGGCCTGTTGCAGGAGTTCTGCGAGGATGTGGTAGTGGCTGCAGGCGGGTGAGTGAGTCGGCGTTGATGACTTCGACACCGGGCCCTGGGTTGGGTTTCAGGCGTTTTTCCAGCTGCACCGTGGGCGGATGGCAGGCGGGTGAGGTGATTCCGATTCGTGCCGGATGAAGCCCTGTCAGGATGCTTGCGCGGGTGGGTGAGCAGAGGGCGCTGGCGGAATAGGCCTGAGTCAGCCGCAGTCCGCGGCTGCCGAGTCGATCGAGGTTGGGAGTGCGGTGAAAGCGAC
>JBJTOM010000149.1:0-3837 GCA_046074585.1 Planctomycetota bacterium | reverse complement strand
GCGGCCACGGTCGCGTTTTTTCCTTTCAATCTCTGCTGACAGGCTCTGCACGCGTGGAGTTCTTTGCTCCACTGCCGTCTTCAGCTTCTGCAGTCGCCCTTTCAATTTCTCATGTGCCTCCGTCTTTTCCCTGAATTTTTCTCTGGCGATCTGCAGTACGCTCAGTTCCAGGTCTGCCGGTGTGTTCTGGAACGGATGTTCCGTGGCACCGCAGACCGGACACTTCTGTCCCGGCTCCAGCGTGGCTCGCAGACGTTTGGCATGATCATCAAACGTGTTGTTGAGGTATGTTACGGCCAGGTCAGCGATCCGTCGCTCCTCCGCGGCGGCCGATTCCTGCGTTTTGAGGTCTGCGATCTGCTGTTCGTCTGCCTGCTGCTTCTGCTGCTCGTCAGCCAGTTCCTGCTGCCTTGCTTCCAGCGTCTGTTCCAGCTGTGTTCGCTGTTCCAGCTGACTCTTCAATCGTTCCAGGTATCGCTGACGTGCGGACAGGGATCTCTCAGTTTGACGCAGTTGCTCGCCGTTGAGTCCGCGGATCCGGGCTTCCAGTTCTGTGAGCTGTTGATGATGCTGAATGAGTTCGGCTTGCCGCTGGCGGCTGGCGGTCTGATAGTTGTCGTGTTCGAGCCGGGCCGCGGCCAGTGCAGCTGAACATTCTGCGTCGTGCTTACGGGAGGCCGTTTCGTCGCGAGCGGCCGTTTCCAGTGTCAGCAGCCGACTGATCCAGAGGCTGGAATCGGCTGCAAACGGCTGGAGTGATTCCAGTGGCAGCAGTTGTTGTGTGATGTCTTCCCGGGTTTTCTTCCCTGCGGCGATTGCCTGTTCGCACTCCCTCAACCGGTTTGCCTGTTCGTTCCGCCTCTTTGTGGCAGATTTCAGTCGGTCTTCGGCAGCTTTGGCGGCCTGTTCCGCAGGCTGAACCTGCGGCTGAAAGGCGATCGCTGATTGCAGCTTCTGCTGAGCGGACGTCTGGGACTCAATCAGTTCCGTCTGCTGGCGTTGAGCGGTTTCTTCGGCGGCGATTGCTGCGTTCAGCGACTGCCGGGCAAGGCTGAGTTGTTCCGCGGCGGCAGAGACGTCTGTGTCAAGTTTTTCGCGTCGCTGCTGCGCGCTCTGTCTGTCCTGGTATTTCACGGTGGCTTCGCGCTGGGCGTGTTCAATCCGCCGCAGTCGACTCTGACGCGTTTCTGCGGCGGCGATGTTCTGAGCGGCCTCTGCGTGTTTGGCTTTTGCCAGTTCCAGACTGTCAGTGCATTCGCTGTGGTCCTGATGCCAGCGTTTCAGGGCCTGCAGCGTCTCCAGCGTTCCTGTGGTCTGTGTGAGCTTCTCTTTGGCCCGCTGTCGTTCCGTTTCCTTCTCGGCACGTTCCGTTTCCGACAGTGGTACCTGTCCCTCGCAGCGCGTTTCAAGGTCCCTGATTCGGTCACTCTCCTTTTTCGCTCGCTGATACACACCCTGCGAAATCCTGCGGTATTTCTGAGTGGCTGTGAGCGCTTCCAGGATTTCCATGCGTTCGTCGTCCTTTGAACGCAGGAATGTGGCAAATTCATTCTGAGCCAGCAGCACTGCGCGAGTGAACTGTTCGAACTTCAGTCCGATTCGCTCTTCAATGGCTTCCAGCACCAGCGTTTTTCTGCCGCCACACACCTGTTCCGCGTCGGTTCCGCCACGCACGTCACCCCGGAGCAGCACCATCTCGACCGGCTGCAGCTTCCCTGCAACCTGTTTTTTCTGGCCGGCCCTGTGCACGCTCCACCGCGACGTGAATGTCTGACCATCGGTGCTGACGAAGGCCACTTCAGCAAAGCCGTCCCGCGCACCGCGACGGAGCAGGCTGCGGGAGTCCTGCTGAGAGATGCCATCCACCTGTTCGCCACTGCCAGGTGCCTGCTTCAGCCGCGGAGTTTTGTCGTAGAGCGCCAGACACATGGCGTCCAGCAGCGTACTCTTGCCTGACCCTGTCGGGCCGATCAGCGCAAACAGTCCGGCCGAGCGCAGCGGTTCAGCCGTAAAGTCAACCGTGTGTTCGCCACTCAGTGACGCCAGATTCTTCAGCGTGATCCTCAGAATTCTCATTCAGCCACTCCTTCGCTCTGCAGGACTTCGTGAAACGCCTGCAGCAGGGACAGATCCGGTTCACGTCCATAGAGTTTCCTGAATTCCCGCATCAGCACATCCTCCTCCTGCAGCGAACTGAGGTCCTCGAGGACTTCGTTCGCAGCAGCCGCAGAGTCGGCATCCAGGCGGGCCGCCTGCTGAGTCTGCAGTTGGACCAGCCGGACCGGGCAGCCTTCCAGAGCCTGTTCGATCTTTGTTCGCCGCCCCGGATCAGGGCCCGTTTCCAGCACCTGCACGCGGAGGAAGGGCTGCTGTTCCAGAGGAACTTCGGGGAGTGATTTCAGGGCTGACAGCCGAGGCAGCAGCACCTCCAGCTCCTCCGATTCCTGCTCCGGGACGGTCAGCAGCGGAACACTTCGCGGCACATGCAGCGATTCGATTCCGGTCAGCTGCGATCCGGAAAACTCCAGACGCAGCACCTGATGCCGATAACCGCTCTCGGTAAAGGACAGCGGAATCGGACTGCCACTGTAACGCACGCGACCATCCTGAAACGCCTGAGCGCGGTGGAGGTGCCCGAGAGCGGTGTAGCACAGGTCGGCCGGGAAGATGTCCGGAGAGACGGCTTCGGAATGCCCAACCACCAGACGCCGTTCTGAATCCGTGGTCTCCAGACCTCCGGCCACATGGCAGTGTCCCATGGCGATGAGCGCTGCACCCGGTGCGATGGCATCCCGCTGCCGGACGGCAAAGTCGACCGCCTGGCGATACGCCACGCGAATGCCGTCCAGCCACGGATCGCTGGCATCCGGCACACCGGGAACATCGGCCGGCCGCAGAAAGGGCATCGCCACCACAAACGCCTCCACCGCTCCGCTCCGACCCCGAATCGGAATCAGCAGCCGCTCCAGATCCAGCCCGGAGGCACCTGGCCGCAGCGGTGTCCCGACCACGTGAATCCGAAACGATTCCAGCAGACCCGCAGGTGCCTCCAGACGACCACCCGCGTCATGATTGCCAGCTGTGATAATCAGCTGCAGCTCCGGCTGCACGTGCCGCGCACGAGCCAGAAACGAATAGTACATTTTTTGCGCGGCAGCCGAGGGATGAATCGTGTCAAACACATCGCCCGAGAGCAGCAGGGCCTCAGGCTGATGCTCCTGCAGCTGCACAAGCAGCCAATCCAGAAACGCCGCGTGCTCGTAGTCGCGACCGAAACCAAAAAACGACTGGCCAAGATGCCAGTCTGCCGTGTGGAAGAGAGTGAGCATTGCAGGGGAAATCCAGGGGCAGCAGGAATTTACAACCATGTGTATTCTTGCAACCCAGCCACAAAACGGAAGCTCCCGGAGTGGTTCGCACCGCAGATGCAGGCGCGTGAGTGTTGTTGCGAGGGTGCGTGCCGGGTGCGCAGGGCCGGTGGCCCGCGACAAGGCGTGCGGGGGATGTGGAGGCGCTGGTGGTGGGCGTTGCAGGGCGTTTGACCCCTCACCCCCGGCCCCTCTCCCCTGGGAGGGGAGGTGGGAGCTGGAGGAGCCGTCGGACGGCAGTCCGCGGGCAACGGTGCTGCCGCGGCCTTCGTGGGAAGCTCCGGCGGACCGGGGACGCGACGACAAGGAGTCAGGAACGTACCACTGTTTCGTCCTGCGGGCCATCCGTCTCATGAGTCCCCTGCGTCCCATGTGCCCATCATACAACCCTTGCAAAACACAACCCCCGAGCCGCGCCCGTGAGGAAGCGGGCGACCCCAGCACAGGCTGTGTTTCGAAGTGAGAAGTG
>JBJTOM010000148.1:0-10942 GCA_046074585.1 Planctomycetota bacterium | reverse complement strand
GTCCCCCGGGACAACAGGACCCAGCCGCTTTTGTGCTCCAGCGGTTTCGATCTTCGGAAAAAAACACATCTGAACTGCTCATCAAAAAAGCTGCAGATTCCGTGGAATTCTGGCTTTCCTCGGACATCGCCAGCACCATGAATCGCTACAATTGTGAAGAGCCGGACGCGGAAAGGCCCTGATTCGAAAAGGGTCAGGCTTCGTCAGGTTTCAATTCGTTGATCCTCAGTCCCAGGTTCATCAGCACCGCAACTTACCACTGCCGTCTGCCACCCATCGTCCTAACAGGAGCCCCAGTTTCGTGTCTGTCGCAGCCCAAAAAGTCGTCAAGCCCCACTACTACGAAGGCATGTTTCTGGTCGACAGTGGCAAATTCGCAACTGACCAGGATGCCGTCATCAATGACATTCTCGGCGTGCTCAAAAAGGCAGGGGCCACTGTGGTCGCGCACCGCCCGTGGCAGGACGGAAAACTGGCCTACGAAATCGAAGGCATGAAGAAGGGTCTGCATTACATCGTGCTCTTCACAATGCCCGGCACCGGCATGAAAACTCTCGTGCGCCAGTGCCAGCTTAGCGAGACCATCGTCCGTCACATGACCATCAAGCATTCCCAGCGAATCTTTGACGCCACGGTCGCCGCCGTCACCGGTGCCACCGCGGTCCCCGAAGAACCCGCTGCAGAACCGATCGAGTAGTCTGTGCTGAGTGCGTCGTCAGCAACCCTTCCACTCTTTGTCGTAAGGTCCACATTCAGGAGTCCGGCATGGCAGCATTTAACAAAGTCATCCTGCTGGGTAACCTGACACGTGACCCCGAAGTCCGCTACACAACAGGTGGAACAGCTGTCTGCGACATCACACTCGCGATCAATCACTCCTACACCGACAAACGCTCCAACGAGCGCCGCGAAGATGTGTCCTTCATTGACGTCACTCTGTGGGGGCGAACCGCCGAGATTGCCGGCGAATACCTCGCCAAGGGACGCCCTGTACTCATCGAAGGACGCCTTCAGCAGGACAAATGGGACGACAAGGAAACCGGTCAGAAACGTTCCAAGCTGAAAGTGGTCGCTGACGGCATGCAGCTGCTGGGCGGTCGAGGTGACGCGGGGGGTGGTCCGGGGCCCGGCGCCGGTGGTCCTCCGCGTTCCAGCGGCGCCCGACCTTCGGCCGTCGGCGAAGGTTACGCTTCTGCCGAACCCAGCCGGGGACCGGATCAGACGTTCTACGACGACATGCCTGCCGGCAACGATGATGTGCCCTTCTGAAAGCTGATTCCTCTCACGAATTTTCAAAGACTTCTTTCGCTTCAAAAACACTCCGGACTGCTGCTCATTCACATCCAGTCCCCTCTGGTACAAAGGACCTGCTCAAATGGCTGGCACGACGACTCCCACCAGTTCCCGGAACGTCGAAGTTCTGCTGGTTCACGACGTGGATAACCTCGGACACCGCGGTGAGATCGTCCGCGTGAAGCCGGGATATGCACGTAACTATCTGCTGCCACAAGGCAAAGCCACTCTGGCCACCGAACACAACAAGCGGATGGTCGAAAAGCATAAGGAAAAACTGGCAGCCCTCGAAGCGTCCCGCGTCAAGCAATTTCAGAAGATTGCCGATGCCGTCGGCAAGTACAGTGCCACCATCGAAGCTCATGCCACCGAAGACAACCACCTCTACGGTTCCGTGGTGGCCCGCGACATCAGCGAAGCCCTGAAGGCCGCCGGACACCCTGTCGAAGCCGAACATGTGCGTCTCGAAGGCCCCATCAAGGAACTCGGAATGTACACCGTCAAACTTCGATTCCACGAAAAGGTTCAGGGTGAAGTCAAGGTTTGGGTGGTGCCCTCAGCCACCGGCCGATAAGCAGTCTCCGGTCAGGGCCTTCGGCCGCATCCGGCTGTCGCCTCATTGATCCCACAACCACCTCAGACATGCCCCGGCATGTCTGATTTTTTTTGGTCCTGCCATGGCTGATGAAAAACTGCGGCTGCCACCCCAGAATCTTGACGCCGAACGTGGCGTCCTTGGCAGCATTCTCCTCATGAACGAGGCCATTGACGAAGTCGGGGAATCGCTCCGAGCAGACCACTTTTACAATGACGCTCATCAGAAAATCTACGCGGCAATTCAAAAACTTTATGAAGCCGGCGTTCGCGGCATTGATGCCATCACGCTCGCCGAAGAACTCATTCGCCGCGGAGAACTCGAAGCTGTTGGTGGTGCCCCCTACATCGCCGAAATCCTTGAATCCGTCCCGCACGCGGCTCACGTTCGCTACTACGCCACCATCGTCCGCGAGAAATGGATGCAGCGGAGTCTGATTTACGCCTGCACCGATATCCTTGCAGAATGCTATTCCGCCACCGACGAAGTCGAAGGTCTGCTCCAGTCAGCTGAACGGCGAATCTTCAGCATCGTGGAGGAACAGGGAGGCGGGGCCAATATCGCGATTGGCGATATCCTCATCGAAGCCTTCAATCGCATCGACGAACGACTCCAGAAATCCGGCGATGTCACCGGTATCACCAGTGGTTTCAGAGATCTCGATGAACAGACCACCGGCTTTCAGCCCACTGAGCTGATCATCCTCGCCGCACGCCCATCCATGGGCAAAACGGCACTCGTCTGCAATATCGCCGAAGCTGTCGCGCGGAAATCCTCCAAAGCCGTGCTCCTGTTCAGCCTCGAACAGTCCAACCTCGAACTCGCCGAACGATTTCTTGCGATCACCGCACGCATCAACGGCCACGATCTTCGGTCGGGGAATCTGTCCGACGAACAACACACCCTCCTGCTCAAAGCCTCCGATGACCTCGCCCGCCTGCCACTGTACATCGATGACAAGCCCGGACGCACGATGACCCAGGTCGCAGCACTTTCCAGACGCCTGCATCGTCGCTCACCACTCGGGGTGATCATCATCGACTACCTCCAGCTCATCGAACCCGAAGACAAAAACGCACCCCGCGAACAGCAGATTGCCGGCATCTCCAGACGTCTCAAATTCCTCGCCAAGGAACTCCGCGTCCCAGTCATCGCGCTCGCACAGCTCAACCGCGGCGTCGAACTCCGCGAGGACAAACGCCCTCGCCTCGCCGACCTCCGCGAAAGCGGAGCGATCGAGCAGGATGCCGATATGGTGATGTTTCTGCATCGCCCCGACGCCTACGACCCGGAAGATCGCCCGGGAGAAGCCGAAATCATCGTCGCGAAGCACCGCAGCGGGCCCACCGGTATTGTGTCGCTCACATGGCGCAAAGAGTACATGCGGTTCGAGAACTACAGTCCGATGCACGACGGCGACTTCAAAATCTAACCCTGATCCTACTGGAATTCCTGAATTTTTCGTCACCTCGTGCCGAACTTCGGTTCTGCATTGAAACTCCACAGGATTCGGCTACACTCCTCAAAAGTCTCTCAAATCCCTCTCCCCCTTGACCCCGTCGCTCCAGGAAATTGCCAGCTCCAGATGGGCGGCAATTCTCCCGACAAGTCAGCAGCGAAAGCCCTTCAATGTCCATCAGTCAGGAACACAAGCAGTCCATCATCAGCGAATTTGCCACTCGGCCCGGTGACACGGGATCCCCTGAAGTACAGATTGCGGTGCTCACCGCTGAAATTCAGGCCGTGACAGAACACCTGCAGGCCCATCCCAAAGATTACTCCGGTCGTCGCGGTCTGCTCAGCAAAGTCAGTCGTCGCCGTCAACTGCTGGATTACCTGAAGCGCAACAGTCTCGAAAAGTATCAGGCGATTATTGGTCGCCTCAACATCCGCAAGTAAAAAGACGTCGCAGCCTGATCTTCAGTCTGCGACGTTTGTGTTTTGGGGCGTTTTTTATCCTCCGCTGTGCAGGCATTTGTTTTCGCAGTGCATTGGAGCGCCGTGTGTTTTTGAGTGTTGTTTTTGAGTCTTGTTTTTGAGTGTCGTTTTTGCGTGTCATTTCATATGTCGTTTTTGCGGAAATGTTCCGCAGGTTTTGACTGCTGCCGCAGGTTCGTAGCGGATTGCCGCATCCTGGGGCGACTTTGAGTTGTCAGACGGTGCAGAAGAATCGGCTGTTTGTGCTCTGCATGGTTTCCTGATGTCGTGAAGTTGCTTGCCTACGCGATGGGTGCGATGCGTTCTGACTGCGGCGCCGGTCTGTTTTCCGGCTGGTCCGGGTGAGGAACCGTTGTGAGTAAAGTTTCAGTTCAATGTGATTTCGCGGGCCGTACCTACAGTATCACCACTGGCGAATTGGCCAAACAGGCCTCCGGCGCGGTGTACCTGCAATTCGGAGACACCAGTGTCTTCGTGGCCGCTCAGTCCGGCCCGTCCCGGCCCGGGACCGACTTCTTCCCGCTCACGGTCGACTACCGCGAACGGCTCGCCGCAGCCGGCCGCTTCGCCGGCGGATATCTCAAACGCGAAGGTCGCCCCACCACCCGCGAAGTGCTCACCAGCCGACTCACAGACCGCCCCATCCGGCCACTCTTCCCCAAGGGCTTCCGCGATGAAGTGCAGATCATGTCCAACGTGATGTCCTGCGACGGTGTCAACGACCCGGACGTACTCAGCATCACCGCCGCCAGCGCAGCACTCATGGTGTCCGGGCTCCCGTTCCGCGGTCCCATCGCTGCCGTCCGCGTTGGTATGGAAGGCGACCAACTGGTGCTTATGCCCACCGTCGAGCAGATGAAGTCCAGCCGCCTGGATCTGATCGTCGCCGGTTCCGAATCCGCAGTGCTCATGATCGAAGGTTTCGGTCAGCAGATTCCCGAACAGGAAATGGGCGATGCGATCATGTTCGCTCATCGCCACATCCAGGCTCTCTGCAAGCTCCAGCGGGAACTTGTTCAGCAGGCCGGCATCGCGCCCGTCACCTTCCCGGAACTCCCGCCAAACCCCTTCTACGCACTGCTCAAGACCGCCGCCTGGGACCGTCTTACGGTTGCCAAGACCACAAAGATGAAACAGGAACGCGCCGAGAAGGTCCGCGAACTCAAAAAGGAACTGGTCGAAAAATTCTTCCCCGCGAATGCCGAAACCACCGCCGACGGTCTCACCAAAGCTCAGTTCGCCGAGGCGTTCCATGATCTCGAGGAACATATCGTCCGCGAACAAATCCTTGCCGGACGCCGCATCGACGGCCGCTCCGTCACCGAGCTCCGTGCGGTCAGTACCAGTGTCGGCCTGCTCCCCCGTGTGCACGGCTCCGCCCTGTTCACCCGCGGCGAAACTCAGTCGCTCGCCACCGCCACCCTCGGCACCACTCGCGACCAGCAGAAATCCGACGGACTCTTCGGCGAAGAAGCCTCCCGCTTTATGCTGCATTACTACTTTCCGCCGTTTTCCGTCGGTGAGTGCAAGCCCATCCGCGGGCCCGGACGCCGCGAAATCGGCCACGGCTGTCTTGCGGAACGCTCCGTGGCTCCCGTCATCCCGCCATCTGAAAAGTTTCCCTACACCATTCGCCTGATCTCCGACATCCTCGAATCCAACGGCAGCAGCTCAATGGCGTCAGTCTGCAGTGCCACCCTGGCGCTCATGGATGCCGGTGTTCCCATTCTGCAGCCGGTGGCTGGCATCAGCATCGGGCTTGTCGATGAAGGTTCCCGCTACACCCTGCTCACCGATATCATGGGTGATGAAGATCACTTCGGGGACATGGATTTCAAGGTCGCAGGTACGGGGCGCGGTGTCACCGGGATTCAGCTGGACCTCAAAATCGCCGGTATCAGCGAAGAAATCATCCGCGCCACCCTGGATCAGGCTCTCCGGGCCCGCAAAGAACTCCTCCGACAGATGCTCACCACCATCCGTCGCCCGCGTACCGATGTCTCTACCTTCGCTCCAAGACTCGTGCAGACATCCATTAACCCCGAAAAAATCGGCCTGCTCATCGGTCCCGGTGGCAAGACCATCCGTGCCATTCAGGAAGAATCCGGTGCCCAGATCGATATCGCCGAAGATGGTCGCGTGACGATTTCCGCCGCCAACGCCGAAGCCGCCGATATGGCGCTGGCCCGCGTCGAAGCACTCTGCGAAGAAATTCAGCCGGGCCGCATCTACATGGGCAAAGTGACCTCCATCAAAGACTTCGGAGCCTTCATCGAGATCGCTCCCGGCAAAGATGGACTCTGCCACATCAGCGAACTCTCCGATGGCTTCGTGAAAAATGTCACCGACGTCTGCCGCATTGGTGATACCTTCGAAGTCAAGGTCATCGCCGTCGACGACCAGAACCGAGTGAAGCTGTCCCGCAAAGCAGTCCTGACTGCGAAGAAAGCGGATACTCCCGAAGAAGAACAGGACTAACCGTCCAGATAACCCCAAAGCCTGCCGTGGCGACCGAAATCCCGTCACGCAGGCTTTAGCGCCCAGCCCCCGCTTCGCCCTGTCGAATCCGCAGAACCCACTCCCATGGACAATGCACTCGATCACGAAGAACGCGAAGCTCTCCGCGCCCGTACCACGGAACTGGCCACACTCGCCGGCGGACTCGCACACGAAATCCGCAACCCGCTCTCCACCATCGGCATGAACCTCGAACTCCTCGCCGAAGATCTCGAAGGCGACGATTCTCCCCGCGCCCGACGAATGCTCAGACGCATCGCCAGTCTCCAGGGCGAATGCCGCAATCTCGAAGACATCCTCAACGCCTTCCTGCAGTTTGCCCGCGCCGGCGAACTGCGACTTGATCGGGCAGCCTTAACGACGTCGTGGCCGACTATGTCGAATTCCTCCGGCCCCAGGCGTCCAGCATGGACGTCGAACTCCGCACACATCTCGACGCCGACCTTCCCGTCGTTCCCCTCGATAAAGCCCTCATGCGACAGGCACTCGTCAATCTCTGCCGCAACGCCCTCGAAGCCATGCCCGAAGGTGGCTCCATCGATCTGCTCACACGCACCCGTCCCGGTCATATCCTGCTCGAAGTCATCGACACCGGTCGCGGCATGGACGAAAAAACTCGTAATCGCATGTTCCAGGCCTTCTTCTCCACCCGGTCCGGTGGCAGCGGCCTGGGACTCCCGACCGTCCGCCGCATCGTTGAAGCCCATCACGGGCACATCGTCTGCGAAAGCGAGCCTGGACGGGGGACCCGCTTTTCGATTACCCTTCCGGTTCACCCCCGTCCCGCCGAAACTCCTGTCTGAACCATCTTCGAAAGCCAGCGCCATGCTCATCGCCGACTGGAAGAAATCCACCTTCGATCCCCGCAAGGACCTTGAGATCGACAAGATCTTCCGCCTTGCTGTCAAACACAAATGTTCCGATATCCATCTGCAGGTCGGTCGCCCGCCCATCTTCCGCATCCGCGGCGGACTCCGCGAACTGGAAATGCCCCCCATCGGCGAAAGTCAGATGATCGAACTGACCTTCCCCATGATGGACCAGCGAAACCTCGATATCTTCCATAAAAATGGCGGTGCTGACTTCTCCAAAGTTGTCACGGCTGACAACGAACCCTGGCGATTCCGCGTGAACCTGCTCACCCAGCTGGGACGCGTCGGCATGGTGGCCCGAAAAATCGAACGCTCCATCCCCCCCTTCGAAAAACTCTTTCTCCCCGCCTGCATGGTCGAACACTGCAAATACGATCAGGGCATGGTGCTCCTCGCAGGCGTCACCGGGTCGGGAAAAAGCACAACCATCGCGTCCATGCTCGACTGGATCAACCGGAATATGAACAAGCATATTCTGACCATCGAGGACCCGATTGAATTCATCTACACCTCCGACAAATGCCTTATCAACCAGCGCGAAATCGGACAGGATGTCATCGACTTTCACGTCGCCATGAAACACGCCGTCCGCGAAGACCCCGATATCATGCTCGTGGGCGAAATGCGTGACCGCGAAACCTTCGAAACCGCCATTCACGCTGCTGAAACCGGACACCTTGTCTTCGGAACCATTCACGCACCCGGTGCACCCGGCACCATCTCTCGTATCCTTGACCTGTTCCCCTTCGACATGCACAAGGCCATCCGCGCCAGTATGGCCATGAATATGAAATGCATCGTCGGCCAGAAACTGCTCAAAACCATTGTCGATATCCCACCACGCGTACCCATCGTGGAAATCATGAGCTTCAACCCAACCGTCCGGAAGCTCGTCATGGAAGAACACGACGAAAAGCTATTTGCCGCCATTCGCATCGGCAAAACCGAAGGCATGCAGCTCTTCAACGACAGCCTCTACGACTTTGTCAATCGCGAATTCATCAGCCGCGAAGCCGCCTTTGAAATCTCACCCAACGTCGAAGAACTTAAAATGCGGCTGAAAGGTATCGAAGTCAAAGGCGCCGCCATCCTCTGATTGCACAGCAATCAACCCGCATCAGAACCTTGTTCCCTGGAGTTCAAAAATCCACTGCAGAGCCCTGTCCATCATCCGTTCACCCGCACCGACTTCTGCCGGTGCGACCTGGCTGTCGGCCCCGTAGCCACCTTCCGCCGCCGCCTCGATCGTCGGAAAATACTGGTGATACCCGTTACAGTAACCAAAGAAAAACACCTGCTCCGCCCGCGACCGCTCACGCAGTCGCAGCGCATGCTCACAAAAGAATTCTCCTGAGCCACCGACCAGCGCGATCTTACGGTTGATCACTGCAACAGTCAGCCGCGGGCGGACGCCTTCTGCGTACTCATCGGCAAAATTGAGCACCAGTTCGGGGAAGAACGCCACGGAATAAACGGCCTGTGTGAGCGGGTTCTGCAGATTGATCCGCGACGCAAACGTGAAGCGCTCTTCCCGCACACGAATCGACGGTCGCTCGACAGGTTCTGATGTGAGCGTTTTCAGGATCCGCAGTGCCTCTTTACCAAGCGCCGCACCATAGGCCGCATGATCGCCGAACGGGCCACGATTGGTGGACAAATCGCCGGTGGCCCCCTGCATGAACACCACCTGCCCCCCGTGCTCGCTCTCAATCTCACGCCGCAGGGCCCCCACAAAGTCAGCGGAAAACTGCATCTGCTCCTGAGGCAGGCTGGTGGGGTGCGCGGCGAAGTTCGCCAGCACCGCAATCGGACGGCCAGATTCAAGTTCATCCAGTCGAAGCAGGCCGAGTCGCGGATCCAGCGGAGCCGGGCTGCGTTTGGTGTGCCGATTGCGATTGAAATTCATCAGGTCGGCGGACCCGGTCGCCAGCTTTGCAGGCCGCAACGCCACGACTGCCCTGCCCGCGGCGTCCACAATCGCGGATTCCAGCCGTCCCGTGTACCGCACTGCCGCATCAAAACGGCCGCGACCACGGTCAGCACGATCGCAAAGCTCGAGTACCGGTCCGTGATGCGTGTGCGAGCCTGCAATCATGGAATGTGCAATGCCGTGCTGTTCGAGCAACTGCGTACGAATCCGCTGCAGCGACTCTTCCGACGGAGAACGTCCCAGATCCAGTCCCACAATTGCCAGTCTGTCAGAGCCGGCCTGGAGCACCAGTACGGTTGCCAGCAGCGGATCCAGTGTGCCCTCGGAGAGCGCCGCATGCCGCGCTCCATAGCCCCACATCGGCACCGGCTCGTCTGGCGTGACGTCCACCGCTGCTGCGCCCGCCAGAAACGGTGGCTCTTCGCCGGCAGACACGGCCACGGGAATGGCCGCACAAACCAACAGCAACACCACAACGCCGGTGAATGGACGGATCATCGAAATCGAATCCTGAAGCATCAGCCCAATTGATAGGTCCGCAGATGATTGTCGGCGTGAGCGACCGCGATGTGTCTGCCGTCCCCTGAAAGGCTCATTCCACGACCATCATTTTTGAGCTTCAGACGGAAGAATTCATCCTCCGCGTCTGTCTTCCAGAAATACAGCCAGCCACCGCCACCGCCTCCGCAGACTCCCATCCAGAAACCGTCCGGGTGCCATGCCAGCCCCCAGAGCGTTCCGGTGGTCTTGTCTTTGGACTGCAGCACGCGATCGAGCGTTCCGTCGGCCGGGTTGACGACCGCGACAATGATTTCACCCACACCCGCAAACGCATTGGACACTTTGGTGATGCCGCCCAGTGCGATCTGGCCGCTGTCGCCGCGTACGGCAATGCTGCGAGCTCCGCCAATATCCGCGCGAAAGGTCGTGTCATAACCGTGCAGCCGGGTCACCGTCAGCAGACTGCGGGGGGCGTCTGAGTCGAGCGACCAGGCGTTCACCACGCCTTTCAGATCACAGGAAAACAAGAGGCTGGAATCTCGGGAATACACTATGTTGTAGACGTGGCTGGCATGCCCCGGGAATTCGCGGATGAGCGTTCCGGAGGACGTGTCCCAGACCTTCACAAGCAGGTCATTGCCACATGTGGCCACCGACTTTCCATCGCCGCTGACCGCGATGGCCCGAATCCAGCCGCGATGCGCTTCGATGATCCGCAGCGGCTGCGGCTGCTCTTCGCCGGCAGGCCAGAAGATCAGTCGACCATCGTAGCCACCGGTATAGAGCGTTTCGCTGTCGGGCGAGCTGCCGAAGGCCCGCACCCAGCTGTCGTGGGCGGCCAGAGCAGCCCGTCTGTCGCCGGCAGGGTCGAGGCGATGCACCAGAAAATCTTCTGCGCCGCAGAAGATGAAACGGGACAGCGGATCCCAGTGGCAGGCCGTGAGCGGACGGTCGAACCTGTATTCCTTCAGGAGTTTGGTGTGTTGAGGATCTGCGGGGGCAGCAGCCGTCATGTGAGCAGCTCTGAAATGGGAGTGCGGGAGGGATCTGCAACAGGGAACCGCCGGCCGGCAATTTCGAATTCACCCAGCGAATCCACACCCACTGCCTGCAGGATGGTGTGGAAAATATGGCCGTGATCCACCGCTCGATCCGTGACTGATGTGCCATTCGCATTGGTGCTGCCGATCACCGCACCCGGCTGGATGGACGCGCCGCTCATACAACGACTGTAGCGAAATGAATGACACACATTGTGGTTTGTTGCATCTTGTTGTCGCACATGTTGCCGCATGT
>JBJTOM010000147.1:0-6239 GCA_046074585.1 Planctomycetota bacterium | reverse complement strand
GATTGAGGGGCTTCCGGGGCTGGCCGACTATGTGCTCAGACACCGCCGCAGCGAATTTCTGCAGACTTTCTGCCGCCGATTTCTGGGATACGCGCTGGGGCGTTCGGTACAGCTTTCCGACCAGTCACTGCTGGAGCAGATGCAGGCAGCTCTTGAGGCTGGTGACGGCAGATTTTCTGTCCTTGTTGAACAGGTTGTCCGCAGCCCGCAGTTTCGCAGCGTGCGAAACCGCGAATTCTCTGCGGCCGGCCCCTGAAAGCCCAATTTTCGCTCCCAATCCCCGCCGATTTCCCCGTCTGACCTTGACAGCCTGCAGCCCCCCCCCTGAAAACTCAAGACCCGCCCCGTTTCTGCCCCCACTTGCTTCCAGTTCCCACCGACATCCCAGGAAGTCTCCCCGGCCATGACTCAATCTTCAGCGTCTTCTGTCGCCCGTGTTTCCCGGCGTGTGGTTCTTCAGGGTGCCAGCGTCAGTGTGGCGCTCCCATGGCTGGAATCGGTCCGCGGCGCCGGGGCAAAGCCCGGCACTGCAGCACCTCAACGATTTGCCTTCCTCTTCTTCGGCGACGGCATCCATCCGCCGGAATGGCACAGCGAGGGCAGTGGCAGCAATCTGCAACTCGGGCCGGCATTCACCTCCCTCGAACCGCTCAAGCACAAACTCAATCTGATTCATGGTCTGCATCATCCAGACGACGTAGTGGGTGGTCATGCCAAAGGCGCCGCAGGAATACTCACCGGCGTTCGTCCCCGCGGCGGCCGCGAAATTCAGGCGGCAGTGAGCATGGATCAGCTGCTTGCCCAGCGGATTGGCGACAGCACTGCACTCCCCAGCCTTGTGCTCGCCTGCGAACGCCCTGTCAGTGGCTTCCACGAATCCAGCTACTCCATGATGTACTCCTCACACGTTTCCTGGAGTTCCCCGGTCTCTCCGGTCCCCACAGAACTCCATCCAGCGCTCGCGTTCGACAGCCTCTTTGAAAGCCAGGGCAGCAGGACTCACGCCAGCGTTCTCGATCAGGTGCATCAGCAGTTGCGGGACGTGTCCCGTCAGGTGTCTGCGGCCGACCGGGGCCGCATTGATGAATACGCTTCCGCTGTTCGTGAAGTGGAGATTCGTCTGGAACGCATGCAGCAGCGATCGGCAGAAGAATCCGCCGACCGCTCGCAGCTGAGCATGCAGCGTCCCCCGGAAGGACTCCCTAATCAGCTGGACGAACATGCCCGGCTTATGTGCGACGTCATCGCACTGGCTTTCCAGGCCGACCGAACGCGTATCGCCACTCTGCTGCTGACAAACAATCTGTCCGGCCAGGTCTATCCGTTCCTCGGGCTGAACGTCGACCACCACAACTACTCGCATAACTGGCAGGGTCAGGAATACGCAAAGATCACTCGGTTCTGGGTGGAACAGTACTCGCGACTGCTCACGCGACTGGAGTCCATTCAGGAAGGCGACTCCACGCTGCTGGATCACTGCTGCATCGTGCTGGCCAACGAACAGTGGACGGCCCACAGCTCCCCCAGAATCCCTCTGCTGATGGCTGGCAGCCTCTCCGGAAAGCTTCAGACCGGTCGGTCGCTCGATTACGAAACTGCCAAAGAACGTAAAATGTCGTCACTGCTGCTGAATATCATGGACCACATGGGTGTGCACCTGGATGAGTTCGGGAATGCGACCGAGTACCTGCCGGGGGTGTGATCGGCGTGTGCTCCCCACGATATCTCAGCAGCCGGTGACGCCACCCGTTCCGTATCGCACGAATGCGGGAATTGATCGTGATCTTCGGCTGCGGCCCGGTGGCTCACGTAACGACACGTCGCGGTCTTGTGGGGATCAGCTGAAGAAAGGCCAGGATGACAGCATACTTCGCCCTTCGATCGGTATCTGTATCCCCGCCGAGCCGCTCTTTTCCGCCCCTCCATCGCTGCATCCGGACTTTCGCCTGCGAGACCAATCCTCCTCTGCCACGCAGACGGACAATCTGCAAATCCACTGTTTGCAACGGTCCCATCTTCGAGTGACGACCGAAACGGTCGTGATGCGTCAGAGAAGGACTTCTGGTTGTTCTTTGTCCCCAAAGCTCACAAGCTGACTGCAAAAGAAATCATTCGTCTGTTTCCCGGCGAAGAATTCGCCTCGGCTGCTGGAGTGCTCGAAATGATCTCGAAGACCCCTCAGCAGAAGATGGAATACGAAGGGCGTCAGGAGGGCCGGATCATTCGCAGGTGACGGTCTGATCGTGGTCGCAACGCCCCTGAGCCCGGTTGGGCGAGGCAAGCATCCGGCGTGCGGCCGATGTCAATCGGCCGGTGCGTTCCTGCAGAGCTTTGTCAGCCGCGGCAAGGACTGTTGGTCTCACGCAAAGGCGCCAAGGCGCAAATGTTGAAGATGAACAGGGGGGTGAAACTCAAGTGCGCTTGCCTTGGCGCCGTTAGGTGAGGTCAATGCTGGGACAGAGAAAACGGAGCACCGTGACCGGGGCATTGACACCCATTTTTTGACGGCACCTGCCGTCAAAAAATAGAGCAGGAGAATGGAGAAAGGAGAGAGGACACTCTCGACTTTCTTCATTCTCCTGCGGTCTCCTCTCCACTTTCTACTCTCTCACTCGCACGCGCTGCCCCCCCCACTTCCCACTTCCCACTTCGAAGCGTCATAAGGTTTGGCAGGTTACCCCGCTTCCTCACGGGCGCGGCTCGATGGTGGCGTTTGCAGCGTCCTTTGCCCGCGGACTGCCGTCCGACGGCTCAGCAGCGCGTGACCGGGGGATTGACATTCCCCGCACGCCCCGTCACGTTGGGGCGGAGTCCGAAAGACGACTTCCGGTGTTCCTAACACCGTTTCGTCATCCCAGGGCGGGTCTCCCGTGGCTACTCACCCCTCACCCCCAGCCGCTCTCCCCTGGGAGGGGAGAGGGGAGCTTTTTGGTGGTGTTCACTTGTTTCCTTTTTGCCGTCTGCAGAGAATTCTGGTTTCACTGCTTCTCTCTCGCTCTTTCTTCCCCACAGCGGTTTCCAAAGGTTTTCCATGACGACACCCTCAGTGATCCTCAGCGCATTTGCTGACGAAGCGGCAAATCGTCGCACGGCGCTTGAACAGATGACGGCGCTCGCGGCGATTGGTCTGCGTTATTACAGCCCGCGGTTTATTGACGTGACGGGTGAAGGGCGAGTGGAGCATGTGACGGAGCTTTCCGACGACAAGCTTCAGCAGCTCAGGCGACTGCACCAGGAGTACGGCATGCGTGTGACCAGCATTGGTTCACGAATCGGCAAAGTGAAACTGCTGGATGTCAACGACGGTTCGCACAACAAATACATTCCCTTCCCGGAGTATCTTGCAACGGAAGTGGCTCGTACCATTCGTTCCGCAGTGGCGCTCGAAACGCGGCTGATTCGCGGCTTTTCGTTTTATCACCCGCGGGGGACGCGACCGGAGCAGTATCTGGATCAGGCGGCCGATCTGATTCGCAGCATCGCTCAGACCTGTGCGGAGCAGGGCCTGGTGTACGGCGTCGAGATTGAACCCAACCTGATCGGCGAAACCGGGCCGCTCCTTGCCGAACTGGCCCGCCGGGTCGATCACCCCGCGATGGTGCTCATTTTCGACGCCGGCAACGTGGCCGCTCAGAACAAAAACGCTCTGCAGGTGTTTGCTGAATATCAGGCCGTCCTGCCATGGCTCGGCTGGATGCACGTGAAGGACTACCGCATCGATCCGGCCCTCGTCTGGGAAGGTGCTGTGGACGAAGAACGGCTCAGGAATTTCGTCCCCTGCAACGTCGGTGATTCCGGTCACGAACTGATCTTCCGGGACCTTCGCGAACAGCTCCCTGCACTGCACCAGCGTCTTCAGCAGCTGGGTCTGCCCGGTTTCTTCCTCGAAACCGAACCCCATCTTAAAGGGGGTGGCCAATTCGGCGGCTTCAGTGGTCCGGATGGCATGGGAGTGGCCGTGCGGGCCCTGTGTTCTGCTCTTGACTACGCCGCTATCGGCTACGAACTCCGAACCTTCCGTGACATCCGCGAGCTGCGGGGATTCTGAAAGCAAAGCCA
The DNA here is from genome assembly GCA_046074585.1 of Planctomycetota bacterium. GTDB lineage: Bacteria > Planctomycetota > Planctomycetia > Planctomycetales > Planctomycetaceae > SXXK01. Next base: position 2,180 of record JBJTOM010000147.1, on the reverse strand, counting down.
TCAGCATGACATTCCGTTTTGAAACGTCCCGGGGCTATCTTGTGTGCCCCAAATCCCGTGCCGAGCTGGTACACGACACGGATTCGCTCATCAGCACCAGCCCATCCGCGCGCCTGCGTTATCCTGTGGTGGACGACATTCCGCGACTGCTGGTGGACGAAGCCAGCGAACTGTCGCTTGCCGAATGGCAGCAGATCATGGAGCGTCATGGTCGCCACCGGGAAACCGGTCAGCCACTCTGACAGGGTCTCCGCAAACCCATCCAACCCCTGAACGCCGGTTTTTCTCTTTCCTTATCCGATCGCCCTGACTGAACAGGACCCTTTCGATGACCGATATTCATGACCTGACGCGTCGCCTGCAGAAACCAGCCGACTCCAAAATCGTCCTTTACGTAGCGGACGGACTTGGCGGACTGCCTTTGGTTCCCGGTGGTAAGACAGAACTGGAAACCGCCAGCACGCCAAATCTTGACGCCCTGGCCCAGCGGGGTGTGCTGGGACAAAGCATTCCGGTGCTCCCAGGGATTGCCCCGGGCAGTGGTCCGGGCCATCTGGGGCTGTTCGGCTATGATCCGCTCAAGTACGACATAGGGCGAGGTGTTCTGGAGGCACTGGGCATTGACTTTGCGCTCACCGATCGCGACGTGGCGGTCCGCGGCAACTTTGTGACGGTGGATGCGGCCGGCAGCATCACCGATCGCCGGGCTGGCCGGGTGTCGTCGGACATCGCCAAAAAGCTCTGTGAAAAGCTGGATACGATCCGCATTCCGGGAGTGGAAGTGTTTGTGCGGCACGTAAAGGAATATCGGCTGGTGATTGTCATTCGCGGGGACGGGCTGGGTGGCAGCGTCAACGACACGGATCCTCAGCGAACCGGGGTGCCTCCGCTGCAGCCTCAGGGTGCCGATCCCGCCTCCCAGAAAACCGCTCAGATTCTTTCCGAATTCATGCGTCAGGCCGCTGAAATTCTGAAGGACGACCAGCCCGCAAATCTGCTCACCATGCGTGGCATTGCAAAAATGCCGCCCATCCCCCGCTTCCAGGATGTCTACGGAACGCGCGCGGCTGCCATCGCCGTGTACCCCATGTATCGTGGTCTCGCCCGACTCGTGGATATGGACATTCTCGATGCCGGACAGACGCTCGACGACCAACTCACCTGCCTCGAAGCCAACTGGTCAAAGTACGACTTCTTCTTCATCCACTTCAAGTACACCGACTCCACCGGTGAAGACGGCAATTTTGAGGCCAAGGTGCGGCGAACGGAGGAGTTCGATTCGGGTATCCCCCGCATCAATGCGCTCCATCCGGACGTGCTCATCATCACGGGCGACCACAGCACGCCGTCCAAAATGAAATCTCACAGCGGACATGCTGTGCCGACCATGCTGGTCGCGGACACGTGTCGTTTTGACGGTTCCCGTCAATTCGGTGAATCGGCCTGTCGGGTTGGCGAACTGGGGCAGTTCGAGGCGAAATACCTCATGCTGCACGCGCTCGCCCATGCCGGACGCCTCGAGAAATACGGTGCCTGATGGTCATCCGGGGGAAGGCATGATCATCGGCATCGGCACCGATATCGTTGAAATCGACCGCATCCGTTCGATGCTGGAACGTCACGGCGCGCACTTCAGTCAGCGGTGTTTCACCCCTGCAGAGCTCGAATGGGCTGACCGCCAGCGTGATCCAGCGGTTCGCTTCGCGGGTCGCTGGGCTGCCAAGGAAGCCGTTGTCAAAGCGCTTGGCACCGGCTTCATCGAGGGCATGACGTTTCACGACATCGAGGTCCTCCCGCTGCACACGGGTCAGCCAATGGTCAGGCTCACCGGCCGCGCCGCTCAGATTGCCGACCAGCTGGGCATTCAGCGGATGCACATCACCATTTCCCATGCCCGCAACTACGCCACAGCCACAGCCATCGGAGTCGATTCCGCCGGCTGAACGACATTTCCGCATTCGTGTCCAACCTGACCCTGGCCTGTCGGAGCATTTCGCAATGCCAAAAGTCCCCGAAGTTCTCACCAATACCCTGATCTGCTGGAGCCTTGTCGCCACGGCCTGTTTCAGCACCGTCTGTCTGACCACTGCCGGGGCGCAGGAGACCGAATTCCGCCCGCTCTGGCCCGAAACAGCGCCCGGGGCTGCGGGTACGACCGACGCTGATCGCCCGGGACTCTG
>JBJTOM010000146.1:0-32707 GCA_046074585.1 Planctomycetota bacterium | reverse complement strand
TCTCACCGCAGGGACTGTCCCCGCAACGCTTGGCTCCGGTGTCGTCTTGCGGTCTCCACGACCGGCAGAACGTCTTCGTCCGCTGGCTGCGAGGACTGTCCCCAGCAGGCCAGGAACCCGACAAAGGTGCAACATCAGGTGCATGGCACCGAAACGCAGCGTTGGAGCGTAATAGTTTTCAAGAACAATTCCCCAGAGCCCCCATTCTACTACCGTTTCACCATCCCAGCTTCGCCCTCCCGGCGGTACCTTGTGCCGGAAGGTCAAGGCCAGTGGCCGCGCGCCGGGCGCTTGACCGCTGACGGGCGCGGACATGGAAGATGTCCGGACGGCCGTTCGTCCGGATCATCCCGCCATCTGCTGCACCGCGAACCTCCGGCAGAAAGTGCCCCAGGCAGGGCATACACCAGAGCCTGAAGGGTAAAAACGTTCAGTAGTATTTTGTCCTAAACAGATACACAGAAATGTCGCTCCTGTTTTTCTCTGCAGTGGCTGATATATATGGGGGCAGGCCCGCGGGGTAGTTAACCCGCGGTTGGAACTTTCGCATCATGCAGCCGGGTGCTTCAGGAGACGCATCGATGATTATGGTCAAATATCAGGGAAAGATTGAAAGTCTGAATCTGGTTGAGGAGTTCGAGGATCATGTGATGCAGACGGCGACGGCACTGGGAAGCCGTGCGCATCTGTGGCGAAGTTCCACAAAGTATTCTCCGGGGCGTCTGGTGCGTGGTCTGAGTCTGCATCTGTGTCCGGGACAGGAAGCTGTCAGTCTGTTGCTGTCGCCTGAAGGTCTGCTGATTCCGGAGCAGGCGGCAGACGAGGCCATCTTCGCGCCGCTCCTGCAGCAGCCCTGGTGCCATGTGCGCACGCACTGTGGCGGTGTGGACGGGCACACGGCCCTCATTGAACTGCTGGAACTGATGAAGCGATCGTGGTTTCCGGATCTTGTGGTGCTGGATGTGACGGGTTACTGGGAGCATCGGAGTCCGCAGCGGCTGCGACAGAGTTTTCTTGAAGCCCAGGCCGAACTGCATCCGCGGTATGCGGCCGCCACCGGTGTCTGGCTCACAGCAGAAGCCGCCGAAGATCCCACCATTCTGCTCAAACGACTCGATCGCCTTGCACAATTGGTGCGGGCCCCGCAGGTCGGCGGGCTGCCACCGATCGGAACGGTCCCGGATCGCTCCGAATTCGCTCGTATGTCAATCGATGAAGCCGTGCTCTGGGCCGACTACGCGCTGCGGCAGCAGCTGCTTCACAGCGACCGTATCCGCCGCATCATCGAAGAGTGTCTGGCGATCGGCATGACGGCCGATGAAGCGGCTGCCACGGCAATCCGGCGTGAAGGTCGACCTGCCGAATTGCCTGAACCTGCCGACGATGCGGTGGCGGAGTCAGCTGCTGTGGTGGACGGTGATGATGATGGCCTTGCCGCGGAGTCCTTTGCTGAGGCACCGGAAGAGTGGGTGCAGGCTGCGGAGAGCGGTCTCAGCGATTCGCCTGAGGTTGAAGGGGCTGCGTCTGACGGCGGCAGTGTGATTCGTGATCTGCTGAACGACGGGGCCTCTCCTTTGCTGCAGGCCGCCAGGCAGCTGATGCTGGAAATCATCCCGCCTACCAGCCGCTTCGGCAATCAATCGGGTTACCTGAACGTCCTGCATCAGGGCCTGCTGGAACTGGTGGGGGCTCTGGGTCAGGACATGGGCGGCTGTCAGGAATCCGCGAGTGATCAGTACCTGGTGAGCTTTTCAATTGTGCATCTGCGGCAGGCCATCAAAGGCGCGGCGTTTGTGACGGGGGCCATCACCGGCATGCGGGCTGAACGACTGCTTTCGCCCGAGCAGGCGGGCAGGTGGTCAACCCGCGTCGCCGAAATCAGCAGCCAGCTGCACCAGCGGATTCATGAACTGTGGCAATCCGCAGCGGGTGCGTGAGACGGTTGGAGGCGGGGAGAGAGTGTTCCGGGGCGTTTGACCCACACCGCCGGCCTGGGAAGGTGAAACGCTATTCAGAACCCCTGCTTTCGTACTTTTGATCAGCCCCACGATGACAAGGCGTGCGGGGGATGTCAATTCCCAAATAACGGTGCGTGCCCGCGCAGCCAGAACGGCATCAGGAACGCACCAAAGCCTGACGGGCCGATTGACATCGCCCGCACGCCACAGGACGTTTTTGTGTTCTTTCGGGCAGTGGGGCCTGACGATAGCGGGGGGATTGAAACATGGCAGTTCGTCTGTTTCAGCACCGTTTCACCATCCCACCCCCGGCGCCTCTCCTGTGGCAGGGGAGAGGGGGGTGCGGAGTGGAGGTGTTTTGCCTTGCGGTTGCTGATGCTGTATTCTGCGTGTGTGCGGCATTTCCGTCGGCCATTCCCTTTTTTTCCTGTCAGCATCCATGAACCCACGACTCACTCCAGACCAGCTTCGCAGTTACCGTTATCTGGGGCCGGACGATCTGCGTTCGTTCGGGCATCGATCTCGACAGAAGCAGGCGGGGTTTGGCACGGAGGAGTTTGCGGGCAAGCCGGTAGTGGGGATCCTGAACACCTGGAACGATCTGATTTCCTGTCACGCGCATTTTCGTCAGCGAGCGGAGGAGATTAAGCGGGGGGTTTGGCAGGCGGGCGGATTTCCGGTGGAGATCCCGGTGATGGGGGTGAGTGAGACCTTCATGAAGCCGACGTCGATGTATTACCGCAATTTTCTGGCGATGGAAACTGAAGAGGTGCTGCGGACCTATCCGCTCGACTCCGCCGTGCTCATGGTTGGCTGCGACAAGACCACCCCGGCAATGCTCATGGGGGCTCTCAGTGCCGACGTTCCCTGCATCGTGATGCCGGGAGGCCCGATGAATCGCACGTCGTGGCATGGCGAGCAGCTGGCGAGCGGGACGGATGTGTGGCGGTTCTGGGCGGAGCGGGGTGCGGGGCGATTATCGTGTGAGGCGTGGTGTCAGCTGGAGGATCACATTGCGGCTTCACCGGGTCACTGCATGACGATGGGGACTGCCTCGACGATGACTGCGATTGCTGAGGCGATGGGCATGACTCTGTCGGGCGCCAGTTCTCTTCCGGCGACTCATTCCGGTCATGCGCGGATGGCGAGTGCCACGGGGCGGGCGGCTGTGGAGCTGGCCTGGCATGATCTGCGTCCATCGCAGATTCTGACGCGGTCGGCGTTTGAAAATGCGATCACAGTGCTCATGGCGCTGGGCGGTTCGACAAACGCGATTGTGCATCTGATGGCGCTGGCCGGTCGCAGCGCGGTGGAGCTGGCTCTGGAAGACTTCGATCGCATCTCCCAGCGGACTCCGGTGCTGGCCAATCTGCGTCCTACGGGTCGCTGGGTGATGGCCGACTTTTTTGACGCTGGCGGTCTGAATGCACTGCTGGCCCAGATCGCTGATCTTCTGCACACCAGCGCGTTGACGGTTGAGTTTCGTTCGCTGGGTGACGCATTCCGGGGCGCGGAGATCTGGAACGACGATGTGATTCGCCGGCGGGATCAGCCGGTGTGTTCCACAGGCAGTCTGGCGGTGCTCCGGGGCAATCTGGCTCCGGACGGCTGTGTGATCAAGCCGGCTGCTGCAGAAGCAGACCTGCTCCAGCACACCGGTCCGGCGGCGGTTTTTCGCAACTACCCTGACCTCAAGGCGCGCATCGACGATCCCGCGCTGGGACTCACCCGCAGCCATGTGATTGTGCTGCAGAACGCGGGGCCGCTCGGAGCACCCGGGATTCCGGAATGGGGCATGCTGCCAATTCCCAAATATCTGCTCCAGCAGGGCGTGCGGGACATGCTGCGAATCAGTGATGCGCGGATGAGCGGGACCAGTTATGGGGCGTGTGTGCTGCATGTGTCGCCGGAATCGTATATCGGCGGACCGCTGGCCCTGGTGCAGGATGGAGATCTGATCACGCTGGACACGGCGGGGCGAACGCTGCGGCTGGAGGTCTCGGACGACGAGATGTCACGGCGTCGGGGCCTGTGGCAAAAGCCTGCTGCGACGGTGACCCGCGGCTACGGAAAGCTTTTTCAGGAGCAGACCACGCAGGCGCATGAGGGCTGTGACTTTCGGTTTCTGCACGCCGACGGCAGCCAGACGCCACCACCGTCCATCTACTAGGGCTTAGCCATCCTTCAGCAGTCCGCGAACGACATCTCCGTGGATGTCTGTCAGGCGATATTGCCGGCCCTGGTAGCGGAACGTGAGTCGCGTGTGGTCGATGCCGCACAGATGCAGAATGGTGGCCTGCATATCGTGGACATGGACGGGGTCTCTGGTGATGTTCCAGGCAAAGTCGTCGGTTTCACCGTAGACTGTGCCGGGCCGCACACCGCCCCCGGCCAGCCACCACGTGAAGGCGCGGCCGAAGTGATCGCGCCCCTTGGGATTGGCGGGGTCGCCCTGTCCGAACGGCGTGCGTCCGAATTCGCAGGCCCAGATGACGAGTGTGTCTTCGAGCAGTCCGCGTTCCCGAAGGTCGTGGATCAGCGCCGCAGCGGGGCGTTCCGTATCGCGGCATTGTTCGGCCAGCTGGGTATGCAGGTTGCCGTGCTGATCCCAGCCGGCGTGCATCAGCTGCACGAAGCGAACTCCGCGTTCGAGGAGTCGGCGAGCGATCAGGCAGTTGTTGGCGAAGGTGCCTTTGGCGAGCGCATCGGGGCCGTAGCGTTCGACGACAGTCTGAGTTTCCCCGGAGAAATCCATCAGCTCGGGAACGCTGCTCTGCATGCGAAATGCCATTTCGTACTGAGCAATGCGCGTGTCGGTTTCGGGGTCGCCGTAGTCTTCGAGATGCGTGCGGTTGATGGCAGCGATGTCATCGAGCAGCAGCCGGCGGGATTCACGCGACATGCCCACAGGGTTGCTGAGGTATGGGACGGGGTCACCGGTGTTGCGAAACCGCACGCCCTGAAAGCGGCTGGGCAAAAAGCCCGCGCCCCAGTAATAGTCGAAGAACAGCTGGCCGCAGGTTTTGCCTTTGTCGCTGGAGGTCATCACCACAAAGGCGGGCAGATTGTCGGTTTCGCAGCCCAGACCATAAGACAGCCATGCCCCCATGCTGGGACGACCGGGGATCTGAGCACCTGTGAGGAAGAAAGTCACACCCGGAGCATGATTGACCGCTTCGGTTTTCATGCTGCGAACAAGGCAGAGCTCGTCGGCCAGTCCGCCGATGGAGGGGAGCATTTCGCTGAGCCGCATGCCGCATTCGCCCCATGTGCGAAACGGACGAATGGCGGGCAGACAGGGCCAGCGGGCATAACCGGACGACATGGTGGACAGTCGCGTGGTTCCGCGAACGGAATCCGGGATGTCCCTGCCAGCGAGCTGCTGCATGGCGGGTTTTTCGTCGAACAGGTCCACGTGTGACGGACCACCCCCCTGCCAGAGCATCACCACACGGCGGGCTTTGGGAAGGAAGGATGGGAAGCCGGGCAGACCGCGGTCAGCGGCGGGGACCGGAGCGGCCGGCCCGGCGGTGGCGGTGGCACTGCGGAGCAGGAGCGAGGCCAGTGCCGCCCGACCAACGCCGCCGGCGGCGGAACCGAAAATCGCACGTCGAGTGACGTGGGCGATGTTGTCGAGGCAGGGGTTGGACATGGGGACGCGTTCCGATGCAGAAGCGGGTGGACAGCAGGCCTGATCTTAGCATGCCGGGACGGAAACTTCGACGTTTTCCTCAACAGCTTCAGGTTCCCGGGGCAAGAAAATGTCCGTGGGGCAATCATCAGCGAACCCGAAGATCGCTCACGCCCACTCAAATCAGTTCCCGAATCGGTACCCGCTGGTCCAGCAGGTACTGCGGTCGACCGGCCTGGTCAGGAATGGTGGCGGTGGCGGGGTCGATGCCAAGACGGTGGTAGAGCGTGGCAAAGACTTCCTGGTAGTGCACCGGGCGATCCTGAGGGACTTCGCCAAGTCGATTGGTGGAGCCGATCACCTGACCGGTCCGCATGCCTCCCCCGGCCAGCAGGCAGCAGGACACCTGGGGCCAGTGATCGCGACCGGCGTCTTTGTTGATTCGGGGCGTGCGTCCGAATTCGCCCCAGGCGACAACGCTGACATCGTTCTGAAGACCACGCTGATGGAGGTCTTCAATCAGGGCGGTGATGCCCTGGTCGAAACGGGACAGCTGCACCGGGAGCCGATCAAAGTTGGCTCCATGCCGATCCCAGCTGCCAAAGGACAGGGTGACACAGCGGACGCCCGCTTCCACCAGGCGACGAGCCATGAGGAACTGGTCCATCCAGTGCGGACCGGCGTCTTCGCCGAAGGCCGGATCGGCGTTCCCGCGCCCGTAGCGGTCGCGGACGGCCGGGTCTTCACGGTCGAGGTCGAGGGCTTCCACGAGCCGGCTGGAGGTGAGCACATCGAAGGCTTTCTGCGTGAGCGCGTCAACTCCGCGAAACTGCGATACCACATCAGCCGTGCGTCGAAAACGATCAAAGCTCTGCAGCAGATCGCGGCGATTGCGGAGTTCGTCGAGCGAAAGACCGGTGAGCCGCATATCGGCCATGCCCTGACCTTCCGGCTGAAAGGCTGCATGTGCGGTTCCGAGAAATCCGGGCATCCCGGGATTGCTGTATGGAGCGTGCCGGGTTTTGATGGTCAGGCCGACAAAGGGAGGTACGGCAGGATCGGCGGGGCCCAGCAGTCGCGAAACGGCAGAACCCAGCGAGGGATGGTTGTCCTGACGACCACGGGCCCCAATGGGATAACCGCTGAGACACAGGTCGGAAGCGTGCTGGTCGGGACACCCGTGAAGCGAGCGGATAATGGCGGCCTTGTCCATCACGGTGGCAAGCCGCGGCAGGTGCTCGCAGATGTTGATGCCGGGAACGTTGGTGGAAATGGGCTTGAAAGACCCGCGAATTTCCGGCGGTGCGTCCATCTTCAGATCATACATGTCCTGATGTGACGGACCGCCGGAGAGATAGATCATGATCACCGACTTGTGCGGCAGCACTCGTCCCCGGGCCGCAGAAACACCGGACTGGGCCGCCAGCAGCTGTGGCAGTGAAATGCCGCCCAGGGCAAGACCTCCAAGGCGAAGAAACTGACGACGACTGCGGCCATCACACTGGGGAGTCGTTCGGGGACCGAGGATCTGGAGCATGGAGGGGGGCTTTCGGTGGACCGTGGACCGTGGACCGTGGACCGTGGACCGTGGACAGTGGACAGTGGACAGTGGTCTCTGACTACTGATGACTGACAGCTGACAGCTGATTCGGTGACGAGGAGTATTGGGGAGCGGAAGACGCTGGCGGGGGCGGGGTGAACAGCGGCGGGCCGTTACATCAGTCCGGCGATGGGTTCACCGTGGTACACATGATGAGGTCTTTCGAAGGTATCTTTCCAGGCGATGGACCTGGGGAGTCCGAGGGCTTGATAGATGGTGGCGGCCATATTTTCCGGTGTTTGGGGGTCGGCTTTGGGATAACCGCCGGTGGCATCTGATTCGCCGACGACAGAGCCTCCGCGGATTCCTGCTCCGGCGAAGAATACTGTCTGGACTGCGCCCCAGTGATCGCGGCCGGGAAGTCTGGTTTCGGCACCGGGGAAGGTGAAGACTTTGGGAGTGCGTCCGAATTCTCCGGCCATGACCACGAGGACATCATCGAGGAGTCCGCGTTCTGAGAGATCTTCGAGGAGTGCTGAGACAGCGCGATCGGTGGGTGGGAGGAGAAATTCGCGGAGGTTTCGGAAGGCAGCTTCGTGTGTATCCCAGGATTCATCGTTGCCCAGGTTGACCTGTACGAGGCTGACACCGGCCTCGACAAGCTGACGGGCCATCAGCAGTGACCAGCCGAAGGAGTTGCGTCCGTAGCGATCCTGCAGGCGATCGCTGGCGGCATGCACATCGAGTGCGCGGTGAACGTGACTGTCGAGGAGCAGCGAGACGGCAGCTTCGCGGTGCCGATCGTAGCGGAGTTGTTCGGCAGCGGTATCGAGCGAGGTGCGCTGCGCTTCGATGGAACGCAGGAGTGCGAGTCGGGAGCTGAACTGGTCACGGAGCAGATTGCCGGCCAGTTCGAGTCGCGGGGCCTCGTAGCGATACCCAGCCGGTGTCTGACGGCCGCGCTGTCGCTGAAATCCATACTGCGGAAATGCGCCATGCACATAATCGGTATCGCGATATTGACTGGCTTCGACAAACCACGGCTCGAAACGTGGCCCGAGTTCACCGGCGAATTGGCCGGGGATGGTGCGGCCGGTGACATGGACGAGCTTTTCCGGGAGCACGGCGGCCGGTGGCAGGTTGTTTCGGGGTGGGAGCAGTCTGGTGGCGAGGGCTGCGAAGGATGGATGATCGTGGGCCGTGGGACGATTGGGATTGAACCCCACGGGCGTGGGAGTTCGTCCGGTGAGCATCACGTGATGTCCGATGGAATGTTCGTTGTAGGGATGGGTCAGCGAGCGGACCATTGCCCAGCGATCGCTGCAGTTGGCGAGCAGCGGCAGATGTTCGCAGATGTGCACGCCAGGTGTCCGCGTGGCGATGGGAGCGAATTCTCCGCGGATATCAGCAGGAGCCTCCGGTTTGGGGTCGAAGCTGTCGTGCTGAGCCAGACCACCGGAGAGAAAAATGTAAATCACGGCTTTGGGACGACCTGGAACGACGTTCCCCTCGTCAGCCGCCAGTTGGCGGAGTGCTGTCAGGTGATTCAGCCCCAGCCCGGTAATTGAGGCGGCGCCCACCTGAAGAGCAGCCCGGCGCGGCAGGGGATGCGTGGGTTTCATCTGTCGTGGCGGCATCGCAGGATCCTCCGGGGAAGGCAGCAGGAGGAGGTTTGGAGGGAACGCGTAGCATACTGACGGGCGTCCATGATATGCAAATGAAAAACTGCAACAGCGCTCTCCACCCTCTCCGCTGGATGACAGGATGACGAAACGCTGTTAAGAAAAGCGGAAGTCGTCTTTCGGACGCCGCCTCACGTGACCTGCCTCACGTGACAAGGCTGACAAGGCGTGCGGGGGATCTCAATCCCCCGGGTAACGGTGCGTGTCCGCGCGCACCGGGACCGCACCGGGACCGCACCGGCCGATTGGCATCGGCCGCACGCCACACAGCTTTTCTGTGGCTCGATCCGGCCGCGGGATGTTAACTGGCAGGCGGAACTGAAATATCTTCAGTCTGCCCGTGTTCGCGCCGATTCGTCATCCCACCCTGGAAGGGGAGAGGGGGGATTGTGGGGGCGTTTCCGCCGCGGGAGACCGCAGTTGGCTGGTCTCCGGACACGCGTTATCATTCAGCCACTGGCTGGCGGTGAACGGTGTCAGCGGGTGTCTTTTGAATTCCATGTGGCTGCCTGAATCAGGTGGCATCCCGGAAGGTGACAGCATGTCAGAACGCATTTCAGAACGCATTGTGATGCGAACAGGTGAGGCTCTGGTGGAGGACGAGGCGGGCTGGTCGGCGGCCGAGCCGGAGGTGGTGATCGGGGAACTGGATGGTCCGGTTGGGCAGGCCATCGCGCAGCTCATGGGGGACCAGGTCAAGGGCCATTCCCGCGTCTTCGCGCTGCTCAATTGCGACGTGCAGGTGCGGCCGGTGACTGTGATGGTCAGTAAAGTCACCGTCACAAAAACACGCTACACCAATATTCTCATGGGCACGGTTCAGGCTGCAGTGGCGAATGGGGTGCTGGACGCGGTCCGGGCGGGGGATCTGCCGAAGGCCCGCGTGAATGATCTTGGGATCATCGTTTCCATCTGGCTCGATCCCGCAGTGCTCACGGCCGAAGACGTCGACTTCGAAGTGCTCTATCGGACTCACCGGGCGGCGACGGCGAAGGCGATCGGCAAGGCGATGCGCAACGAGCCTTCGATCGACTGGCTGCTGGAGCATCAGGATCAGGTGGAACACTGTTTCCACCAGATGCTGAAAAACGGTGAGCTTTAGCGGAGACATCAGCGGACGCTGGTCGCCTCTGCAGCACCAGCTCAAAGTTTCCCTGTCGAAGCGACCTGTCTGACGCGACGGAAGGAGCAGTTGTGCAGCCGATTCTGGTGGATGTGGACCGATGGCGGTGCGGTGACGATCAGCCGCTCCTGTTCGTGCTGGGGCCCTGTGTGATGGAATCTGAATCGCTGGTGCTGTCCACGGCCCGGCGACTGGCGGAGCTCCGCGATCGGCATGGGTTGCAGATCGTGTTCAAGTCCAGCTTCGACAAGGCCAATCGCACGAGCGTCGACAGTTATCGTGGTCCGGGTCTGGAAGACGGCCTGCAAATGCTCGCCAAAGTCCGGGCCGAAACCGGACTGCCGGTGACCACGGACATTCACGAAGCCGCGCAGGCGGCGCCGTGTGCCGAAGTCTGCTCCATGCTGCAGATCCCGGCATTTCTGGCACGCCAGACGGACCTTGTCGTGGCCGCCGCAGATGCCGCCGTCGCGAGGGGGATCGCCGTGAACGTCAAAAAGCCCCAGTTTGTGGCACCGGAAGACATGCTGCATGCCGTTGGCAAATGCCGGGCCCGAGGTCTGCAGAAAGTGCTCCTGTCCGAACGGGGTTCGACCTTCGGCTACGGGCGGCTCGTGAATGATTTCCGCTGCGTCCCGATTCTGCGTGCTTTCGGCGTCCCGGTCGTTTATGATGCCACCCACAGCGTGCAGCTCCCCGGTGGTGCCACCACAGGCGGACAGCGGCACATGGTTCCCACGCTCTCCCGCGCGGCCGTCGCCGCCGGCTGCGATGCCGTCTTCTTGGAAACTCATCCCAACCCCGACCGGGCTCTCAGCGACGGCCCCAATATGGTCGTCCTCGATCAGCTCGAATCACTCCTCCTGCAACTCACCCAGCTCCGCTCACTTGTGCGTTCCTTCCCGTCTGCTCCGGATGCCTGATCCGTCAGGATTGATGTTATGCCGCTGTCCCGTTGCTCTTCTCTTAACCAGTCATCAGCCGCGACACACGCACATCGCCCATGGATGCTTGCCTGGATCGGCTCCACCTGTCTGTTCTTCACCTGTCCGGGCTGCAGCAATTCTGCCCCGCAGACCACTCAGGCAACCCCGGAAAACTCCGCCGCCCGCCAGGTTGACGAATGCCGCAGCCGGCTCACCAACGCTGTCACCCGCGTTTCTCCGGAATCCATGGCCCTCCAGCAGCGCCGTGACGGCATTGTCAACGCGGTCAATTCGTGGCTGGCTTCCTGCGCCGAAGCCGATGTCCGCAAGCTCGCCATCAGCGACGCCAACGCCGCTCTGCTCACCCCGGATGCCCTCCGTACCGCCCGCGTTTCCCGCTTTTCTGAAACCGACATCACCTACATCCGCGAATGCCTGATGCTCAGTCGCCTGACCGCCTCCATCTGGAAACAGATCGACACCTCCAGCGATGCTGTGGCGGCTGATCGGCAGCGAGTCACTGCGTTCTTCCGACACATCATCCGCAACCTCGCACTGCTCCCGGCCGATTCCGGTCGCCCCCCGGTCGGACTCTACGAAGCACTGCTCACCGGCCGTGGTTCCGTGGACGATCGCATCCGGGCCTTCACAGAAGGGCTCCGTCAGCGTCAGATTGACAGCCTCGTGCTGCACGCCGCCCCCCAGGAAGACGCCACCAGCAGCACCACCAGCATTCCTGCGACCGCTGAATGGCTGGTGCTGGCCGTTGTCGGCGACGATACACTGCTCTTCGATCCCCTCCGCGGCACCCCGGTTCCCTCGCCGGATGATCCCGCCATGCCCGTTCGCAGCCCGGCCGGCATCGGCGTTCTGCAGGACCTGAATCGCTGGAAGAACGCCACCGTGTTCGCCCCCATGCATCCCTCCGCACCCGCCCCGCGAATGCTCGTCCTGCAACAGCAAATGGAAGCCTCCACTGCCGCCATCCTCTACGAAGAACTCGCCGGCGGCACCAGCGAAATCCGGCCCTTCCTTGACCGCCTCCCGGCATCCGTCCTCCAGCTCTGGCCCGCTGCCGAAATTCAGCTCTGGCCACTCCCCGAAGCACGAATCGCCGCCGCAGCGATCGCCACGGAACAGCAAAAGCAGGACCTGCAGCTGCTCATGCGGCCCTTCGACAGCCCCTTTGAACGCGCCTCCATCGACCGCGAAAAACTCCTCGCCGACGCCAACGTCGAAGAATCACAGCTGTCCCAGGAAGAACTCGACGCACTCATCGCCAACGCCCTCGCCGAAATGCTCCAGCGATCCGATACGCTCTTCGGCAAACCGTCCCGACGACTGCTCAAAGCCCGCGTCAGCCAGCTCTCCGGCAACTTCGACGTGGGCATGATTCAGGAACTGCAGCAGATTCGCATCGCGTCGCTTCAGGATTCCATCGACCTCAGCTTCAACGACGGCCAGCAAACGCTCACCCGCCGCATTCCGCTCCCCGAAGCTATCGTCAGCATCCAGAAAACAGCCGTGGCCGATGCACTCTACTGGACAGCACTCACACAGGTCGCCCGACGCGACTACGGCACCGCCGTGCAGACCTTCCGTAACTTTCGCAGACAGTATCCGGATTCTCCGCTCCAGCACGCCGCACTGCTCAACGAAGCCGAATCACTCGCCGAACTCGGCAACCCCGCTCTCGCCGCCGAAGTGCTCGCCAGCGAAGCCCCGGACAACCCCGAACAACTCCGCTTCAACTGGTGGCGCACGGCACTGAAGGCCGCGCCGGCTGGTGCCGCCGCTGCCGACCCGGTAGCCCCCGCCGCCTCTCCCTCCGCCACGCCGCCCACGGAACAGCCCAAAGCCCCATGAAAATCGGGATCTTCGCCGACATTCACGATAACGTGGATTATCTCCGTCACGCCATTCGGCTGTTCAACGCCTGCCAGTGCTACGCCGTGCTGCTCGCCGGAGACTTCGTGTCGCCACTCGTTGTGCCACCCATGCGAAAACTGCATTCCCGGGTGATCGCCTGCTTCGGTGACGCCGACGGCAACAGAATCGGGATCGCCGGAGGCATGACCATCGTCGGGGTGCTCGGTCACTCACCACTCTGCTGGAAGTCCCCGGACGGCGTGCGGTTTCTGATGTGCCATCAGCTCCAGGATGTCCGCGACTGTGTGGGGGACGCGGATGTCGTGGTGTTCGCGCATACGCACCGTCCCAGCATCGTCCGGGATCGCAGTGGCAGACTGTTTATCAATCCCGGCGAGACGGGTGGCTGGATGTTTCGCCGTCCCACAGTGGTGGTGTTCGACACCGAAACCCGCGAAGCTGAACTTGTTGACCTGCCTCCCATGCCCCCTGCTGTCGCTATCGAGGAATAAACGGTGAAAATTCGTCGCATCTTCGCCCATCGTATCGAGCTTCCGCTGCACGAAGGTTCCTACAAGTGGTCCGGGGGCAAGTCCGTCACAGTCTTCGACAGCACCATTGTCGGTGTGGAAACAGACAGCGGGCTGACGGGTTACGGCGAGGTCTGTCCGCTGGGACCGTTTTATCTTCCGGCCTATGCCGAAGGCGTCCGCGCCGGCCTGCGCGAACTGGCTCCGCATCTGCTGGGCTTCAATCCCCTGCAGCTGCAGAGGATCAATCACCGCATGGACGCCGCGCTCAAAGGCCATCCCTACGTCAAGTCCGGCATCGACATCGCCTGCTGGGACCTCCTCGGAAAAGCCTGTCAGCTGCCCGTCTGCGAGCTGCTGGGTGGCCGCTTCGGCGACGCCGTTCGTCTGTATCGCGCGATTTCCCAGGAAGCCCCGGAAGTGATGGCCGAAAAAGTCGCCAGCTACCGGGCACAGGGCTATTCCCGCTTCCAGCTCAAAGTCGGCGGGGACCCCGATACGGATATTGAACGGATACACGCGGTTCGCGCGATGCTGTCGCCAGCTGACCGACTCGTGGCAGACGCCAACACCGGCTGGACACAGCATGAAGCTGTCCGCGTGGTGCGGGCCGTGAAGAATGTCGACGTATACATTGAACAACCCTGTCTCAACTATGAAGAGTGCCTTGCCGTCCGCCGACTCACCGATCACCCGTTTGTGCTCGATGAAAACATCGACGGACTTGACATGCTTCTGAGGGCCAGAGCGGACCTTGCGATGGATGTTGTCAATCTCAAGATCAGCAAGCTTGGCGGGCTGACGAAAACCCGGCAGGTCCGGGATCTGTGTGTGAGCATGGGCATTGCGATGACGCTGGAAGACAGCTGGGGCGGTGACATCACCACAGCCGCCATCGCGCACCTTGCGCACAGCACTCCGGAGGAATTTCGGTTCACCAGCACCGACTTCAACAGCTATGTGACCGTGAGCAACGCCAGTGGCGCCCCGCAGCGGCAGAACGGCTGGCTCGCCGCCCCCACCATCCCCGGACTCGGCACCACCCCCCGCTTCGACCTCCTCGGCCCCCCGCTCGTCGACATCCACTGAACTCCCCCCCGCTCCCCATCTCCCACTTCCTCGAAACACCCCGCAAAATCCATCAGCCACCCTTGCCCTGCTCAAGGCCCCCTGCTACAGTTCCAGCTCGAATTCGGGCTATAGCGCAGCCTGGCTAGCGCGCTTGACTGGGGGTCAAGAGGTCGTGGGTTCAAATCCCGCTAGCCCGATTTCTCTCAAAGCCCTTCGGTGAACAACCCGAAGGGCTTTTTTGTTGCGTGGAATCAAAAAAGCACCCGCAGTGCTCGGGTGCCTTGTGCAACGCCACTCCGAACTCCGCTTTGCAGTGCGGGCGATGTCGGAGAGGGATCAGACCATGCGGATCCTGGAGCCGTATGGACATGCGGAGCACGTCACGTTGGCGGAGGCCGAATTCTTCAGGAGATCCCCGATGAATCAGGAGTGATTCACGGCAGCGACGAGCGCGAGGGCTGGTGTGGCCTGCTTCGCGCTTTACCGAATCGCTTCGGCCGACTATGCTTCGCCTCTCACGGGATGTTCGACGGCGTCCGTGTGCCCACTCTTCCCCAATGTCTTCAGCGTCGATTCAGGCAGGGATGCCGTGTTCGTATGTCAATGGTGCGCGTGATTGCCCGGCTGGATATCAAGGGCGCGAATCTGGTGAAGGGAATTCGTCTCGAGGGCCTGCGAGTGCTCGGAGACCCCGACACGTTTGCTCGATACTACTACGAATCGGGCGCCGACGAGCTGATTTATCAGGACGCGGTTGCCAGCCTTTACGGCCGCAACAGTCTGTGCGACATCATCTCGCGGACCTCACGAGAGATTTTCATTCCGCTGACAGTGGGTGGCGGGCTTCGCAGCCTTGAAGACATTCGGCAGGCACTCGCTGCCGGCGCGGACAAGGTTTCGCTGAACACGGCTGCGATCGCTGAACCGCAGCTCATTCGCGAGGCCTCAAGGCGGTTTGGTTCTTCCACGATTGTCGTCGCGATTGAAGCCGGCCGTCAGGCCAACGGTTCGTGGCTGGCGTTTACGGACAACGGGCGGGAGCATACCGGAGTGGATGCGGTGGAGTGGGCGGTTCGGGCAGAGGAACTGGGAGCGGGTGAAATCCTCGCAACCTCCATCGACCGTGAGGGAACGGGTGAAGGCTTTGACGTGGAACTGTGTTCCCGCATCGCGTCCGCCGTCAGAATTCCTGTGATTGCCCACGGTGGTGCCGGCAAAGCGGAGCATGTGGCGGACGTGGCTTTGAAAACGGACGTGAGCGGTGTGGCGGTCAGCAGTCTTCTGCATTACGAGGCGATTCGGAATCTGCGGCCGCGGGAATCCGCCGGTGGCGAAGGGAATCGGGAATTTCTGCAGAGCGGTCGCGGGGTGTCTCATGTGCAATCCTGCTCGATGCAAGCCCTGAAACGCACGCTCCTGACTGGTGGAGTGCCGTGTCGTCCGGAGGATGCGGCATGAGTTCTCTGCGTGTGCGGATCGTTGATTACGGACTGGGGAATCTGTTCAGCATTCGCCAGGCCTGCCTGCAGGCGGGGATAGTGGCCGAGATTTCGTCGACGGGTGCGGGGCTCAGCGAGGTGGGCGGAATCATTCTGCCCGGGGTCGGAGCATTTGGACATGCGATGGACACGCTGCGTTCTGCGGGCCTGATTGCACCGCTGCTCGATGCAGTACGTTCGGGCAAGCCGCTCCTGGGAATCTGTCTTGGGATGCAGCTGCTGCTGGATGCCAGCGAGGAATTCGGGCTGCATCAGGGTCTGGGACTCATTCCTGGCGTTGTACGAAAGCTGCCGGAGCGACGTCCGGACGGGGCGCTGCTGCGTGTCCCCGCAGTGGGCTGGAATCGGATTTTTCTCAATCCGGAGCGAGCCGAGGCGGAGCAGGCGTGTGGTTTTCATGACGGTCAGTGGGTGTATTTTGTGCATTCCTTTGCGGCGGTGCCGGAGCGGTCGGCGGACATCCTGACATTGACAGACTACGAAGGAATCCGGTATTGCTCTGCTGTGCGAAAGCATCACGTGACAGGCGTGCAGTTTCATCCGGAGCGGAGTGCTTCCGGGGGGATTGCCTTCTTCCGTCACTGGGCTGCCAGTCTGCGGCCAGGCAATTGAAACATCAGGTTCATCGAAAAGTCAGGGATGGGTTCATGGACGAACAGCTGCCGGCCTATTACGGGCTCCCGCCAAAGGTACAGTTTTGTCGACGCTGCGTGATGTCCAATCAGCGACCGGCATCGGCGGTGGAGTTTCGCCACACCATCGATTCCCGCAAGAAAACACTGGCCATCGATGATGATGGCGTCTGTGATGCCTGTCATGTGGCAGATCACAAACAGTCCATCGACTGGTCTGCGCGTGAAGACGCGCTGCTGCAGCTGCTGGATAAACATCGCAGCCGGGACGGTTCGTATGACTGCATCGTGCCAGGCAGTGGTGGCAAGGACAGCGCCTACCAGGCGCACGTACTGAAGTACAAGTACGGCATGAATCCACTGACGATCACGTGGCCACCGATTCTCTACACGGATTACGGCTACAGGAACTGGAAGAACTGGATCGACGTTGGAGGCTTTGACAACCTTGCGTTCACTCGCAACGGCCGCGTGATGAAGCTGCTCACACGACTGAGCATCGAGAATCTGTTTCATCCGTTCCAGACGTTTATTCTGGGACAGAAAAACGTTGGCCCCCGGCTGGCTGCAAAACTGGGAATTCCCCTGGTGTTTTACGGCGAAAACGAAGCGGAGTACGGCAATCCGATTGCAGACACGTCATCCAGTCTTCGCGACAGGTCCTTCCACACGTATTCACAGCTGGAGGATCTGTACCTTGCTGGCATTTCGATTCGCGAGCTGGTGGATCGTTACGGGGTGCGTCTGCAGGACCTGATGTGCTTCCTGCCGCCGCGTGAGGAAGAACTGCGGAAGGTGGATGTACAGGTGCATTACCTGGGTTATTATCTGAAATGGACACCCCAGGAAGTGTATTATTATGCGGTTGAAAACTGTGGTTTTCGGGCCCGTCCGTTCAGGACTCAGGGCACCTACAGTAAGTACAACAGTATCGACGACAAGATCGATGACCTGCATTACTACACGACGTGGATCAAGTTTGGAATTGGCCGGGCAACGTATGATGCTTCACAGGAAATCCGCAATGGGCACATCACTCGCGACGAAGCCGTCGCGCTGGTGAATCGTTTCGACGGCGAATTCCCGGATCGTTATTTCAACGAAGTCATGGACTACATCGAGATGTCGCCGGAGCATTTCCATACGATCACGGACCGCTTCCGTTCACCGCATCTGTGGACGCAGGACGCTGCCGGGAAATGGCATCTGCGTCATCGTGTGGCTTGCAACGGTGCTGACGATCAGCCGGCGACCGTCAGTGGCGAGCATCGCCTGCAGTGGGTGGCCTGAGAGGGGGCATTCCGATGGAACCCGGCGAAACGCTCAAATTCACCCGACCGGAGGCTGCGTCTCCCGACACGGCCCTGCCTGCAGTGCTCGTGCACGCCGCCTACCCGCTGTGGCGCAAACACACACTGGTAACGATGGCCCGCGCCCGCGAACTGCAGGACGACGGACATCGCGTGGCGGTGACGTACTGCAATGCTGCAGCCGGGACCTGTGCGGTGAATTACAGCGGCAGCCCGGCCGCCTGTCTGATCTGCAAAACGCGAGTGCGCAGCACGGCTGAATCGCTTGGACTGCAGCTCATCCCGCTGAACACCGACAGTGCCGTGGATCAGGCACGCCCAGGGCTGCCGTTCAGTGAACAGCGAACGCTCATGGAAGGCGTCCAGAGCGGCGTGATCTCCACCTTCCGCACGCTCCCGGAAACCGCCCGCCATGAACCGCTGATCCGCCGCATCAAACGCCGTTACTTCAGCAACGCGGCAAGGCTGCTGAAATCGATGAAAGTCGTCGTCAGCGAATGGAAGCCGGAGCGGGTGGAGGTGTTCAACGGTCGCCATGCCTGTTCAAAATTCGCTGTGATTGCCGCACGGTCCGCGGGAATTGATTTCACCACACTGGAAGTCACTGCTCGGCAGCACCCATTTGTCTGTCCGGGTTACATGGTTCACGACCGACGGCAGATTCAGCGGCGCATTCTGAACCATCCGGCGGATTTTGAATTTGCCGATCGCTACTACGCCGCACTGCGAAAACCTCGCACCAATAAATATGCAAAAAAACATGGTCAGGCCTTTGTACCACCCGCTCTGCCTGCCGGCTGTGAGCGAAAAGTGAGCATTTTTCTGAGCAGCCAGGACGAATTCGCATCGCTCGGCAAGGACTGGATTTCTCCATTCCTCGACTACGGCCCGATCGTGGAACGCGCCTGCCGTGAGAATCCGCACACGTTTTTCGTTGTGCGGTTCCATCCCAATCAGGCCGAAATGGCCGGCGATCTGCTCACGCCGTTCGCTGAAACCGCGAAGCTTTCCAACGTGCGCATTCACTATGCGGACGAATCGGTGAATTCCTACAGCATTATGGAATGGAGCGATGTGGTGGTGACGTTTGGATCCACCATCACCGTCGAAGCCTGCTGGGCCGGCAAACCAGTGATCACGCTCGGCCCGTCTTACTTCGACCAGTTGCAGGTGGCGTATACGCCGGCGACTGTCGATGATTTCATCACACTGCTGCAGCAGCCGCTTGTGCCGATGAATCGCGAAAACGCCGCCCGTTATGCCTGGTTTCGTGAATATGACGTGAACCCCCTGCGATATGTGGAACATACTGGCCGCACAATGGTGGAAAAGGGCTTCGCCATTCGACATCCATGGCTCGGACAGATCGCCCGGACCACCGATGATGTGATCTGCAACGCAATCAGAATCTGGGCTGGCATTCGAGCCCGTCGAAAGAAATCCGCCTGACAGGCAGAAGGAGCGATGGTATGAACGTTCAGGACATCCTTGACACGCAGCGCGACTGCACGGACCTCTGGCACCAGGCTGCTCCGGAACCCATGGGTGAGGGCCTGCTGAAGCTGGTGCAGCAGAACCACCTCGAAAATTTCTCGCTGTGGCATGAAGAAGATATTGCCCGCCGCGATGATCTGGGGGCCGAACGCATCCGCCTGGCCAAACGTACCATCGACCGCCACAACCAGCGCCGCAATGACCTGGTGGAACAGATGGATCGACTGCTGGTGCAGCAGCTGCAGCCAAGGGAGTCGGGCTGTGCGTTCAATTCTGAAACACCCGGCATGATGATTGACCGACTGTCGATTCTGGCACTCAAGGAATATCACATGCAGGAGGAAGTGCTGCGAGCGGATGCGAGCGACGAGCATCGCAGTCGCTGCGGTACAAAGCTGACCACCATCCGGCGACAGATTCAGGACCTCTCCGCCGCGCTTCAGGATCTGGTGCTGCAGGTTCGCCAGGGGACACGCAGCTTCCGCGTGTATTTCCAGTTCAAGATGTATAACGATGCCGAGCTGAATCCTCAGCTTCGCAGGGCTGCATGAACAGGCCTGTTTTCGGAGAGAATCGCCATGCGGGTGCTGATTATCAAGCCAAGTTCACTGGGAGATATCATCTGTTCTCTGCCGGTGGCGCAGTCGATCCGTGACCAGCTTCCAGACGCGGAAATTTCGTGGGTTGTGAAGTCCCGTTTTGCGGACATCGTGCAGCGATGCCCGACCGTGAACGGTGAGGTGCTGCAGTTCAGGCATGCTGCCGGCTGGCGAGGGCTGCTTGCCATCGGCAACGTGATGCGGCAGCTGCGGCAGAGGCGATTCGATGCCGTCCTTGACTTCCAGGGACTCCTGCGGACCGGTCTGATGACAGCCGCCGCCCGAGCACCGCTGAAAGTTGGCATTGCCGAAGCCCGCGAAGGCAGTCGACTGTTCTACAACACTCTCGTACCGCTGCCTGAAGCCGGTCGAAATTCACATGCGATTCGCAAACTGCTTCAGTTTCTTCCCGCTCTGGGACTCGAACCGTCCCTTAAATCCCCCGTCGTGATGCACGGCGATTCGCTCGAACAGCTCGACACAGGACTCAATCGCCGTCGCCTGATCGTGATGATTCCCAACAGTCGCGGTGTTCATAAGGAATGGCGGGGGTTTCGTGAGCTGACGACGGCCATGCTGAGGGCGGATGCGAGCTGCACGGTTGTGTGGGACAGTCATCTACCCTGGGAATCGCCGGAAGTCTGCGATCCCGACCGCTTTGTCAATCTGACGAAACGGACGTCACTGCCACAGCTGATTGAGCTGTTGCGGCGAGCGGATCTGGTGATCGCCAATGACAGCGGCCCGCTGCACATGGCGGCTGCACTCGGCCGCCCCACGCTGGCGCTGTTCGGTCCCACCAGTCCGGAGCGATTCGGTGCGTTTCCGCCGGACGCCCCGCGAAATCGATTTCTTGTGGCCCCCGACGGGGACCTTGCGAAACTGTCGATGGATCGCGTGCTGGAGGCGGCACTGTCCATGCTGCCCCGTGAGCTGCCGATTCGCGCGGCCGCCTGACGGCCCTGCACCAGGAGACTGCGGTGAGTGATCCGAACCAGCCAGCCAATCTGTTTCTTGCCTGCACGCCGCTGCAGATTCTGAACGCAGCGGAAGCGCGGGATCGGTTTCATGCGGGTGAGCGAAACTTCCTGATCATGTTTCACAGTCCCCGTTCCGCGTCAGCCCGTCAGAAGCATCTGCATGCGCTCGCCGATACCACCACCGATGCCGGCTGGACGCGAGCGTGGAATCTGCAGCTGACGCGATGGTCGCAGCTGTTCTTTCCACTGCAGGCCGCGGCGTTACGGCGCGTCATCGGACACTGCCAGCGGCTGTACTCCGGTGGCTTTCAGACGCAGCAGCGGCACATGATGCATGTGATGCCGCATGCCGAGCTGGTGATCATGGATGGCGGCGCGGGGGTGCTGCAGTCGGCCATCAACGCATGGCGCACCGGCGGTGCCGGGAGTCGGGGACGGGGCCTGAGACGACTCATTCCCGGTCTCAAAAGCAGTCTTCCGGATTTGAGTCGCGCTCGATTCTTCACCAGTTATTCCCTGGATGTGCCAGCTGAAGCGGTGATCTTCAACGACTATCGCAGTTTGCGCAGCACGGTTACGGGGCGTCTTCCGATCCGGGATGAAATTGTTTTTCTGTCGCAGCCGCTGGAACGGGATCTGGGAGTGCATGTGGACGTGGAGGCCGCGCTGCGGGCGGCGATGGACTATCACGGCGTGAGTCGATACCGCTGGATCCTGCACCCGCGGGAAACCTCCGGTCCGCCAGGCGCAGAGAAGCTGCCGTACCTGGCTGAATTCTTCGGGTTGCAGGAGGGTTATCTGCCACGAGCGTTTGTGACGTGGATGTCCTCAGTCGCTCGATCGCTGCCACTCATTTATGGCCAGCCGGTCACCTGCATTGATATCCAGCCGGCTCTTCCTGCGTCCACGTCCGACGCCAGTCGAGCGGAACTGCAGAGCGTTTATCGGGACTTTGCAGCAGCCGGGGCCGTCATTCTGGCGTTGCCGCATGTCGCTCAGAAGCGGGCCGCGTGAGTCGTCATGCTGTTCAATTCCATCGAATTCGCGTTGTTCCTGCCGCTGATGTTCGTGGTCTACTGGTATTGCTGCGGTCGCAGTTGGCGAGTGCAGAATGGAGTGCTGCTGGGGGGCAGTCTGGTATTTTACGGATGGTGGGATCCGCGTTTTCTGGGGCTCATGCTCTTCTCGGCCGTGCTGGATTTCAGCGTGGGCAATCTGATTGACCGATCACAGTCAGTGGCTGTGCGTCGTGGATGGCTGGCCCTGAGCATTGGTGTGAACTTCGGCATCCTCGGGATCTTCAAGTACTACAATTTCTTCGCTGAATCGCTGAATGAAGCGCTGGTGGCCGTGGGATTCAGCCCGGCCGCGGCGCGTCTGGACCTCGTGCTGCCCGTGGGGATCAGCTTTTATACGTTTCAGACCGTCAGCTCCTCGATCGATATCTATCGCAGAACACTCAGGCCCACCCGGGATCTGGTTGCCTATCTGTCCTTTGTGACCTTCTTTCCGCAGCTGGTGGCGGGACCGATTGAGCGAGCCGGGCATCTGCTGCCGCAGTTTCTGCAACGTCGGAATTTCCGTCTGGATGAGGCCACGGACGGCTGTCGCCAGGCCCTGTGGGGGCTGTTTAAGAAAGTGGTCATTGCCGATAACTGTTCGGCTCTGGCGAATCAGGTGTTTGGTGCCCCTGCAGACGCCTCCTCCGCAGCACTGCTGGCCGGCACGTTTCTGTTCACCATCCAGATCTACTGTGACTTTTCCGGCTATTCAGACATTGCAGTCGGCACGGCAAGGCTGTTCGGGTTCTCATTGATGCAGAACTTCGCAACCCCTTATTTTTCCCGGGATATCGCAGAATTCTGGAGACGCTGGCATATCTCGCTGTCAACGTGGTTCCGGGACTACGTGTATCTGCCGCTGGGCGGCAGCCGCTGTTCGCGAGGCCGGATGATTCGCAATACCATGGCCGTGTTCCTCATCAGCGGACTGTGGCACGGCGCCAACTGGACGTTTCTTGTCTGGGGACTGCTCAATGCACTGTACTTTCTGCCACTGCAGCTCCGCGGGGCCAATCGCAGATTTACATCGCACACAGACACAGCGTCCGTCCTTCCATCGCCGCGTGAAGCGCTGCAGATCACCGCAACGTTTCTGCTCACGATGCTGGCGTGGATCTTTTTTCGCGCAGCAAGTCTGTCAGATGCAGTGACTGTTCTTCGGCGGTTGTTCACGCTGCAGGACGGCAGCGGGCTGGATGTACCGAGCGAAATCTGGCTGCTGGTGGTCGGTTTTCTGCTGGTGGAATGGATTCAGCGCGCCCGTCGCCATGCTCTGGAGCTGACCGACACCGCGCTGCCAGGTCCGGTCCGCTGGCTGATGTATTACGGAGTGCTCTGCCTGATTCTGAAGTTTGGCGGGGAGCAGCAGGATTTCATTTACTTTCAGTTTTGAAGACACATGCACAACAGCAGCCATCAGCAGACGAGTGTCGAAGCGTCAAATGACCAGGAGCTCCGCAGCTTCCTGAAACGCTGCTGTCTGTTTGTGCTGCCGCTGCTGATTGTCTGTGGCCCGCCTGTGACCCTGCTGGCCCTTTCCGGGGAAGCCTTCCGCGACATCGACCCGGTGCTGGAATCCACACTGCGCAGCAGACAGGGGCTGATCGGATTTGCCTGGAACGAACAAAACTATCCGTACATGAAGCTCAGAGGACTGCTGCTGCAGCCGCGGTGCGAAGTGGTGGCCCTCGGGTCCTCACGAGTGCTCCAGTTTCGCCGCGAAATGTTCCGCTGCTCCTTCTGGAACGCAGGCTATACCATTCAGACGGCAGATGACTTTCGTGAGTTTCTGCAGTTGATACCGGAAGATCGCCAGCCTCGTCTGCTCCTGCTGACACTCGATCAGTGGATGTTCAACAGCAACTGGATTGCATCTGCCGGCAGGGGTTCGACGGGCAGCTGGACGAACAAGCCCTCGATGAACCTGCAGCAGGGCCTGAGGCTGGTCCCGGATGTGATTGGTGACACACTGCGGGGACGGATTCGTCCGGCAGCACTTCTGGATAACCGCAGCGATGCCCCTTTCGGACTCAATGCCTGGCAGAATCGCAAGGGCTTCCGGGCAGACGGTTCGTTTGACTACGGCAGACAGCTGGAACAGCGGTTGAGCGGCGATCCGCAGTGCCCGGATTTCGAGTTTGCTGCATCCTTACGCCGCGTTCGGGAGGGGCGAGAGCGATTTCAGTACGGTGAGGAGCCCGATCCAGCGGCCCTGCAGGAAATCGGGGAGCTGCTGAAGGAATGCAGTCGGCGGCAGATACGAGTGACAGCGTGCCTGCCCCCCTTCGCGGACGTAGTCGCTGATGCCATGCGGACATCCGGTCGCCACAACGACTTCGTGAAACTGCCGGAAATGCTGCGACACGTGTTTGCGGGAAGCGGGCACGAACTGCACGACTTCGATCGCATGTCCGCCTGTGGTTCCAGAGATGCTGAAGCCATCGATGGCTTTCATGCCGGAGAAACCGCGACCCTGCGAATGCTGATCCGCATGCTGCAGGCCGGGTCCCAGCTGCGCGACTGTTGCGACCAGGCGGCCCTCGACACTGCCCTGCAGCACGCCCCCGGCCCCTTCCACGTCTACCCCTGACTCCCGTCTCCATTCCAGGGAGAGAGGGGGAGTTACTTATTGGGTTTTTTGCCTTGAGTCTTGCTGCCATCGAGTCCGAGGACGGATTTGTCGCCACCGAGTGCGGACGTGGCGGAGGGTTCGTCGAGGGCGGGCGGAAAGCCGTTGAGCTGGCGCCAGAATTCGAACCAGAGCGGGACCTGTTCGAGGAGTACCCAGCCGTTGGCGCGGACGCCCTGGCGAAGATATCGCTCGTCGGGCCATTCCTTTGGATCATCGGGTCGGACCTGGCAGCGAAATTTTCCCTTGCCGTTATCGATCACATCGATGGCAGCGACGGTGCCTCCGAAGGTGCCGACAGCGACGGAGGGCCAGCCGGCGAACTGGATGGCGGGCCAGCCCTCGAACTGGAGTCGGACGTGGTCACCCTGATTGACGAGCGGCGCGTCGTTGCCATCCAGCCAGATCTGCACAGCTCGATCCTTTGTGTCGGGTACGATGCGGCAGATGGGGTCACCTTTTTTGACGAGCTGGGTGCCGATGTTGGGGCTGAGTTCGACGAGGAAGCCGGTGAAGGGGGCGCGGATGGTCTGGGTGCTTTGTCGGGCGACTTTGGACTGCATTTCGAACTGTTCTTTTTCCGCCTTGGCGACTTCTGAGAGTGCTTTATCGAGTGCGCCTTCGTAGTAGCTGACGTCGGCAGCGGCTTTCTGGATGTAGGCAAGGCGATCGCTTTGTTTGCCGGTGAGGTCTGCTTTTGCGGCTGCTACATTTGCGGTTTCTTCGCGGACTTTGGCCTGGGATTCGAGCAGTTTGCGTTCGGCTTCCTGGTATTTTTCGAGCGCGATGTTGCCTTGTTCGTGGAGCATTTTCGCGCGGTCGTGGGCGGCCTGGAGCTGGGGGACGGCGGCGGAGGCGAGTGAGAGTTTCTGTTCGGCTGCAGAGACCTTTTCCGTGGCGGCTGCGACGTAGGCGTCCTGGGCTCGGGTAATCTGCTGCTGGACGTCCCGGTAGGCGGTGAGCTGTCCCTGGGTGGCATCGAAGATGCGGCGTGAGGCGGCGAGCATGACGGCGGTGTTTTCGAGTTGTCCTTCGAGTCTCGTAGTGTATTCGGCATCGAGGTCGCGGATTTCGGCGATGAATTCGCCTTCTGTGACGCGGTAGTTTTCGACCAGCTTTTCGTTCCAGCTGACGATGCGTCCCTCGATGGTGGCTTCGAGCACCTGCTGACGATCGCGCGGAGCGTAGGCGATCACGAACCCAGCACCGGTGACAGTTTGCTGCCAGGGAGCGAAGGCCATGAGCAGTGTGGTGGCGATGAGCAGTGCGAGCAGCCAGAAGGCGAGACGGCGGACGAGCCGGGATGAGCGAACAAGCTGGAGCGAGGGCATGAGCGCCGAGCTGAACGCAGCCGGCGCCAGAATGGACCGTCTGCGTTCGCCGGGGACGACTGGATGGATGGAGCGGTCAGATGCAGCAGTCGGGCTGGCCATGGGATTCCCTGTGAATCAGTGTGCAGGAGTGCGACTGGCTTCGTGGTGTTTTGCGGGACGGAGTTCGAGGACGCGGTTGAGCATTCGCTGGAGCTGGGGGCGTGAGGTGACGATGAGGATTGTCCATGCGTGGTCGGCGGCGAGGATCTTGCGGAGGATGACTTCGGCTTCGAGATCCGGGAGCGAATCGAGGACTTCGTCGATGAGCACTACTTCGGGGCGGCCTGCGATGGCTCGGGCAATCATCAGCCTGCGGCACTGGCTGGACGTGAGCGGTGTGCCGAAGGGGCTGAGCGGTGTGTTGAGTCCCTGGGGGAGTTGCTGGATGCGGGGCAGCAGACCGACCACTTCGAGAGCGGTGCGAACGTCGGCGATGGAAATATCGGGCCGTTCGAGATGCACATTTTCGGCGATCGTGCCATCAAAAATCTCGACATCTCGAACCATCACCACTCGACGCCGCAGCACGTCAGGACGCAGGTCTCGGGGGTCAACGCCGTTGAGACTGATGGCGCCCTGTGCAGGTTCACGGAGGCCGAAGAGCAGATCGAGGAGCAGGCTTTTTCCTGATCCGGCTTCACCGGTGATAGCCACACGTTCGCCCGGACGAATGGTGAAGGAGACCGGGCTGAGAGAAACGTGGCCCTCGTGGTCGTGGAGGGCCACATCCTGTGCCACAAGGCCGGCCCCTGCGGGGAGCGTGAGCAGTCCGTCGGGCCGTTCCACCTGCAGGTCCAGCAGATGCCCGATTTTATCGACCGATGCCTGCACGTCGTAAAAGCCTTCAATGTGCTTGGTGAGCTTTGCGAAGGAGTCCACGACGATGGCCACGATGAGTTCGGCGGCAACGAGCTGCCCGAGCGACAGCTGGCCGGTGATGACCAGCCAGCCACCGATCGTGAGCAGTGCAGTGCTGGCGATTGCCTGGATGAGCAGAATGGCGAGCAACTGTCGCATGAGCACCCCGAAGTGCTTCGATCGCGCCGAAATGTACTCGAAAATTAACCGATCAGACTTTTCGAGTGCAAATTCGGCTGCTCCGTCGTAGCGAAAGGTGGTGCGACAGCGGGCCAGATCTTCGAGCCAGGCTGCCATCGCGTACTTCGATCGGGATTCCCGGATGCTGGTGCTGACCGCACCCCGGCCCAGCAGATAAACGAAGGTCATCAGCCCAATCAGCACAAAGTCAAATGCGAGCAGATAAGGGTGGTAGAAGGCGAGCACTGTCATGCCGACCAGCATGCTGAGCAGAAGCGTGATCCCGTCGAGGAGCAGTGCGGAAACGACTTTCTGCACAGAGACCACATCGAAGAAACGATTCACCAGTTCCGGTGGATACGCACCGTGAAAGGCGTCGATGCGGGCTCGGGGAAGACGCCATGAGAGTTCGGCCGCCAGCCGGGCAAACAATCGCCGCTGAATGATTTCAACAACCCAGGTCTGCATGGCCTTGAGGGCCGCTTTGAAGAGCAGGAACGCGAGCAGCATGAGAGACAGCACAATCACCGGC
Source organism: Planctomycetota bacterium (assembly GCA_046074585.1). GTDB lineage: Bacteria > Planctomycetota > Planctomycetia > Planctomycetales > Planctomycetaceae > SXXK01. Next base: position 5,230 of record JBJTOM010000146.1, on the reverse strand, counting down.
TGAAGCACTCGGCCGAAGGCGACGGTGTTCACGAGCGCTTCGACCGCCAGAGGAGTGGTCATGCTGAGCAGACCTGTGACAAGAGCGAAGACAATGATGACGCCAATGTCCGTCCGCTCGGTGCGGAGCAGACTGAAAAGCCGGGACAGCGGCGTGCGGTGCTGGTCGTTGTGATGGGCGCCGTCGTGGGTATCAATCGTCTTGGGTTCGATCACCACGCACCGCAGGACGCCGGAAAATCCTTCGGACCGCAGACAAGATTCGAGCGATTTGCGGGTGTTTCTGGTGATCGGTCTGGAACTGCGCGGCTGCAGGAGTTGCAGGTGGCGACCGCCGGTTCCCGTGAATCCTCGCCAGATCGCCCCATCGGCAGACCGGACCACCACCACCACCCCGTCGCTGGCGAGGCCGGTGAGTTCGTGCAGTTCGCCGTCAATGATGCGGCTGACATAACCCAGGCTGTGCGATGCTTCGATGAGCCAGCGATGCCACGTCAGATTTTTTTCCGTGTCCATTTCCATCATCATGCGGGCCGCTTCGTCCACGGCGCGGCGAATCCGGGACCGGTCCGCGTGACTGCCCTCCAGAACCGCGACCTGTTCGAGCAGCCATGATGCGTCGATTGATTCGGTTTCGCCCGCCTCACGCCCCATGATCATCGAAAGATCCTTCGTATGTATGAACAAACGACTTTGCCGGACAACTGCAGATGCAGGGAAAATGTAGTCCGGCAGTGGAATTTGTCATCGGCCGATTTCTTACAGGGCTGCAAAAACGTGTTGGTTCCGGGGACGGTCTGGAGAGAACGCGGGAACATCAGCGGTGGATCTTTGGAATTCGCAGCGGCAGTCAACGAAAAAATCGATATGAACGGCCGCAGAGGGTGGTTTTTTGTTCAGGCGGACTGGTCCAGCACACGAGCGATGACGGCGACGTGGCATTCAGTGGCACGGGCTTTGAGCAGGCAGCGGGCAGCTTCGGAAGAAGTCGCACCGGTGGTGAGCACATCGTCGACCAGGAGCAGGCGTTGGCCGGCGATGGCGGCCGGGCAGGTGACGGCAAAGGTGTTGTGCTGGTTTTGAGCGCGCTGAGCCATTGAGACGCGTTTTTGCGGACGCGATCGCCGCGATTTTCGCAGAATGTGCGGGTCGCAGGGAACCTGTAGAGCTTTTGCCAGTTCCTCAGCAATGACCCAGGCCGGGTTGAAATGCCGCACCAGACGCTGTCGCCAGTGCTGTGGAATGGGAACCACCCGGTCAATCTGCAGGGACCGCAGGTGATCCAGCCGTTCAGCGGCGAGCAGTCGGGCGAGCGAGCGCATGGGGATTGCGGAAAAGGACCATTTGGCAGACAGCAGAGCCTTGCGGAGCGGATCCTGGTACATGGCGAGACAAACGACGGATTTGAACCGCAGCGTGCGGCCGCGACAATGCACACAGCCGGTCGCCGTCGTGGACCACGGGCCAACTTCGGCCGCGCAGATCCGGCAGCGGTGCACCGGCTGGACGGTGAGCTGATCGGTGCAGTTGCGGCAGTAACAGATCCAGCGACCGCCAGGGGGGATGCTGGTTTGTCCGCAGAGCGTACAGCGAAAGGGCACCGCCAGATCCAGGGCCGCCTGCAGGGCGAGGCCTGCGAGGGGGCGCAGGGAATGAGGAAACGTGAGCAGCCGTCTAAGATCGGCGAAAACAGAAGACATTTTTAGTGAGCAACCATTGACAACACTGATGGTGCAAGATAACAATACACGTGCTTATTGTTACGCAATCTGGTGAACAAATCAATTCAAAATCCTGCGCAAATTCGGTTTTTTCGGTGTTTCATTCAAGCGGCCGGGGTTTATGCTCTCAGGCCCCACCGTCCTCCCTGTCCCCAAGGAATCACCCTATGAAGCCTGTTTTCACTGCCCTCGTTCTGTCATTCTCGATCACCGCCACCACGCCGACATCAGCGCAATCACCCGACGACAGTCAGCGTCCCCCCCAGGCCGAACGACGCGAAGAAGGCCGGCGCCCTGAAGAAGGCCGGCGCCCTGAAGAAGGCCGGCGCCCTGAAGAAGGCCGGCGCCCTGAAGAAGGCCGGCGCCCTGAAGAAGGCCGGCGCCCGGATGCCGCACCCGGTGAAGGCCGGCGCCCGGATGGTCCGCGTGAAGACGGTCGTCGCCCTGAAGACGGTCGTCGCCCAGGAATGCTCATGCCCCCAGGTGGTGCTGGCCCGGCAGGCTTTATGGGCCGCTTTCCTAATCCGCTTCTCAATGCACTCGATCAGAACCGCGACGGCGAATTATCCGAAGACGAGATCGATCTGGCCGTGGCTTCGCTGAAAAAGCTGGATCGCAACGGCGATCGCCGCCTCGATGCCTCCGAACTGCGTCCCAATTTCCCGGGACAGGGGCCCCAGGGCGTTCCGGGCAACCCAACTCCACCAGGAACTCCGGGCACCCCAGGGCCCCAGGGCAACCCGGCTGCAATGCTCGAACGCCTCAACGGCATGGACAAAAACGGCGACGGCAAGCTGTCCCGCGACGAACTCCCGGAACCGCTCCAGGCTATGCTCGAACGGTTTGACCGCAACACAGACGGCTCGCTGGACCAGGAAGAACTCCGCAGCATGGCTCGCGAACGCATGGGCAATCCCGGTGACCCAGCCCAGTTCGCCGAACAGATGCTCCGTCGCGCCGACGCCAACGGCGACGGCAAGCTCAGCGGTGAAGAACTTCCGCCGTTCGTCCGCGATCGCTTCGAAGCACTCGACAAAAACAGCGACGGATCGCTCGATCTGCCCGAACTCCAGGGCATGATGGCAGGTCAGCGGCAAATGCCCATGCTTCGCGATGCAAATGAACCCGGCACTATCGTTCCCACTCGCCCGCAGGGTCGAGGTCCACGTCCAGGTCAGGATGGCCGTCCTGCTCGACAGGGCGGGCGCCCCGGTCGTCCCGAAGCGGAATCTCCGGAACGTGGGGAAGAACCACAAAACAATCGCGATGCTGAACGTCCTGAGACAGAACGGGCAAAGGAGGAAGTGAAAAAGGATGAAGTGAAAGCTGACGGAGAGGCGGAAAAGGAAGCGCCTGCCGAGCCGAAGTCTGAGTGAACAGGGTCTGGCGGTCGGCCAATTTCAATCCGCCACTGTCAATCGGACGCGGCGATCTGGTATCGTTCCCGCCGCGGCCTTAGCCGCGCGGGGGCGGCCTGTGACCGAAGGGACAGCAAACCTGATCGCGGTGGTCAGTAGTCACAGCGTGTACCGATGGCGTTCAGCCTCGCAAAGCGGCTGCCGATTTCAGCCAGCTTCCATTCTTCGATGGCGGTTCCGGTTCTCAGCGCTGCGCGTGGCATTCCGTAAACGGTACAGCCATCCGGATGCTGCACAAAAACGCGACCGCCGGCTTCATGAACCGCTTTGCAGCCAGCTGCGCCATCCTGTCCCATGCCGGTCAGAATCAGCGCAAGTGTGCGGTTTCCAAACAGGGCAGCGGCCGATCGCAGTGTGTAGTCAGCGGCGGGGCGACAGAAATGTTCCGGCGGATCATCCGTGAGTCGCAGGAAGACTCTGCCGGGGGCCTGTCCCACAAGCTGCAGCTGGCTGCCGCCTTTGGCAATATAGATGGTGCCAGGGCACAGCAGATCGCCATCAGCAGCCTCACAAACGGTGACTTCGCTGGCTTCGTTGAGTCGCTGTGCGAGTGACTGAGTGAAGCCGGCCGGCATGTGCTGGACAATCAGAATCGGGATTTTCCAGTCTGCGGGCAGGTCGGGGATGAAGCGAGCCAGTGCGTCGGGGCCGCCGGTTGAGCAGCCGATCACGATGACCTGAGGAGGCAGCTCACCGGTTTGAGAGCGAGAACCGCGGTCTGTTGGTGTTTCTGCAACGTGTTCTGATGCCTCTCCGGGCAACATCTGGCGAATGGCGGCGAACTGGGACGCGAGTGATTCTGAGAGGATCTGTCGGTTTTGCTGGAGGGGATTACCGGAGGGTTTCAGGATGAAGTCAAAGGCGCCTTCGAGGAGGGCGTCTGTAGTAATTTGAGCGCCGGCTGTTGTGAGTCGGCTGACCATAATGACGCGACAGGGAGTTCTGCGTCGTCGGAGTTCGCGGAGGACGTCGATGCCGGAGAGTCCAGGCATTTCGACGTCGAGGGTGACGGCATCGGGTGCGAGGCGGGCGATGGCTTCGAGTGCCTGTTCGCCGGTACTGACTGAACCGCAGACAGCGACGTCCGGGAGTTCGCGGATGACGTTTTGCAGCAGGGTGCGGAACAGGGCGGAGTCATCGACGATGAGCACCTGAAGGGTTCGCATGGTGGCAGCCTCCACGGTTGATCAGGGGATCACGTTCTGTCTGTTTTCCGTCCTTCGAAGAAGGCCTGGAGGTCAAGTGGCTGGAAGGGCTTGATGACGAAATCGACGGCTCCGGCGGCGATGCATTCTCGGAGTTTCTCCTTTTGATTGACGGCGCTGACCATAACAACACTGGCGGCGGGATCGAGCTGTCGGATGGCGCGGAGGGCTTCAAGTCCGTCCATTTCGGGCATCACCAGGTCCATGGTGACAAGATCCGGGCGGTGGGTTTCGTACAGCTGGACGGCTTCGAGGCCGCTGGCGGCTTCGGCAGCGACGGTCCAGCCGGCGCGGGTGGCGACTTCGCGGATTTTCATTCGCATGATGAGTGCATCGTCAACGATCAGGAGTCGGGGCATGGGGGGAGGTCCTGTCTGATCTGAAATCAAAGGCTGTTCGGTGTTCCGCCGAGCACTTCAACGGTGACGTCTCCGCTGGCGATTTCGAAGCTGAGTTGTCGTCCTTTGCCGCCACCACAGTCTGTGGCGAGGACGGGAATACCTGCCGCTTTGAGCAGTCTGGCGACGGCAGCGGAGTTGAGCTGTCCGATCTGGTTGAGCTGAGTAGTGCCGAACATATTTGAACCTCCGGCGTAGCGGGCGGTGAGGTTTTTCTGCTTCCCACCTTTTTGTTCGATGAGTCTGAGGAGTTCCGTGAGGGCGGTATCGGCATATTTTCCGGGCGGTCCGGTACGGCCGGAGGAGTCAGGGTGCACAATGTGTGCCAGTCCGCCGACGACGTTGAGCCGATCATACAGGACCAGTCCGATGCAGGAGCCAAGGAGTGTTTTGAGGACACCGCCGCCGCGCATCACGTCGAGTTCGCCCATGCCGACGCGGCGGTGGTATTTTTCGACGGGTGATAAGTCGGGGTTTGGCACAGCAGGC
>JBJTOM010000145.1:0-6140 GCA_046074585.1 Planctomycetota bacterium | reverse complement strand
TCCTCCGTCACTCCCACCGAACTTCAGCGACTGGCGGATCTGCCCGACGATGCGGTGCGTTCCCGAGCCATCAAACTCCTGGAAACCACCGCGCGTTCATCCCGCGAAGACGTGCTCCGTACCTATCAGGTCGCGCTGACGCTCAAGGGAGACGCCGCCCGTGGTCAGGCTGTGTTCCGCCAGCACTGTTCCGTATGCCATCAGATTGGTTCCGTAGGTCATCAGGTGGGCCCCAGTCTGGTGTCCTTCAAGAATCGCGGCGCGGATGCCATTCTGGCCAACGTGCTGGACCCCAACCGCGAAGTCAACCCGGCGTGGCGCGATTACGTGGCTGTGTCGGTGGATGGCACCACGCATAACGGAGTGCTCATCAGTGAAACCGCCGGCAGCCTGACACTCCGCCGCGCCGAAGCAAAGGAAACCACACTGCTGCGCAGTGACATCGAAGTGCTCCGCGACACCGGCCGCTCACTCATGCCCGAAGGACTTGAAAAAAACATCGATCCTCAGGGCATGTCCGATCTGATCCATTGGATCCTCACCAGCGAATGATTCCCGTACGCCTCCAAAGGCCCTCTCCCCATGCTGCATTGCTGCGTCCCGACATCTCTTCGCCACCTGCGGTCCCCACTGCTCGTGGTCGCTGCCGTACTCGCTGTGCCGCTGTTGAGTTTCGCAGGTGACTGGCCACAGATTCTCGGGCCGGACCGTAACGGGGTCGCTGTCGGGGAACGACTGCACGCCACCTGGAGCAACCAGGGCCCGAAACGACTCTGGGAGACACCCGTCGGCGACGGCTTTGCCGGCGTCGCGGTGGCTGGCGAACGAGTCGTCGCTTTTGTCCGCGATGGAAATTCAGAAGTCGTTCGCTGCCACGCCGCCGCAACTGGTGAAGTGCTCTGGCAGGCCCCTGCCCCATGCAGCTATCAGGGTGGCATCTCCACCGACAAAGGGCCCCGCTGCGTCCCGGTGATCACCAGTCAATTCGTGATCACCCTGGGTGTCACCGGTCGACTCCGCTGCAACAGTCTCGCAGACGGCAGTGAACTCTGGCAACGCGATACAACGGCCGACTTTGAACCCCTTGAAGGTTACTTCGGTGTCGGTTCCACACCCGTGATTGCCGGCGACCGCGTGATTGTCAATGTCGGAGGTCGGCGGGATGCCTCCATCGTAGCCTTCAGCCTGAAGGATGGCAGCACGCTCTGGAAGACCTTTACCGACGCTGCCAGCTACTCCGCCCCGGTGGTGACCAGATCCGGCGACACATCACTTGCCCTCGTTGTTACTCGACTGCACCTGTGCGGGATCGACACGGCTGACGGTCGCATCGCGTTCACGCTCCCTTTCGGTGCTCGCGGTCCCACCGTGAATGGCGCCAGCCCTGTGATTCTTGGTGAACGCATTTTTGTGAGTTCCAGCTATAACATCGGGTCACTGCTGGTGTCGTTTACTGCGAGTGCCGCCAAAGAACTCCATCGTGATGAACGGCTGCTCGCCACCCAGTACGCCACTCCCGTCCGCGGCACCACAGATGGCATCCTGTTTGCCATGGACGGTCGACAGGACAGCGGGAGCGGCTCCGCGGCGCTCAAATGCATCGACGTCAACTCCTGGAAAGTCCTCTGGGAAGAACCTGGCTTCGACTACGGTACGCTGCTGAGAGTCGGCGACGAACTGCTGGTGGTCACCTGCGGCGGAGAACTCATTCGCGTTGCTGCCGATCCGCGGGGCTACCGCGAGAGCCAGCGAGCAAGGATTGTCGCCCCCACAGACAGTGGCTATCGACTCCCCGCCATCAGCAGCGGCCGACTCTTCGTCCGCGACGACAGCACACTGAAGTGCCTGGAAGTCGGCCCGGCGAGGTGAGTGGGGCGGAAATTCAAAATACGACTTCAGGTGCCCGTGACACCGTTTCGTCATCGCAGGGTGAGGCTTCTGCCGAGCCGCCGAATACTGGTGCGCGCTGCGAGCGATTGCCGGCGTTTTTATGGAGCAGCAGGGATCGTTGCAGCGCTCGCGGCAGGGATGCGGCTCACCAGAAGCTTCGCCCTCACGGCACCACCTTTCGCCAGAAAGTCACTGCCATTGGGCTTCCACCCGACCGACATTTGTACGACGGACTTCCAGTCCGTCAATCACCTCGCTGGCCCATGCACAGCGCCGCCCGATTGACATCGGCCACACGCCCTCACACACTGCTGCTGCCCTCTGCCGCCTCAGCCTTCAATTCCGAGTGTGTTATGTTCCGCCAGACCGTCTTCTGCTTTGTGGTAGCTCTCCTGAGTCTCTCCGCAGCCTGCGCCGCCCCGCCGCGCCCCGGCATCGTGGTCATCCTCAGTGACGACATGGGTTTTTCCGATATCGGCTGCTACGGCGGGGAAATCTCGACGCCCGTTCTGGATGGGCTGGCTGCCGGCGGTGTGCGATTTCAGTCCTTCTACAATACGGCTCGATGCTGCCCCACCCGCGCCAGTCTGCTCACCGGTCTCTATCCGCATCAGGCCGGCATCGGTCATATGATGGATGACCGCAAGCTGCCGGGCTATCAGGGCAATCTGAAAGCCTCAACCCGCACCATCGCAGAACTGCTTAAACCAGCCGGCTACCACAGCTACGCAGTTGGCAAATGGCATGTGACCCGGCATGCCGACGCCGCAGGTCCCAAACACAACTGGCCTCTGCAGCGCGGGTTTGATCACTTCTATGGCACCATTCACGGAGCCGGCAGTTTCTTTGATCCGTCTTCGCTGGTGCGAGACAACACGATGATCTCGCCCTTTGCAGATCCGCAATACACACCGGAGACCTATTACTATACGGACGCGATCGCAGATCATGCCGTGCGGTTCCTGCAGCAGCATTCTGAACAGCACGCTGACGCTCCCTTCTTTCTCTACGTGGCCTTCACAGCTGCCCATTGGCCCATGCATGCACTCCCTGAAGATATCCGTAAGTACGCCGGTCGCTACGATGCCGGCTACGAACCCATCCGCCAGGCTCGGTTTGACCGCGCGGCATCTCTGGGACTCATCGCCCCCCGGCAACCGATGTCTCCCGGGGCCGTGGACTGGTCTGATGTTGAGGACAAACGGTGGGAAGCCGCGGGTATGGAAGTCTATGCTGCCATGGTCGATCGCATGGATCAGAATATCGGCAAACTCACCGCAGAGCTCGAACGCCAGGGACGTCTGCAGAATACCCTGATTCTCTACCTGCAGGATAACGGCGGCTGTGCAGAACCCATGGGCCGCAGCGGTACGCCGAATCACCCGGACATCGACCGCCCCGCGCAGCCCACCCTGCCACCGCTCCCGCCAGCAGCCTTTGCCGCCTCAGGCAGCGTGCCTGCTCAGACACGCGACGGGTTCCCCGTCCGCATGGGACGCCGCGTGATGCCAGGCCCCGCCGATACCTACGTGGCATACGGCAGAGGCTGGGCCAATGTTTCCAATACGCCGTTCCGCGAATACAAACACTGGGTCCATGAAGGTGGCATCAGCACCCCGCTGGTCGCCCACTGGCCTGCCGGACAACTCGCAGCGGGCTCAATCACCCCCACCCCCGGACACCTCATCGATATCGCAGCCACCTGCTGCGAACTGGCAGGTGCGACCGTCCCCGAGGATCAACCGCCCCTCGCCGGAATCAGTCTCCTGCCGATCCTCCGCGGCCAGCCGCAGCAACGCGACGCACTCTACTGGGAACACGAAGGTAACCGCGCTGTGCGAGCCGGCGAGTGGAAACTGGTGGCCAGGCATCGGGGGCCCTGGGAGCTTTACCGGATTGACAATGACCGCGTCGAAGCCGTGGATCTTGCACAACAGCACCCGGATGTCGTCCAGCGCCTGACAGAACTGTATGAAGCGTGGGCCAAACGCAATCTGGTAGAACCGTGGCCGCTGGAGGGGGCTCAGAAGTGAACCGGTTGGCTGTCGGTCAGGACGTCACATGTGAAGCGGACCGAAGCCAGGAAGCGGTTCAGGCGGGGAAACCGGCGTGATGCAGTCCGGGGAATCCGGTGTTGGTCGATTGACACGTGTCGAGACGCAGGTGAGCAGCAGCGTACCTGGACTGGCCGGCTGCAGCAGTTGTCGGAGTGTGTCCGATGGTGTTTGCGGGTTCAGCCAGAGCGGCCAGAGCGCAGGGGGCAGAATCACTGGCATTCGGTCATGCAGGCCACACAGATCGCTGGAAGCGGTGGTGGTCAGCACGGTGCAGGACAGCAGGGGGGCGGGAGCGTCGTTCGACGGGATGGCAGCCGCCTGTTTTCCGCCGGGTGTCCAGACTTCCCAAAGTCCGGCCATGGCAAAGGGGCGCTGGTCGGGCTGATGAATCCACCACGGCTGTTTTTTTTTGCTGGCCAGAGTCTGCCATTCGTAGAAGCCATCGGCCGGTATCAGGCAGCGACGTTTGCGAAACGCTGCTCGGAATGCCGGTTTCTCGGCCGCGGTTTCAGATCGCGCGTTGAGCAGGCGTGACCCGATGGAGGGATCGTCGGCCCAGAAGGGCACCAGGCCCCAGCGAAACCAGCCCGCCTGAAGCCTGCCGGCATCCGTGCCGGCAGCAGTGACCGCCACGATCTGCTGGGTGGGGGCAATGTTCCAGCGCGGATGCAGTTCCGGAAACGCAGGCGTGTGGAAGATCTGCATCAGGACACCAGCGGGAGTGCGCAGGGTGAATCGTCCGCACATGCTGCAGCTTTCAGGTGGGAAACGCAGAGGACGGGACTGAATTGCCGAATCTGCGAAGGGCACTAAAATGGGCAGGAGCTGAAAAATGATTGAACACTTGAAATTTACCGGTTTCTGCCCGTTGCACAATGGGAAGAATCAAGCCTGTGCGTGGGGGACCGCGGTGCAGAGATTCCGCAACCTGATCCTGCTGAGCCTGGGCCTGATCTGCGTTGCCTGCGGGGCCGTAGGCGTGCTGGTTCCGGGATTGCCGACAACACCGTTTCTGCTGCTGGCCCTGGCACTCTTCGCCCGCTCATCACCCCTGCTGTACTCATGGCTGTATCGATCGCGGATGTTTGGTCCGTTGCTGCAGGAATGGCAGCAGCACAAAGCGATTCGCCCCCAGGTCCGGACAACGGCGGTTCTGGCGGTCATTCTTGGAGTTGGAGGCACGTGTCTGCTCACGGCCTCCCATCCGGCTGTCAAGGGCCTCGCCTGTGCCGCCGGCCTTCTGGGGTTGACCGTAGTTTTTTGGCTTCCGGTGAGACGTGGCGGCAGCAGCATGCAAAGCAGAGAGGCTGAAAATGAACGCTGAGCGAGACTTTGTTGTCGCGATTACCGGCGCCAGCGGCGCCGCCTACGCACTGCGACTTCTGCAGGCACTCACAGCATCCGGCCGCAATGCCCACGTGGTGGTGAGTGGCGCTGCCAGACAGGTCTTCCAGCAGGAACTGGGGCTGCATCTTCCAAACATCGCCGGTGACTGCCCGCAATGGCTCGAACTGGCCGAACAAATGGCCTCCGGTCCACTGCAGGACACATGGCAGTTTCGCTCCCTGCAGCCATTGCCCGAAATCACTCCGGGAACCGTGCGACAGTATGGCCTGGGTGATTTTCATTCTCCGCTGGCGAGCGGTTCCAGTCTGACGGCCGGCATGGTGATCTGCCCCTGTTCCATGGGAACACTCGCGGCCATCGCCTCAGGACAGTCCCAGAACCTGATTCATCGAGCGGCCGATGTGCATCTGAAAGAGCGACGTCCGCTGATTCTGGTCCCCCGCGAAACACCACTTGGGATGATTCAGCTGGAAAACATGCTGTCCGTCTCGCGAGCCGGGGCAACAGTGCTCCCGGCAATGCCAGGACTCTACCACCAACCCCGATCACTCGGAGACCTCGTCGATTTCATCACCGCGCGAATCCTTGATCACCTGCGGATCCCCCACACACTGGCAAAACGCTGGGGCCACTGACAATGGCCCCGGGGCGGGCGAAGCTGGGATGGTGAAACGATGTTAAAACAGACAAACTGGAATGTTTCAGTCCTCCGCGCTATCATCAGGCCCCACTGCCCGCACGAACACAAAAAACGTCCTGTGGCGTGCAGTCGATGTCAATCCCCCGGTAAAGAGCCACTGAGCCGCCGGACGGCAGTCCGCGGGCAACGGCGCTGCTGCAGCATGC
>JBJTOM010000144.1:0-22710 GCA_046074585.1 Planctomycetota bacterium | reverse complement strand
TCCACGAAGCCGCGAAAGTCCTCGCCATGATCGCTCAAACCCCCGAACAGCTCATGCTCTATCAGGCCCGACTCAAGGCGCAACGCGACGAGTCCGGCAGAATCCTGCAGGTAAAGCAGTATGAAGAGCAGGTAAAGCAGTATGAAGAGCAGGCAAAGCTGTCTGAAGAGCAGGCGAAGCAGTATGAAGAGCAGGCGAAGCAGTATGAAGAGCAGGCGAAGCAGTATGAAGAGCAGGCGAAGCTGGAGAGAGAACGGGCGAAGCTGGAAATTGAACAGGCAAAACAGAATGCTGGACAAGGCATGATTGAAGCACAGGCTCGGGGCATTCTGATTGGGCAGATCGGTCTGCTCCAGACACTCCTCAAACAACCCGTCTCCACTGACCGCGAACTGGCTGCCTGCGACGATGCACTCCTTCGCAGCATGTCAGATGAACTCCAATCCCGTCTGACCTCAGGCAGCCTCTGATCCTGATTGCCCCCACCAACCGTCACGCAATCGAATCCGGCGGTAGTGCTTTTGCAGCCGCATTGATCGCCTCTGCGTTTTCGGCCTGTCAGGCCAGTTCCATCGGCCTGGCATCACATGCGAGGTCACGTCGCTTTCAGGCCCCGTCGATCTGTCAGGGGAGGGGACCGTTGGGGTGCCGTGGAGACTGGGATTTGCGGCGAAGCGTTGTGGTGGTGATTCTGCTTCCTGACGGGCGCGGCTCGGCGGGGGTCTTTGCGGTGGCGGTGGGGTGGGATGATGAAACGGTGTGAAAACAGGAAAAATGAGATGTTTTATTTCCCCCGCTATCGTCAGGCCCCACCGCCCGAACGAACAGAAAAAACGTCCTGTGGCGTGCGGTCGATGTCAATCGGCCGGTCAGGCTTTGTTGCGTTCCTGATGCGGTTCTGGCCGCGTTGGCACGCAGCGTTACCGGTGGATTGACATCCCCCGCACGCCTTGTGGCGGAGGAACGGATCCAAAGTGCGAAATCAGGTGTCCTTAACACCGTTTTCCCATCCCAGCTTCGCCCTCCCGGGTGTTCCTTAGCGGAAAGTCAGGGGGTAGCGGGGGGCTCAGGTGCTGAAAATGGACCCGCTGAGTTCTCCGGTGCTTTCACCGAAGGAGTCAGCCGGAATCTGCAGAGCGTGCAGGATGCTCAGATAAAGATTGCTCAGGAGCGCGTCATGTCCGCGCCAGTAGGTGCCGTGTTTGAGTCCGAGCTGGATGCCACCGGCGACCAGTGTGGGCAGATTGGTGGGGTTGTGGGTTGTGCTGCAGCCGCTTCCATAAAGCACGATGGTGTTGTCGAGGACCGTTCCCGAAACATCGCGATAAGACTGCAGGCGAGCGAGGAAGCTCGCGATCTGCTGACTGAGAAACTGATCGTAACGCGCAAACTCGAGTTGTCCGTCCCGGTCCGTGGCGTGCGACAGACTGTGATGGGTGCGGGTCAGGCCCAGCTTGAGTGGAAAGGTGTCGCTGATGCCCATGCCATCTTCGCGGTTGAGCATGAAGGTGACGGACCGCGTGATGTCGGCATCGAAGGCGAGCGCAATCAGGTCGAACATGTTGCGGTAGTAATCGGCCGGCGCGTCTTCGTTGGTGACGTCAAGATTCAGATGGGAATGATCCTGGGGTTTGAGCGGCACATCCAGCCAGCGTTCGGCGGCCGTCAGACGGGATTCAATCTCATCAAGCGACGTGAGGTACTGGTCCATGCGGCGACGATCGGCAGCTCCGAGCCGCGTGTTGAGCTGGCGAGTTCCGTCGAGCACGGCATCGACCAGTCGCATGCGCCCCTCCAGCTTCGCCCGCTGCGAATCTGCGGACCCGGTATCCCCGCGGAACAGCCGATCGAAGACCCGCCGCGGATTGTTCTCGGCCGGGAGCGGTTTGCCCTGAAGATTCCATGAAATCGTGCCGGTGCGGGACAGAAAACCAACGCCCGCATCAATGGACAACACCAGCGACGGCTGGCGGCAGTACTGCCGCGTGTGCACGGCCACCACCTGATCCAGACCCGCGGTGTTGAAGGTGCCCGGTTTGGGATTGTGCAGCGGGGCGCCTGTGAGCCACATGTCGGAACACATGTGGGGGTCCGCAAGCACACCGGCAGAATGATGCAGACCGCCCAGGAAACTCAGATGACTGCGGAAGGGAGCGAGCGGCTGCGTGGACTGGCCAAATTCAAAATCAGCCCCTGCCTTCTGAGGAAACCAGCTCCATTCCGGGATCCGGTTGTCGTCAGCCGGGAGCGACATGCCGTTGGCTGTGTAGAGGGCACAAAAGCGACGCGGAATCTGTTCGGCCACCTCGCGCCCCATCGCCTCCAGGGCCGGAAGGGCAAGACTGACGCCGGCAAGGCCACGAATAACGGAACGACGGTGAAGTCTGGCCATGGGAGGGGTCCTCTGGGGGGCAGTTTTCAGTTTTCAGTGGGCGGTGTTCAGTGGGCGGTGTTCAGTGGGCGGTGGGCGGGCTGACTGGGTGGAGCTTAGCACTGGTTTGGTGTGGTGGCGAGGTTGAAATTGGGGGAACGGGTGATGAATTGGAGCCAGTCATCGAGGTTGGCGAGGGGAAATTGGCCGGGGGAGAGGAGTGTGAGTTTGCGGGAGTTCCAGGTGGAATGGAGCAGAGGGAGGGAGGGCAGCCAGTGTTTCAGCTGATCGGCGTTGTGTGCGGTGGAGGCATCGCTGCTGCTGACGGCCGGGGGGTGGACATCATTGAGAATGATGCCGAGCAGGGGGAGTTGGCTGTGCTGGAGCAGTTCGGCGGTGATGCGGGTGTGGCTGATGACGCCGAGGCGATTGGCGGCGACGAGAATCGAGGGTGTATTCAGGTGGCGGATGAGATCGAGGACGGTGGAGTCGTCGGTGAGTGGGCAGTGGAGCCCGCCGGCGCCTTCAATCAGGAGGGTTTGGCAGTGGGTGCTCCAGGCAGTAATGGCGGCGAGCAGTTCGGGTAGGGTGAGTGGGGTGTGTTCGAGTTTTGCGGCGATGTTGGGGGCGAGCGGTGCGAGGAATCTGCGGGGGCAGACGAGCGATTCCGGGGGGTTCAGTGAGCAGTGGCTTCGCAGGGCGTCGACATCGGCCCAGAAGGGGCGGCCGAGAGCGTCATATTCTGCGCCGCTGCAGACGGGTTTGCAGGCTCCGGCTTGAATTCCGCGGGACGCGAGCAGGGTGAGCAGCGTGCAGGTGGTCCAGGTTTTGCCGACGCTGGTGTCGGTTCCGGTGATAAACAGCGTTTGCATGGGAATGTTCAGCTGCGAGTGCGTTCGTATTTGGGCACAGCGGGTTCGGGCACTTCAGCGATGAGTTTGCGGATCATGTCGTCGGCATCCATGCCATCGGCCTGAGCCTGGAAGTTGGTGGCGATGCGGTGTCGCAGAACGGGAATGGCGACATGGCGAATATCGGCGAGTGAAACAGCGGGACGTCCGGCCATGGCAGCCATGGCCTTGGCTCCGGCAATCAGATACTGGCCGGCGCGTGGCCCGGCGCCCCAGTCGACGAGTCGACGGATGAATTCCGGCGAGGCGGCGTCTTTGGGGCGCGTGGCGCGGACGATGCGGGCGACATACGTGAATATAAGCGGTCCGGCGACGATCTGGCTGATTTGTTTCTGCAGGTAGAGGATGGATTTGGCGGAGAGCACTTTGCGGACTTCCGGGCGTTCACCGGATGTGGTGGCTTCGAGGATGCGTTCCTCTTCTTCGAGCGTCGGATAGTCGACCTTGACGTTGAACATGAAGCGGTCCTGCTGAGCTTCCGGAAGCGGATAAGTGCCTTCCTGTTCGATGGGGTTTTGTGTGGCGATGACGAAGAAGGGTTCGGGGAGCGACCAGGTTTTTTGTCCGACGGTGACTTCTTTTTCCTGCATGGCCTGCAGGAGAGCGGACTGAGTTTTGGGGGGTGTGCGGTTGATTTCGTCAGCGAGCAGAATGTTGGTAAAGACGGGGCCTTCAACAAAGCGAAATTCGCGGCGGCCGGATTCGTTTTCTTCGAGCACATTTGTGCCGGTGATGTCAGAGGGCATCAGGTCCGGCGTGAACTGAATGCGTCGGAACTGCACGTCCAGCAGTCTGGCCATCGTGCTGACGATGAGCGTTTTGGCGAGCCCCGGGACGCCCACGAGCAGACAGTGGCCGCCGGTGAAGATCGCGGCGAGGATCTGATCGATGACGGCGTCCTGGCCGATAATGACTTTGCGGAGTTCTTCCTTCATCACTTCGTGGTGGCGATGGAATTTTTCGAGGAATTCATCGAAGTCGCGTTTTTCTGCCACGGTGGCGGTTCCTGATCAACGGCGGAGGCTGCGGACGTGCGGGGGCTGAGAATCGTGCGGGTGCTGAGAATAGCGTGCTGCAAGGGAAAAGTCCCGGGGAATGGCTGGAATTTCCGAAGCTCACCGGTTGGAAAAGTCGGCATTTTTTCCCGCGACCATCGCAATTCCGCTTCCCGGCCCCCCGGTTGCAGTTGCATCCGCCGCTGCCGGGCGTAACCTTCCCGACTTTCCACGCTTTCTTCCACAACGGTATCCACCATGCAGGCAAATCTGGTTCTCCTGCCCGGCGACGGGATCGGTCCCGAGATTGTTTTTCAGGCCCGCCGCGTATTTGACACGATCGCCACACGGTTTGGCCACCAGTTTTCCATGGCCGAGCATTTGATCGGGGGCTGTGCCATCGACGACTGTGGCAATCCGCTCCCCGATGACACGCTCGCTGCCTGCAAAAACTCACACGCTGTGCTCCTTGGAGCCGTCGGTGGCCCCAAATGGGATGACCCGTCCGCCAAAACCCGTCCTGAAGCCGGGCTCCTGAAAATTCGTCGCGAACTGGGACTGTTCGCCAATCTTCGCCCCACTCGCACCTGGGACGAACTGCTTGATGCCTCACCGCTCCGACGCGAAATCGTGCAGGGCACCGATATTCTCTTCGTCCGCGAACTCACCGGCGGCATTTACTTTGGTGAATCCGGACGCCGTCCCCACGCCAGCGGCGAAGAAGCCTGGAATGTCATGACCTATTCCACTGCCGAAATCGAACGCGTCGTTCGCGTGGCTGCCATCGCCGCCCGCCAGCGCCGCGGGAAACTCACAATGGTCGACAAAGCCAACGTCCTCGAATGCTCCCGACTCTGGCGTCAGGTCTCCGAACGACTCGTGAAAACCGAGTTCCCCGATTTGCAGTACAACGTCGTCCTCGTCGATGCCATGGCCATGCACCTCATCTCCAGACCCCGCGACTTCGACGTGGTCGTCACCGAAAATCTCTTCGGCGATATCCTCACCGATGAAGCCTCCATGCTCCCCGGTTCACTCGGACTGCTGCCCTCCGCCTCCATCGGCTCCAGCGGCCCCGGGCTGTACGAACCTATTCACGGCTCCGCCCCCGATATCGCCGGCAAAAACATCGCCAACCCACTCGCCACCATCCTCGCCGTCGCCATGCTGCTCCGCTCATCTCTGCAGCTCACTGCCGAAGCAGAGGCCATCGAACAGGCGGTCAGCCGAGTGCTCAAAGCCGGACACCGAACCCGCGACATCGCCGGAAATGGCGAATTTCTCTCAACCACCGCGATGGGAGACAAAGTCATCGCGGAATTGCTTCACGGCTGACGGATCACTCCAGCAGAGTCCTTTTAAAGACGGCCGCTGCCGCAGGGCGGCAGCGGAATGGCTTTGACGTTCTCTGGAATCCTCTGCACAGCGACTCCCTGACTCGGGTGGGCAAGGCTCCTGTCGAGCCGTCGCAAGCTGGCCCGCGCTGTGAGCCGCCTGCCAGTGATTTTACGGAGCGGCGCGGATCGCTGCAGGGATGCGGCTCAGCAGGAGGTTTGCCCTGGGATGGTGAACCGATGTTAAAACAGGCAAAGCGAGATGTTTCAATCCCCCGCTATTGTCAGGCCCCACCGCCCGAACGAAAACAAAAAACGTCCTGTAGCGTGCGGTCGATGTCAATCGGCCGGTCAGGCTTTGCTGCGTTCCTGATGCGGTTCTGGCCGCGCGGGCACGCACCGTCACCGGGGGATTGACATCCACTGCACGCCTTGTCATGGAGGAGCCGATCCAAAGTCCGAAATCAGGTGTCCGCAACACCGTTTCACCATCCCAGCTTCGCCCTCCCGGCCGTGCCTTTTGCCAGAAAGTCAATGCCATTGGGCAGCAGCGGCAGGGCGGCTGCTCCTGCAAATCAGTATCTTTCATGGCCTGGTTCAGCGGCTACGTGCCGCTGCCCCCTTTTTGGGAAAAACGTTCACGCGTCCCAGGGGCAGGGATATCGGGGATTTCACCGAATTTCCGATTGCTCTATCATCCGCCCCCGCCCGGCAGCCTCGCTGTGTGTGCCGCCGGATGGTTTCCGTTTCCCAGGGGATAGCAAAGCAGGACCAGGCATGGCTGAGCAGAAAGCAACCAACGTCACGTGGCACGCCCATCGAATCACTCGTGAAGACCGCCAGAAGCTCAACGGGCACCGCGGTGCGGTGCTCTGGTTCACCGGACTCAGCGGCTGCGGAAAAAGCACGATTGCCAACGCCGTGGACCAGCTGCTGTTTGAACGCGGTATCCACACGTTCGTGCTGGATGGCGACAACATCCGCATGGGACTCAACAAAAACCTCGGATTCAGTCCCGCAGACCGTACCGAAAACATTCGCCGCATCGGCGAAGTGGCAAAGCTCTTCGCCGACGCCGCCACCATCGTATCCACCGCATTCATCTCCCCGTATCGCGCCGACCGCGATATGGTGCGAGCGCTCTTTCCAGCCGGCGAGTTTGTGGAGATTCTGGTTCAGGCCAGTATCGAAACCTGCGAAAGCCGCGACCCCAAAGGGCTCTACAAGAAAGCCCGCGCTGGCGAAATCAAGGAGTTCACCGGAATCAGCGCCCCGTACGAAGCCCCCGAATCCCCGGAAATCGTCCTTGATTCTGACAACAAAGGTGTCGAACAGCTGGCCCGGGAAGTGATCGCCTGGCTGGAAGCCCGCGGCATCGTCAGCTGACGCACCCGCCACCCGCCATTCAACACATCCGAACTGGATGTCCAGAACGCACAGGGGGCGATGCCATTCACGGCATCGCCCCCTTTCTCTTCGCTGAATGTCAGGCGGGTCTATCGAGCAGCCGCGTCCCACCACCAGCTGCCGGACTGGCCGACGGGGCTGGCGTTTCGGGCCGAATTGACCACGTCGGCAGACACCTCAAACGAGTCAGGGTTGGCCACCACATCGCGGACGTCCACTCGCACGCCCCCGGCCACCTGAACAATGATTGAGCCACCTTTCCAGACGCGACTGGAAGCTGCTGTCATGAGTTCTTTCGGCACGTCCACGGAGGCTGTCGGGAAGGTGCTGTCGGCGCGGAAGACTTCGGGCTTCCAGTCAGCGCGATGCTGCAGCTCCATCGTGGAGATCATGGTTGTTGCGAGTGCCAGATCAAAGATGTTCTGAAGGTCGGCAAACACGGCGTCCTGTTCAGCCAGGGCAGGCAGGTTTTCGGTGAACAGGCGGGCGAATTCGGCGTTGGCTCCGTCAACCTTGCCGGTGGATCGGCGAGTGCCGTCGGTTTCCACCAGCTGGTTCTCGGACAGGCAGCGAATGGATCGGCCGGTGAATTCAAAGGCGGACTGATCGGGTGACATCTGAATGGCGTCATAACCGACGGTCATCCACCAGCGGAGCGCATCCATGGCGGCACCATTGCGTTCGGCGCGGCCGGCCAGTTCAAAGTAGCTCTTCATTCCCGGTGCCCCGTCGCGACGGCCGATACCAATAAGTTTCATCTGGTAGTCGGCATCAACAATCACGCTGGCAACTCGCGAATCATTCGGGACGCCCAGAACAGTCACTGACTGCAGGCCGAGCATTTCTTCGACCTGCTGCGTGAAGCGACGCACATTGCCCGCCGTCAGCTGAGTGCGGGAAGCGAATTCACGGACGGCCTTCACCTGGTCTGCCTTCGGGTCAATTGTGCACATGAGGAATCCGCGACCACCGGGCGAGAACGTGCGGCTGAGCGTAATCAAATCGTCCAGTCGGAGCGTGGGACGACCGTTGGTGGCATTCACTGTGCGACCATCTGATTCGCGCTTCCAGTCACCAGCGGGTCCACCGATGACAACGTCGCCGGAGCCGGGGAAGACGAAGAGGTATTCGACGGCAGTCAGTCCGGCCAGAGTGGCGACATCTTCGGGGACGGGCTGACCTGCAGCCTGGAGTTTTACGAGGTGCTGTTCGAGGCGTGGGAGTGACACCAGACGCAGACCGGATGTCATGTGCACGTCGCGGTTGGTGTTGGCGGTTCGCGCGAGTTCGAAAGCGGCCTGCAGCCGGGAATTGTCCTGAGCCGCGATGAACAGTCCGGTCATTGCTGGCACACCGAGGAACACCCCCTGCATATAGGGGGTCATCGAACCCCCATCCTCTTCGCCGTTGGCGACCCACAGGGCAGGAGGCGACGTTTGGGTCATGATGAGATTCATGAGGGAGCTGAAGTCAGCCATGCTGCCACCGGCCGCCTCGATACTTTTGCGGCTGTCGGCGGCTTTCCTTGCGGTGACGCGGTCACCGCTGAGTTGCGCGGCCTGTTCAAGTTTGGTGACGGCTTTGAGGAAGTCACCGTCTTCGGCTGCAAGTCGGGCTTCCACGCGAAGTTTCGAGGCGTGGAGGGGAGCGGGCAGAGCAGGGCCGGAAGCGTTCGCGTTGTCCCCGGCCGAGGCCTGACTGCCAACTGCGGAAACGGAAACGGCAGCCGCAAGGCCGGCCGCCACAAAGCGTGGCCAGTTGTGCCGGACAAGAGATCCGAGTGAGGAAGAGAATGACATTGAAAAACCTCGCGAAGGTTCCCGCAGTAGCACGCAACTCCACGAAAAGCGGAATTTTCTGTCTTCAGCATCGTCCCTTTTTGCTTCAACGTCAAGCAGATTCCGCCAATTACCCATGGCACCGGTTGTCACTGGAGCGCCAGTCCTTCCGAGGGAATTGGTGGTGAGGAAGGTAGGGGCGGAGGTGATGGGGGGCCCGATGAACTTTGAGCCGGCGTCGTCCAGCCCACTCGGTCGCGTCCTCAGCAACCGGCAGGGCAGCGTGAATTCGCCTGGATTTTCCGGCAATTTCGCTGGTAAAGGGATGGAATATGCCGTATTTTTCAACTGGGCAAGCTGCCGGAGGCTGCTTTCGTTCGTTATCCTTTCTCCAGAATCCCCCAAGCTGTCCGGCTCACCCCTGCAGCCCCGAAATGTCGAATTTCCGGCTGATCGCTTTTGCAGGTTGCCTGTTGTCCGACACCCGGGCAGCGGTTTCAACATTTCTGTCCCCTGCACCGCCGCGGCCCCGGGGGCCCGGCACCGGAGTACTCAGATGCGCGACTGGCTCGAGCGGTTTGTCGACGATGGCACGATCGGCGAATCGCAGCTCGAAGAAGCCCGCAGTATGGCGGCCAACCTCGGCATCACCCCCGAAGACGCGCTCGTCCGCCTGGGTTACATTTCCGGTGGTGATCTCGGACGCGTTCAGGCCGAACAGTTTGGCTATGACTACATTGAACTCGACGGTCGCCAGATTCCCCACGCCATCATCGAACTCGTGACGGAATCCATCGCGCGAGAGAATATCGTCATCCCGATCGACTCCGACGGCGACTCCGTCACGATCGCCATGCACAACCCCAACAACATCGAAGTGCTCGATAAGCTCCGCTTCGTGCTGAACCGCGACATCCGCCCTGTCATGGCCCCGATGGAATCCATCCAAAGCGCCATTAACCGGCACTATGGACAGTCCGAAACCGAGTCTGTCGACTCGATGATCTCCGAATTCACAGAGACGCAGATTGACTTCACCGACGTCGAAGCTGCCGCAGCCATGAAGGGCGACGAAGACGAAAGTGCCCCCATTATTCGTCTCGCCAATCTGATCATCTCCGAAGCCGTGCGCGAACGTGCCAGTGACATTCATATTGAACCGTTTGAGGACCGTGTGCGGATTCGCTACCGCATCGACGGCGTGCTCATCGAACGCGACTCCCCCCCCAAACGACTCCTCGGCGCCCTGATCTCCCGCTTCAAGATCATGGGCCGCATGGACATCGCAGAAAAACGTCGCCCCCAGGACGGTCGCATCAAGACCCGCGCCGGGACCAAGGAATTCGACCTCCGCGTCTCGATCCTCCCCACCAACCACGGACAGGCCGTGGTGATGCGGATTCTGGACCGCGACAACATCAAGATCGGCATCCGCAATCTCGGCTTCAGCGACGATAACTACCGCACCTTCCAGAATGTCATCCGTCGTCCCAACGGCATCTTCCTGGTCACCGGCCCCACCGGTTCAGGAAAGACCACAACCCTCTACTCCGCCCTCGGAGAACTCAATCGCCCCGACCGCAAAATCATCACCGCAGAAGACCCTGTCGAATACTACCTTCCAGGCATTAACCAGGTCGAAGTCAAACACAGCATCGGACTCGACTTCGCTCGCATCATCAAGGCGATGCTCCGACAAGCCCCCAACGCCATCCTCGTCGGCGAAATCCGCGACCAGGAAACCGGCGAAATGGCCATCCAGGCGTCGCTCACCGGACACCTCGTCTTCAGCACCCTGCACACCAACGATGCTCCCGGGGCCATCACCCGACTCATCGACATGGGCGTCCAGCCCTTCCTCGTCGCCTGCTCACTCATGGCCGTGATGGCTCAGCGACTCGTTCGCGTCGTCTGCCCGAAATGCAAGGAACCCTACCAGCCCACGCCCGAAGAAGTCGAAGTCTTCAATGTCACCCCCGACGAACTCTCAGATGGACAGTGGGTCCGCGGACGCGGTTGCGCCAACTGCAAACATACCGGCTACAAAGGCCGCCGCGCCGTGTTTGAACTCATGACCATGAACAGCACTCTCCGTGAAATGGCCTTCAACAGCGAACCCGCTCAGAATATCCGCCGCCAGGCCCGACTCCTTGGCATGAAAACGCTCGTCGAAGACGCCAAAGACAAAGCCTTCGCCGGACTCACGACCCTCGCCGAAGTCTACAAACTCTCCAAAGGCGGGCACTGAGATGACGGATGAAGGATGCACTGACCACTGACCACTGACCACTGAAAACTGAAAACTGAAAACTGAAAACTGAAAACCATTAAGGCCCCCAGCAATGTCCACCGGCACCCTCCGCAGTTTCCAGATCGACAAACTCCTCGAAACCGTCGTCAAGGAACGCGTGAGCGACCTGCACATCACGGTCGGGCAGCCTCCCGTGATTCGTTCGGGCGGTCGCATGGTGCGACTGGAAACCCGTACGTTGTCCGCCGATGACACCACCAGCCTGATGAAGAGCATCACGCCGGAACGCAACCAGCAGGAGCTCCAGGAACGCGGCGGGACCGACTTCGGTTTCGCCTTCGGTGATAAAGCCCGCTTCAGAGTGGCCGTGTTCAAGCAGCGGGGAATGATCGGCATGGTGCTCCGCCGCATTCCCAACGAATTCCTCACCTTCGAACAACTTGGCCTGCCGCCCGTCGTCCGCGAACTGATCCAGCGTCCCCGCGGACTGTTTCTCGTCACCGGACCAACCGGATCCGGAAAAACAACCAGCCTCGCGTCAATGATCAACTGGATGAACCACAATATGGATCATCATATTATTACGCTGGAAGACCCGATCGAGTACTACCACGAACATCATCATTCCACCATCAACCAGCGCGAAATCGGCGTGGACGTGGCCACCTTCCCCGAAGCCCTCCGCCGCGCACTCCGTATGGACCCCGATGCAATCCTCGTCGGGGAAATGCGAGACCTCGAAACCATCTCCTCGGCCATCACCGCAGCCGAAACCGGACACGTCGTCTTCGGTACCCTGCATACCACCGGTGCACAGGGAACCGTCGACCGTATCATCGACGTGTTCCCCACCAACCAGCAGGAACAGATCCGCACCCAGCTGGCCAATGCCATCATCGGCATCCTCTCCCAG
Organism: Planctomycetota bacterium; assembly: GCA_046074585.1. Classification (GTDB taxonomy): domain Bacteria; phylum Planctomycetota; class Planctomycetia; order Planctomycetales; family Planctomycetaceae; genus SXXK01. The sequence goes on along the minus strand of JBJTOM010000144.1, from coordinate 10,750 downwards.
GCACTCCTGCCCCGCAAACCCAAAGGGCTCGTCGCCGCCTACGAAATGCTCGTCGTCACTCCCGCCATCGCCAACCTCATTCGCGAAGGAAAAACCTTCCGCATCAACAGCGCTATCCAGACCGGACGCAAGTTCGGCATGATCCTCCTCGATGACTCCCTCTTCAACCTCTGGAAGAGTGGCATCTGCGACGAAAAGGACGTGCTCTACAAATCCAATAATCCCGGAGAACTCCGCGCCCGCATCGAACGCGCCAAACGCGGCGTCTTCGACGAAGAACCCGATGATGACGATGATGAATAAACCGCTCCCTGAAGGTTGAAAACTGAAAACTGAAAACTGAAAACTGAACTCTCTTTCCCCACTCGCGGCAATTCCCCCATGGCACAACGCAAACTCGGTCAGATCCTCGTCGACCTCGGCTACATCAACGATGATCAGCTGTGGGATATCCTCGAGGAGCAGAAACAGAGTCCAGGGCAGCCCATCGGTCAGGTCGCCGTGCGGATGGGCCTTGTCAACCAGCGTCAGGTGACCGAGGCACTCGCTGAACAGTGGGGCATGCCACTCGTTAACCTCGAAGAAACCACCATCCAGCCGAACGTGCTGGAGATCGTTCCGCAGACGATGGCGGAAATGTACAAGATCATGCCGGTCTCCATGAAGAACAACGTCCTCACCGTTGCCATGGCTGATCCCCAGAATGTCGCGATCCTTGACGACCTGCGCAACTTTCTGGGCCACGAAATCCGCGGTGCCGTATCCTCCGCCCCCGACGTCGAAGCGGCGATTGCGCGCTACTATGCCGACCGCGAAGAGAGTATCGAGGACGTAATCGAACAGCTCTCCACAGACGAAGACGCCGAAAAACGCATCCGCGGCTACGACCTCGCCTCCGAAGAAGAAATGTCCGACTCGCAGCCCATCAAAAAGCTGCTCAATATGGTCATGCTCCTGGCCATTCGTGACCAGGCGAGCGACATTCACTTTGAACCCTTCGAGGACGAATTCAAGATTCGTGTCAAGGCAGACGGCGTGCTCTACGAAATGGTGCCACCCCCTCGCCACCTCGCCAATGCCATCGTCAGCCGTATTAAAGTCATGTCCAACCTCGATATCGCCGAACGCCGCCTGCCCCAGGACGGCCGTATCGAACTCAATGTCGGTGGCAACAACGTCGACCTCCGCGTGAGCGTGCTGCCCACGCTCTTCGGAGAAGCCGTCGTCATGCGAGTGCTCGACCGGACCGTCGTAGCACTCGACCTGAACAAAATCGGCATGGACCCCGTGACCCTCAACAAATTCCGCGGACTTCTCAGACGCCCCAACGGCATCATTCTCGTGACCGGTCCCACCGGCTCCGGAAAGACCACCACACTCTACTCCGCTCTTAACGAACTCAACGACACCGAAACCAAAATCATCACCAGCGAAGACCCGATCGAATATGACATCGAAGGCATCATTCAGGTCCCCGTAAACCCGGACGTCGGCGTGACCTTCGCCAATGTGCTCCGCGCAATCCTGCGACATGATCCCGATAAAATTCTGGTGGGTGAGATCCGCGACTACGAAACCGCCGAAATCGCCGTGCAAAGCTCACTCACCGGACACCTCGTGTTCAGCACCCTCCACACCAACGATGCCCCGTCTGCCATCACCCGCCTGCGCGATATGGGTGTCCCCGCGTTCCTGATTACGGCCACCGTCGAAGGCATCCTCGCCCAGCGACTCGTGCGCCGCATCTGCTCCGAATGCCGCACCCAGTTCCAGCCGTCCGACGAACTGCTCATGGAACTCCAGCTGCCCCTCAATACCGCTCGCAAATACAAATTCTACTACGGCAAAGGCTGCGCACGCTGCAATAACTCAGGCTACAAAGGTCGTATCGGCATCTACGAACTCATGATGATGTCCGACGAACTCCGCGACGGAGTCGCCGCTGAAGCCTCCGGGGATGACCTCCGCAATATCGCACGCCAGCAGGGTATGACCACCCTTCGCGAATCCGGACTCAAACTCATCTTCGACGGCCTGACCACCATCGACGAGGTCGTTCGCGAAACGGTCCTCGAAGACGTCGAATGAAAATCCTGCCGCTCGCCCCGCACTAATCCTCCAGCCATTTCGGCGAAGTCCACGCGTGCGGATCAAATAACCGCCCCGGCTTGTTGTGCCCGTCTCGCAGCGACCGGTACTGCGTCTGCTGCCGTCCTGCTCCCGCTGCTGACTCATTCCCCACCGCCACATGTGAGGCTCGCCGGATCGCTCCCTGCGGATCGCCGTGGCTGATGGTTGCCGACGCACGCTCGACCCCGCTCCGCGGCTTCTCTGCAAACATCAGCAAGCCACCCGAAGGAACAGACACGGTCGAACTCCTGTCAGCCCCAGGCAGACCGCCACGCTTCGCCACCGTCTGCCGCTCAGACGGCTTCCGTCCGCCAAACAGATTTCGCAGCCACGCCGGCGTCAGCACACCGGGTCGCGGCAACTCCTCCAGACCTTCGCTGACGGACTCGCGAATCCCGGCCATTGCCCCTGAATTCCCCTGCGACCGCCGCAGATTCCCTCGGTCACTGCCAGACCACACTGTTCCACCGTGCCATGGCGGCGCGGACGAAGCCGTGGCCGGCATTCTCTGCCCCAGCAGGGCTTCCTCGGTCACGTGGAATGGTCGCACGGCTGGACTGATTGCTGCCAGAGGCAAGGACCGCAGGTCGTTCGCATGCTGACCACGGTCGCGAACCATGGAACGCCCGGATTCACCAGTCGGCGGTGGCACAGGACGCATACCCGCCATCCGCTCGTCCGGAACCATCGGTGAAGAGAACACAGACGCAGCAACCGCACGGACAACCGGCTCAGTCGGCTGCGGAGCGACAAAACCGGTGGCCGCGTCCGCGGGGGTGGCCGGTTTGTCCGGAATGGCCGGCGATACCGGATCCACCGGGGCAGGCTCCACCGGCTCTGATGGCACTACCGGGGCGACCGCAGGAGCAGGTTCCGGCTGTGTGGGTTGTGGTTGTGGTTCTGGTTCCGGCAATGGTTGAGGGAAAGTGTCGGGGGTTTCAGCAGGTGCCGGCGTTGGCGGCGGTGCGACCGCGGGTTCGGCAGGCAGCTCGGGTTGATCTGCTGTCCGGGGTTCGGGGACGAATTCCGGCTCTGTGGCCTCGACGGGCGCGGCTGGAGTATCCGCAGGCTCGACGGGATCGAACAGCGGTTCCGCCGAGGCCGGGGCAGTTGCAGTTGGAGGGGCCGGTGCTTGAGAAACAGGCTGCAACTTCGGCGTCGGTGGCGACGCGACGACCTTCGCCGAATCTCCGGCTGCAAGCTGTCTGGTGATCCGGGAGAGTTGTTCTTTCATAGTGCGGAGTTCAGCCGCCAGCTCCGCCTCGCGCGAGGCCACGGATTTGAAGGCAGCATCCGGGCTGTCGGTCTCCATTTCCTCAAAGGTCGGCATGGGATGCGGATGCGAGTCATACGGACTCGTTTGGTTAGGCCATCGCTGTGGTCGGGCCTGCGGCCGGTCAGCAGGTTGTGGCTGCAGGCGATTAAGCGGCATCCTTGGAGTGCTCACGACGCCGCGGGGCTGCATCGCTGCACCACGGCCAGTGGCCGGGCGGGGCGGATTCCGGCGTGCGACCGGTGCAGGTTCAGGCTCAAATTCCGGCTGCAACTCCGTCGGGCCATCACCGTCGCTCGGAAACACCTCGAACATCCGCTCCGCGGCCGTAAATTCCGGAGTAGGTTCGGGGACCGGAGCAGGAGCAGGTGGATTTAATGCCGGAAGGCGTTCGGGAATGGGCTGCCTGCGGGATTGCGAGACGTCCCGTACGCTGTCACCAACAGGTTCTGCTTCGAATCTGGGAAACTGCACCACGAAGAGCGGATCGCCCTTGAATGTCGCTGTCTCGCCTGATCTGCCTTCCTGCTTTCGCGGAGGAAGATTAAGAATGAAGAGCAGTCCCAGCCCGCAGGCCAGCGCGACTGTCAGCAGCGTGGTGCTCAGGTGCAGCAGCGAGGTTGAAGCGGAGCGAGTGGGTTCAGGAGCAGCCATCCCTGGCAATCCCTTGACTGAAAAAAGGAGCATGCGGGTTTTTTGAAGCGCGAAGATCGCCTGCAGGCGAAACCCACCGTGTCGGGCAGATCGACGCCACCAGACCGCCAACTTGAAGGAAAAATCTCTGCAGACGTCAGAATCGCTCAAACCCGCAAATCTTCTCGCGAATCCACCTGACACCTGAGGCGCGCAGAAAAACAGCGCGGCAAGGTCCCCTCAAAGCCTCCTGGCTTTCCTCACCGCGCTGTTTGTTTTGTTTTGCCCGATCGCACAGCCAGACACCGCATGTGTGGGTTGTTCTGGGTATCTGGAGAACATAGGTTGGATTTTTCGGTCGTCAATGGAATTCCACTGATTTTCAGATGTTGATTCAGGCAAAGACTCTGAAAAAAATCTGATTCGGTCAGGCAAGTTTCATGCGGAAGCCAGCGTAACCCGGTTAAACTGGCCGTGTTGCAGCCGAATTGTCGCAGAGGAAAGCGGGTGTATGGCGGGTCACATCGTTTTTCAGTGTCCTTCGTGTCAGACTCGACGCCTCACAGCGCCGCAGCCTGAATCTGCGTCCGTCACGTGTGACGGGTGTGGCTGGTCGCGGAATCATGGTGCCGAGGACTACGCGGATGGCCGCCTGCGGCGTTGCCGGATCTGTGGTTGCGACGACCTTTGGCGTCAGAAGGACTTTCCACCGGGGCTGGGTCTGGCGATTGTGGCAGCGGCCGCCATTTCCAGCAGTATCGCCTGGGGATATTACCTCCCAACGCTGGCACTGGGATTTTTGTTTGCTGCCGCACTTCTGGATATGGCGCTGTTTCTCCTGATGCGAGACATGCTGGTGTGTTATCGCTGCGGGGCGCGGCATCGACGCACACCAATCGACCAGCAGCATCCGAAGTTCGACCTGGAAACGGCTGAGCGTTATCGACAACAGCAGCGGCGGCAGGGCAGTCCCTGATCGGTTCAGAAATTCACACCAGGGAGAAGGACACAAAGCGGGTGGAAGATCGACGGCGACAGATTGCAGAGGACCTGAAGGACGTGATTGACGGCGAAGTCCGGATCGATCGCGCGTCCGTCGCTCTGTATTCGACGGACGCCAGTTTATTTGAGATCGAGCCGCTGGCGATTGTCTGTCCGCAATCGACGTCAGACGTTGAAAAACTGGCCGCATGGTCCGCCGACCAGCGGATCCCGCTCACCCCGCGTGGTTCGGGCACGGGGCTTGCCGGCGGAGCACTGGGAAGCGGGATTGTCGTCGATTTTTCGCGTCACATGAATCAAGTACTCGCGTTCGGCGACGACCATGTCCGTGTTCAGCCTGGTGTCCTCCGCGAGCAGTTGAACCGCAAGCTGCGGGCGATCGGTCGCTACTACGCTCCGGATCCCTCCAACAGCCGCATCACAACGATTGGCGGAATGCTGGCCGTGGACGCCGCCGGATCCCACGCGGTGCAGATCGGGTCGGCGCGGGATCATCTGGCAAGTATCGAATGTGTGCTCTCGGGGGGGCAGCGTCTGGAACTGTCACGTGAGCGTCTGAGCGGTCCTGAGCCAGGAACACCTCAGATTTTTCAATCGCAGTCCGCCACAGCCACACTGTCCGGGCTGCCTTCAGATCTTACCCTCGCGCAGCTCACCCCAGCCACGCGTCGAGCAGACCTGATCGCACAGCTGACGCGATTACTGCGCGCCCATGAAGAACTCATCCGCAGGCATCAGCCTCCGCTGATTCGCAACTGCAGCGGCTACATGCTCCGCGGTGTTCTCGAAACAGACACCCTGGACCTGCCACGACTGCTGGCGGGATCCGAAGGAACACTGGCCTTGTTCACCGAAGCCACGCTGTTCACGCTGCCGATTCCGGATCATCGCTCGGCAGCCATGCTGATGTTCGCTTCGCTGGAAGATGCAGTGCGGGCCACGCAGCTGATTCTGCCGATGGACCCCAGTGCCTGTGACCTGCTCGATCGCCGGCTCCTCAGCCTTGGACGAGGTTCCGATGAACGGCTCAGAGATGCCATTCTTCCGGAAGCCGAAGCCGGCCTGATTGTGGAATTCACCGGTGAGGCTGCCGGCGGGGTGCTGCAGCGTCTGCAGGACCTTCAGAAACTGCTGCGCAGCGAAGGACTGGACTTCCGCGTCACACGAACTGCCGGCACCTTCGAGGAAGCTGAACTGCTCTGGTCGCTCCCCGCCCGCGTCGTGTCACTCCTCGCCAGGCTTCGTGGAGATTCCCGACCGCTCCCGTTCTTCGAAGACGTGGCACTGCCTCCCGAGCAACTGGCACCCTTCCTGCAAACAGCTCAGAAAATCTTTCAGCAGCACGAAGTCACAGCCACGCTGTACGCCCACGCCGCCTCGGGACAACTGCACTTCCGTCCCATTCTGCCAGTGCCTTCCAGAGGCGAACCCACAAAACTCATGGACCTCGCCAGCGATCTGTACGCGCAGGTCACAGCAGCCGGTGGCACCATCAGTGGCGAACACGGCGATGGCCTCTCACGCACACCCTTCATTCGCAGCCAGTACGGCCCCCTGTACGCGGTGTTCGACGAGGTGAAACGGCTGTTTGACCCGCTGCGACTCCTGAACCCCGACAAAATCGTCGCCGAAACCGTCGAATCTCCACTCCGCTGGCTGCGACACCATCGTCCCGCACCGCGACCGCAGCACGATGGTGTCACACCACTGCTGCCCGTGATGCAACTGAACTGGTCCGCTGAAGACGCCGCTGCCACCGCTGTTCGCTGTAACGGCTGCGGATCCTGCCGCGTGCGGGAATCCGTCGGACGCATGTGCCCGTTTGTCATCGACGGCACGGCCGAAGAGCATGCCCCCCGCGCCAAAGCAGCTCTCCTCCGCCAGGCACTCTGCGCCGATGGCTCCGGTGATCTGCTGCAGAACGAATCCGTTCGCCCCGTCCTCGAAAGCTGCTTTAACTGCAAACAATGCCAGCTGGAATGCCCCTCCGAGGTTGATATCCCCCGCATCGTCCTCGAAGCCCGCGCCCAGTTCGTCCGCGCTCAGGGACTCAGCCGCACCCAGTGGCTGCTGTCCCGAGTTCACACATGGGCCCCGCTCCTCTCACGCATCGCGCCGCTCGCCAATCCCCTCCTGCGGTCCCGCCTCGTCCGCAGGCTCCTCCAACGCCTCACCGGACTTGCCGCCGACCGCAGACTCCCTGCCTTTGCCCGCACCTCCTTTCTCAATTCCGCCCGCGTCCGCCGCCCCGAAAACTCCGCAACCCCCGGATCTCCGTTCCCCACCGTCGTCTATTTCGTCGATTACTTCGCCAACTTTCATGATCCCGAACTCGCCGAAGCCTTCTGCAGAGTTCTCGAACATAACGGATTCCGCGTCTACGTTCCGCCCCACCAGACCGTGTCCGGCATGAGCATGGTCTCCGCTGCCGATTTCGACGCCGCCCGCAACGTCGCCGAACACAACCTTCGCGAACTCGCCGAACCCGCCAGCGAAGGCTATCCCATCCTCTGCACCGAACCCTCCGCCGCACTCTGCATCGCCCGCGAATACCCCCTCCTCACCAGTCGCGAAGAAGCCGAAATCGTCGCCCGACAAACCCACGATGCCGGCTCCTTCCTGCTCGATCTGCATCGCCGCGGAAAACTCAGACACGATTTCACGCCACTCCCCTTCCGACTCGCATGGCACACACCCTGCCATATCCGCGCACTCGGCCCCGAAGCCGGACTCCGCGAACTCCTCCTGCTCATCCCCCAACTCCAGATCCTCACACTCGAAAAAGGCTGTACCGGGATGGCCGGCACCTTCGGCCTCGCCTCCCAAAACTTTCGCAAATCACTCGAAATCGGAAACGAACTCATCCAGTCCATCGCCACCATCGATGCCGTCGCCGGCACAACCGACTGCAGCAGTTGCCGCATGCAGATGGAACAACAGGCCAATATCCCCACCATTCACCCCATCAAACTCCTCGCTCTCGCCTACGGTCTCATGCCCCGACTCGCCGAACGACTCAAACAACGCCCCGCCGGACTCAGCATGGCACGCTGATCCCACCATCGCGTTCGCTCATTTTCAGACCTTCGGCCAACAGATTCCGCAAAACCTCATCCTCGACATTCTGGCCACCGACGACATGGGGCGGATCCTGAATATCGAAGTGCAGACGTGGCTCCCGCTCGGGATGGCGCAACGGCTCACCTGCTACACATCCAGGTCCCGTGTGGATCAGCTGAAGAAAGGCCAGGATGACAGCGAACTTCGCCCGTCCATCTGCATTTGTATCCTTGCCGATCCGCTTTTTTCCAACCCTCCAGCGCTGCATCCGGACTTTCGCCTGCCAGAACAATCCTGCTCTGTCACGCTGACGGACGATCTGCAGATCCACTTTTTGCAACTGTCACATCTTCAAGTGACGATTGAAACGCTGTATCATGCGTCAGAGAAGGAACGCTGGTTATTCTTTGTCCGGGAAGCTCACAAGCTGACCGCAAAGGAAATCATTCATCTGTTTCCCGGCGAAGAATTCGCCGAGGCTGCTGGAGTGCTGGAAATGATCTCGAAGCCCCCTCAGCAGAAGATGGAATACGAAGCGCGTCTGAAGTTTCAGCGGGACCAGCGGGCCAGAAGGCAAGGTGCATTGATCGAAGGGCACCGGCTGGTCACCAGCAGGGACTCGAGGAGGGTCTTCAACGCGGCCGGCAGGAAGGCCGGCACGAAGGACGGCAGGAAGGACGGCAGGAAGGCAGAGTCGTGCTGTTGCAGGAGATTCTCGGCCTGCCCGTCTCCACTCCGGCAGAACTTGCATGTCTTTCGGCTGGTCAGTTGAAGCAGTTGGAAGCGGACCTCCAGCGGCAACTCAAGGACCGCGGAATCTGACGCAACCGTCCCTGACCGCATGGACAGGACACCAATCAGACGCCGGTCGCTGGATGCTTTGCATCTGCCCGCCATTGAGGTGCAGGCTGGAAGTCCAATGGCCTTGAAGTTCTCGATTTCACGGCGATTCAGCGTCTCAACGCGGGGGCAGTACGTTTCACCCCTCACCCCCGGCCCCTCTCCCACCGGGCGATGGTTAATGCGGCCGTCCGGCTTACCTGGTTTTCTGGGGCTCCACCGCAACTTCAGACTCCGGCACCAGACTGATGGCCACATTTGCGTCACGCAGATAACGATCAAAAAAATTGCCCATCAGGGAAATCACAGACGGCTTGCTGAAGGCCGCTCCGCCATGCCCGGAACCGGGAAGCGTCTGCAGCCAGACGGGAACACCCTTCGCCCTGAGCGACTCAGCCAGCTCAACGCTTTGGGCATACGGAACCAGAGCATCATGCGTACCGTGCAGAATCAGCGTTGGCGGATCATCTGCCGTGATGTAGTGCACCGGACTGACCGCCGCAACCTTTTCCCGGTCCATTTCCAGATGCCCCCCGATGAGCAGCGAGTAGGGGTCACTGTCGGAATTAAATTTGAAGATATTTCGCACGTTTTTGTCGTCCGCGGCCTGCTGCATGACGGTCGCGAAGTTTGCCGGCCCAAAAATGTCACAAACACACTGCACATCATCCGACTGTTCCTGAAACCCACCGACCATCGGAAACGCTTTTGCGCCTCCGGCTGTTCCGACCAGTGCGGATAAATGGCCCCCCGCTGATCCGCCGATAACGCCCACCTTTGTCGGATCCAGGCCATATTTGCCTGCGTTTCCCCGCAACCAGCGAATCGCTGCCTGGCAGTCCTGGATCTGTGCCGGAAAAATCGCCTTCTGACTGAACCGATACTCGATGCTGGCCACCGCATAGCCGCGACTGACCATCACCACAAAAGGACAGGGAAATTTGCTGCCGCCGCGCCAGCCACCGCCGTGAATGTGCACGATCAGTGGCAACGGTCCGGCCGCTGCCAGCTGCGGCAGGTACAAATCGAGCTTCTGAGACTCATCGCCACCCTCCACGTATGCCAGATCCCTTTCCATCCGCACTCCTGCCGGGAGCTTCACAGCCTGCTTCTCATCCGCACAGGCATGCCCGCTTGCTTTCAGCAGCGTGCTGCCGACAATCAGCACCAGCACCAATACGCCCATGCCGCTCCGCCAACCAGCCTGCCCAGGCACCCGTTTCAGACCACACATACATTGCCCCCGACTTCAAAACGATCGCGATTGACTCCTGCAGGATGATGCGCGGCACCTGCCGCCACTGCAGCAGGCTACCACGTCCGCCTCGCTCCGACCAGTCGCAGGCGAATCGCCGCGACCGGGCGTGCGGGGATGTCAATCCTCCGGTACCGGAGCGTGTCCGCGCATCCAGAAGCGTATCAGGAGCGCACCTAAGCCTGACCGGCCGATTGACATCGACCGCACGCCACAGGACGTTTTTTGTGTTCGTTCGGGCAGTGGGGCCTGACGACAGCGTGCGGGATGGAAACATCCCGGTCTGTGTGTTCTAACATCGTTTCACCATCCCAGGGCGAGACTTTCGCCGAGTGGGCGCATGCTGGCTTGCATGATGAGCCTTCGCGAGTGTTTTTGGGGAGCGGCGCAACGTGGTGCAGCACTCGCATCAGGGTTGCGGCTCAGCAGGAGCTTCGCCCTCACGGCGGTCACGGAAGCCGCCATTCAGGGTTGCCATCACCCTCGAAAAAAGTCAGACTCTGAAGGACGCATCATGGACGCTTGAATCAAAAACTGGCTGGCCATGCCCACCCACC